>DKVK01000073.1:0-1092 GCA_002491165.1 Porphyromonadaceae bacterium UBA7180
GATAACGGGATCGGGGAACTCCATGGCTTCGAGCACGATGGGGTGGTTCTCGTCGCAGAGGGTGTCACCCGTGCGGATATCCTTGAAGCCGACGCCGGCGCCGATGTCGCCGCAGCCGATCTTCTCTTTCGGGTTCTGCTTGTTGGAGTGCATCTGGAACAGACGCGAGATACGCTCTTTCTTTCCGGAACGGGAGTTTAATACGTATGAACCGGATTCGATTTCGCCGGAATAGACGCGGAAGAAGCAGAGACGGCCGACGTAGGGGTCGGTAGCAATCTTGAAGGCCAGTGCGCACATGGGAGCCTCGGGCGAGGGTTCGCGTGTCTCGACGGCGTTGGGGTCTCCCACAGCATGTCCTTCCACAGCACCGGAATCTTCGGGAGAAGGAAGGTAAGCGCAAACGGCGTCGAGCAGTGTCTGCACACCCTTGTTCTTGAACGACGAGCCGCAAATCATCGGGTTCACCTGCATAGCCAGTGTGGCGTTGCGGATAGCCTTGCGGATTTCCTCTTCGGTGATGGAGTCGGGGTCGTCGAAATATTTCTCCATGAGGGTCTCGTCGAACTCTGCGAGTGTCTCGAGCATTTTGTCGCGCCATTCCTCGGCCTCTTCGCGGAGGTTGTCGGGAATTTCGTCTACCTCGTATTCGGCACCCATGGTCTCGTCGTGCCAGAAGATGGCTTTCATCTTCACCAGGTCAACGACGCCCTTGAAAGTTTCCTCGGCACCGATAGGAATCTGGATGGGGAGCGGGGTAGCTCCGAGCACTTCGCGCACCTGGCGCACTACCTCGAAGAAGTTTGCGCCGGAGCGGTCCATCTTGTTGACGTAGCCGATGCGGGGAACGTTGTACTTGTCGGCCTGGCGCCAAACGGTTTCGGACTGGGGTTCGACGCCGCCTACCGCGCAGAAGGCAGCCACAGCGCCGTCGAGCACGCGCAGCGAACGTTCCACCTCTACGGTAAAGTCCACGTGCCCCGGGGTGTCGATGAGGTTGATTTTGAATTTGTCGCCGCCGTAGTTCCAGAAAGTGGTGGTAGCGGCCGATGTGATGGTGATACCGCGTTCCTGCTCCTGCTCCATCCAGTC
>DKVK01000073.1:1432-36497 GCA_002491165.1 Porphyromonadaceae bacterium UBA7180
GTGGGCCATGATGCCGATATTTCTCGTTAATCTAAGATCTTCGTGTTTTGCCATTTTTCGGGGAATATCTCAATTAGAATCTGAAGTGGGCGAATGCGCGGTTAGCCTCTGCCATGCGGTGCATGTCTTCTTTGCGTTTGAAGGCGCCGCCCTGGTCGTTGTAGGCGTCGATAATTTCGGCTGCCAGTTTGTCGGCCATGGTCTTGCCGCCGCGTTTGCGTGCGAAAATGATGAGATTCTTCATGGATATGGATTCCTTGCGGTCAGGACGTATTTCAGTGGGGACCTGGAATGTGGCACCGCCGATGCGGCGCGACTTAACCTCTACTTGCGGGGTAACGTTCTCGAGGGCTTTTTTCCAGATTTCCAGTGCGGACTTCTCTTCGTTGGGCATTTTGGCCTTCACGGTCTCGAGTGCCGTATAGAAGATGGTGTAGGCGGTGTTCTTCTTGCCGTCATACATCAGGTGATTGACGAACTTGGTCACGCGCTGGTCATGAAAAACAGGATCCGGCAGGATCACTCTTTTCTTAGGCTTAGCTTTTCTCATTTTTGTTTAAAGATAATGTTTTTGTTTTTGGCTGCTTTTTACATCTTCAACGCGCGCTCTCTTGCGCCGCGTTTACTCAACCGTTAGCCATCCAATAAATCAAAAACTTGTTGTTGATTTTTTGTTGTAAGAAAGGGGAGCGTTAATTATTTTTTAGCTGCTTTGGGACGTTTTGCCCCATATTTGGAGCGACGCTGCGTACGGCCCTGCACACCGGCGGTATCGAGAGTGCCGCGAACGATGTGGTAACGCACACCGGGGAGGTCCTTGACACGACCGCCGCGAACCATCACGATGGAGTGTTCCTGGAGGTTGTGACCCTCGCCGGGGATGTAGGAGTTGACTTCCTTGCCGTTAGTGAGACGTACACGGGCGACTTTACGCATTGCCGAGTTAGGTTTCTTCGGCGTTGTGGTGTAGACTCTGACGCACACACCACGGCGCTGGGGGCAAGCATCCAAAGCCGGCGATTTGCTCTTGTCCTCAAGAGCTACGCGTCCTTTTCTTACTAATTGCTGAATTGTAGGCATTATTTATCTCTGTTTATTTATATGAGTTTGTTGTTTCTCGGGTGGCGGATTCCGGAGAACCCAACTTCCGGCGCCTCCCTGCCACAGCTTTGCCACACACTTAGATGCGCAACTAACGGCCTGAAAGACAAACCATTAGATGCAAAACTGCCGCAATTCGGCTCTGAAAGCGGTGCAAAGTTACTAATTTAAAGAGAGTTATGCAAGAGTTTGAGCAAAAAAAATTGTTAAGTACGCCGTTTTTTCTGCGCGTCGCCCATCTCCCCTTCCCTTCGCCCGACCCGAAGACCTACACCTCTATATAATAAGGGAGATATGACAAATGCCGGCCCGAAAGCCGGCATTTGCTATTATTGGGGTTATTCCGCAGGTTATTTCACGATGAGGCGGTGGGTGGTTTCGCCTATTGTGAGCATATAGATGCCGGGAGCGAGCGGCAGGCGCGTCTGCGTGCCGTCGAGGTTGCGCTCGGCTACCTGCAGGCCGTCGGTGGTGAAGACGCGGGCTGTCTCGCCGTCGAAGCCATTGACGAGGATGGCACCCTTTTCTGTATTCACTGAGCCTTTGGCGTCTACCACGGCTATCACGCCGCTGTTGTCGCCCACCACTTCGATGGAGTCGATGATGGTATAGTTGTGGGACTGGCTGAAGAGGGCGTCGAGGTAGAGCTGCACCCATTTGCGTCCGAGCATATCGGCGGGGAGTTTCACTTCGGCTGTCTTCCACTCGTCGGGGCTGTCAACGCCTGTTATCACGAAATTATGAAGTTCGACTGGTTCGGTCGAAGAGTAGACTGAGCCTTGCAGCTTGAGGTTTGCGGCTTCCGCGCCGGCATAGTACTTGATTTTGACGGTAACTTCGGTCTGGCCTTCGGTAGAGAAGCGCGGCAGACCGAGCAGGCTTTCTGCGTTCACGTTTTCGGTGGAGCAATAGCCGATGAGGGCTACATTGTAGTTGCCGGCCCAGTCGGTGGCGATTTGCTGGAGTTCCATCAGAGCCCAGTTGACATCATACTGACTGCTTTCGACTTTGTACTGCACCCAAGGCTGGTAAGCGAGTTCCTGAGTCTCGAAGTCGTCGTTCATGGGGAGGGTGTAGGGGCGTCCCATCTGCGGACGTAGCACCATTAGGCGGTCGTTGTTGCCGGCGGCGTTGCGTGCCTGGACGCCTATCTGATAGATGTCTTGCGGGGCATTCGCCGGCAATGTGAAAGTATAGGAGGTTATACCCATGCCTATCGACTGGAGGTCGTAGCTTCCGCTGCGCTCGTTGTAAAGGCCTACGAAGTATTCTACCGTCGCGGGATCGACGTAACCGGGTTTGCGGTCGGCCTCGGGGGCTTCCCATGTCATGGTCATAGAAAGCATGTCCTCGCTGACGGTACCGGAGAGGTTACGCACGGTCCCGGGGATTGAAACTCCGGTGTAGACGGTTACGGTGGCGCGTTCTCCGCTGACGTTGCCGTCGTTAACCTGCACGTAGATAGTGTTGTCGCCCTGGATGGTGCCGACAGTTGCGGAAACCTGCTCACCGGGATGGCCGGTGACGGTCGATTCCGTGACGCCGGTGACAACTGCGGTCAGTGTCTTGGAGGCGTCGATGGTGGCGCCCCCGACGGTCTTGTCGGGCATCGTGAAGGTGACGGTAGCGCTGAGGGCGCCGTTCTCGCCGGCAGTGGCGGTGATGTCGGAGGCGGCCTTCGGCGAGTCGCCGGCTATGTCGTTGTCTTCCACGCGGATTTCACTGATGATGCAGCCGAGCTGTCCCTGGTTGGTGATGCAACGCACGCCTATGTAGTAGTCGCCGGCTTCGGGCACCTTGAACATGGGGTTGCCGTAGGTGCGGTAGTCGCGGCTTTCGGGGTGGAAGCGCTGCATGATGACGCCGGTCATCATGTCGGGTTCGGGATATTCGCCATAGTAGACCTCGAGCCAGGTGTCGGGGTAGATTTTGGCTTTGCTCATGCAGTCGATGTAGAAGGAGTAGTTCTTGGAGGCGTCGTCGAAGTGAGCGGCGGGGAAGATAATCCAGTCGTCGCCGGTGCCTTCGTCCACCTGGCCTGAGTAGTATCCCTCTTCCCAGTCGGTGTAAGTCCAGGTTTCATCGTCATTGTTTACATTGAAGATTTTGGCAAGACCCAGGTTCTCCTCGGTGCATTGGAAGCGGTAAGGCATCTTCCAGGCCTCGCCTGCCACTATCTCGTTGGAGTAAGTAGGTGTGGAGCGCTTGCCGTCGCAGACGGCCACTACCGATGCCGTCCAGCGCTGTGCGGGCACGGCGGGGATGGTAAGGTCGTAGCTATTGCGTTTGGTGGTGGTGAGCAGCTGGCCGTTGAGGTAAACCTCGTATTCCAGTTTCTCCTTGTCGAGGTATCCGCCGTTGACGCCCTCGGTGACGGGAGCCCAGCGGATGAGGTTTTCCGAAAGGGTCACGGACTTGGGAGCCATGGGACGGTCGGCGCCGACATACAGCTTCGTGACAAGTTCGGGACCCTGCGCGCCGTTGCAGAGGCCGGAGATTCCGAACTCGTGGTTGCCGTCGCTGACGTTATCGACCTCTACGGTGAGTTCCTGGCCCGGGGTGAAGGTGCCGGACTTGTCGAGGCGTCCGTCGATGGTGGCTTTATAAGTGAGGGTACCGCCGAGGGCGCCCCCTTCGAGGTTCTGCGTCGGCATGGTGTAGACGATGGTTCCCGAGGTGGAGCCCGGAGCGAAGTTCACTTCCTTGAGTTCCGGACGCTTCGGGGCCGCGAAGTTTACATTGTCGCCCACGTTGAAGAGCATCTGGAAACTGGGGCCTCCCTCGAAGCTGTCCACTTTGGTGAACTCATGTGTGGCGGCGTTGATGGTGTAAAGGTCGGAACCCCACGAGCCGTCTGTGTTGTCGTAATTGCAATTCCAGTAGAACACCCCTTCGGCAGGGCTGTAGACGAGGCCGGTGACATAGAGGCCCATATTTACCGGCACATCGCAGATGAGCGTCTGCGTGCCGTCGGCGGGATTGATGGTGACGAACTGCTTGTTGAGGTTGATGCCGTACAGTTTCTTGTCCACGGGGTTGTAGCACATGGAGATGCACTGCATGCTGTAACCCTGCTGGCTCTTGCCGTAATCCTTGATTATCTCGTATTGGAAAGGATTGGAGCCGGACGTCTTCATGAAGAGAGCCGTGGAGGCCTCGTCCTCGTCGTCTGTGCCGTATCCGTAGAAGATGTCGTTGTCGGAGTCGTAGGCACCGTTGACGAACCATCCCGTGTCGATACAGTCCTCGTCTTCCAGCTCTTTGACTATCTCTCCCGTATTGAAGTCTATTTCGTAATAAAGTTGTCCCCAGAAGTATCCGTATTCGAACCAGTGGTCGAAACCGCAGAGCTTTCCGTCTTTGTACCAGCCGGACTGCAGGTTGCTGAAGCTGTAGGAACCCGGATTCCAGAGAGGGTCGCTCCACACTTTGGTGAATCCCTGCTCGTTGAACTCGTAGAGGCCGTGGTCGTTATCTCCGTGTCCGGCGGTGAGATATCCGTAGAGGGTGGTACCTCCGGCCGTCTTGCGTGCCGGGCCTGTCGCAAAGCTGCGCAGCGCGGTGACGGGCGCCGGTTTCATGCCGTAAGAGGGTTTCTGCACGGGGCGGTGGAAAGGAGATTTCGGGACATGGCGGCCGGCTCTGTTCACTGTGGGATTGATGGCCGCCGCTGCCGGGGCCAGCAACGCCACGCCTGCCGCGGCCAGTAGATACTTGAGTTTTTTGTATTCCATAAAGTAAGGGTTTATTATTTCAGATGGATTGGGAAATATCCGCCTTATCTTATAAGGAGGCGGACATTCTTTCCTTCAAAAATAAATTAAGATATTGAAAGGTTCCCCCGGCAACGGGGAGGGCGGAACGGGCTGTGGGCCAGCCCCACCCTCTTCTTGCCGACGGGATTCAGCTTGTTATTTGATGATTATTTTCTTACCGTTGGCGATGTAGATGCCTGCGGGGAGTGTGCCGAGCCGGCTTGCATCAGCGCCGTTGAGCACTTTCACGCCCGTCACGGTGTAGACATCGAAGAGGGCGCCTTCGGCACCGATACCTTCGATTCCGCTTTCCGGATTGTACATCGTGATGTTCAGCGTCTGCTCGAGGTTGCCTTCGGTGAAGGTTACGTTTGCCGTCTCGTCGTCATAGCCGTCGCATGAGAAGTTGACGCGGTAGCGGGAGTCAAGCACATAGTCGGGTATCGAGATGGAGTAACGTCCCTGTGCATCAGTAGTGGTCGAGAGTCCGGTAGCACCGTTGCCTGTGACTGTCACGGTAACGTTCTCCACCGGAGCATGGGTAGTCTCGTCGGTTACGGTACCTGAGATGACGGCACCCTGCACATACTGGCCGAGACGCAGAACGGGAAGTACGCCGACATTGCCCCAGTTGGTGGTTTCGAGCGAAACTTCGGTGGAAGAGATGCGTACGATGGCGCCGTTGCCGGCAGAGGGCACCGTGCAGAAGTAAAGCAGTGCGGAGCGGCCGCCGGCTACATTGGCTATCATGGCCACGTTGCCGCCGGTATACTCATACGGGCGGTCGAACTCAAGTTTCACGAGTTCGACAGGGTGGTAGAGGTCGCCTGAGGTGTTGAGCGTCACCTGACCGTCGAAGTAGGGGGTAAGAGCTTCAGTGGAAATCGGGGTTATGGGCGAGCCGAACTGTGTGAAGTCGGCATCGGTGATGTAGAGTTTCAGGTTATAGTTGCTCTGGGCCGGAGCCTTGGCGGGAGCGTAGCCGTAGCCATAGTCGTCATCACCCTCTTCTCCGCCTTCGTCGCCGCCGCCTGCCGGTGCGGGTTCGGGATAGTAACCGTAGAAGGATACCGAGCTAATCTTGCTGCCCTGTGCGAGACCCGAAAGCATCGTGGCGGGGTAAACGAACTGCTGGTTGGAGTAGTTCCACAGCGGGTTGAAGGGCACGGCAAAGCTGTAGTTGTCGGGGTTGAACTCACCTACGAGCGTGCCTTCGCCGGGAAGCTGTCCCAGGGGTTCGAGACGGATGTCCATATCCATGTTGCCGGTGAGCTGCACGTTGGAGTTGTAGGGGATGAAGCCGGCGGCGTTGGCCGTCAGGGCGAGGCCTTCGGCGGGGAGCACGTCGATGTTGGCGACGCTGAACGAGTAGTTGCCGGTGGCGTCGGTAGTGACGCTCTGGCCGTTGAAGGCAACGGTTGCGCCCGGGATGGCCTCGGAGTCGGCGGAGTCGAGCACTCGGCCCGACAGCGTGGCGGGAACGGGGAGTTTCGTCATCACGAAGTTGCCGAGCAGGAGGTCGCCGCCCGAGCGTATGTCAACCACCTGGCTGAAGTCTTCGTAGCCGGTGGCGGAGGCAGTCAGGGTGTAGGTGGCGTCCATGTCCACGTCATCGATGGTGAAAGAGAAGGAGCCCGACGTGTCGGTGGTCGCGGTTTGTCCGCCGAGCGATACTGTGGCGCCGCTGATGCCGTTGTTGTTGAGCGAAGACACCATCTTGCCGGAAACACGGGCTTCGACAGCCACGCGCGCACCGGCGTAACCTATCTTGACGACAGGAGTGCGGGGATTGGTCGAACCGGTGTATTTCGTCCATTTCTTGGTATTGATACCATAACCGACAGTGGTGTATCCCGTCTCGCGGTAGCCGCCGTATGAATTGCCGGCGGTGCCGTTGTTGGCGGTCATGAACGTAGTGTATGGTGCCACGCACGTGCTGAGGCCATCGTTCATAGTTATGAATATAACCAGGTTTTCGCCGGTGTATTCGAAGCCCGTGTCATTAGTAAAAGTAAGGATTTCCACGGGTTCTGCGGCAGATCCAAGTTTCTCAACCGTCGTTAACGTGACATCGGCAAACTTCGTGACCTTCGACAAGTCGAAAAGGGTCGTGGCAGCCGAGCCCTCGTTTTCGCCCGGGATAATGAAATCGTCAATCGATGTGGAAGTGGTGTTGCCGATGTACAACGAATATTGAACAGTACCCGATTTTGCATCCTGATAGCCGAAGAAGGTCAGTTCCTTAATCAGCGTGTTGGCGTTCATCGAGAGGAAATCCTTGCGGTAGATGGTCACACCTTGCGCATACTTGCTCATGGTGTACACAGGGAGATTACTCGTCCGGTACTGGTAGTCGTTGGCCTTTATGGTGCCAACCTGCTTGTATTCAAGCTGGGCATTGGCAGCCGGAGCCGTCAGGCATAAGGCGGCGAGTGCCGCAGTCAGTAATTTTTTCATTTAGTATAGTTTTTAGTGTTTATTTTTCAACGTATCGCAACTTTACGGTTGCCGATGATATAGACTCCTGCGGGGAGGCGGAGTGTACGCTGCTGTCCGGCAGAGAGGGCTACGTCGGCCACGCGGATGCCTGTGGCTGTGTAGACGCCGAGGCGGCAAAGGTCATGTGCGGTGATGCGGACGCCGCCGGGAACTGCAGCGAGGTCGAAGGGTTGCGCGGCGGAACCGACAGTCACCGTCTGTATGCCGTCAACGGGTGCCTCGTAGACGATGCGCATCACGGGGAGTCCTTCGGGAGCCGTTTCCCATTCCTGCGTTTCGGTACGGCTCCAGTAGCGGTAAACCGAAGTGCCGGGACGCGTGGCGTCAGTGAGGAAGTAAAAGTCGGAGTTGCGGTTGCAGCGCGACTGCATGAGGATGCGAAGCGACCGACCGGTGTATTCGAAGCCTTCCTCGTTGGCGAAACTCAGCAGGCAGTCGGGCGATGTGGCGCTGCCGGTCGTGTCGAGGGTCATCTCGCCGGCCCAGAAGGTAAAGGCGTCGGCGCCCATGGCGGGAGCAGCCGTTTCGTAACTGGTGGCGCCGGTGTTCTCTATCTTGAGGGTGACGGTGGGAGTCACCTCTTTTTCGGTCTCGCAATAGCCGTCGAAGGAGATTCCGAGAATTTTGGATTTTTCAGGTATTCCGAGCACGTCGGCGGTGTAGATGGCCTCCACGTCGGAGTTGTTGTACTGGAGATAAAGGGCGCCGACGTCCGAGCTGCCGGTGACTTGTCCTATCTGGCGGCTGTCATCGGTGACGGGACGCATCATGAGCTCGGCGCCTTCTATGGCTTTAAGGGCTGTGAACGAGAGGTTTTCTGCCAGCGCGGGATGGAAGCCGTCGGCGGTGACTACTGCGTTGTAGCGTGCCGTGGCATCGCATATATTGTCCACGCGGAAGAGGCCCCAGCGGTTTGTCACGGCCGTTTCCACGCTCTTGCCGTCCTTTGAGCGGACGGTGACGGTGGCTCCGGGAATCCATTTGCCGTCCGGGTCGGTCACCTTACCGCTGTAATATGTGGCGGGGGTGAGGCCTTCGAGCATTATCTCACCGGAGGCGTCGGAGCCTACGCGCTCCTTGTCGGTGTTGTCGAGCCAGATGGCACGCACCGTGAAGAAGTATTCATCCTTGGTGTTCACGTCCGGGACGGTCATGGTGACCGACGGAGTGCTGACGATGCGGCGCGAGACGCGCGTGTCGTGGACGCCGGCCGGGACTTTCTGGGTCACCACAATGTCGTCGAAGTAGCTTACGCCATAGCCGTAGGGGAAGAATACGAAGTAGGAGTCGGCACGACCTTTGGAGAAGGTCTTGGTGAAGGGGTGCATACCGCGTTCCATCTCGTCGAGGGGGAACTCTTCGTCATATACCACCCCACCGGTTTCCGGGTTGTCGTGGGCCAGGTAGACGGTGGCGCCCTGGTTGTAGTAGTCGGAGCCTATGCGGATGCTCATTGTCATGTTGCCGTCGTTGCCGGAAAGGTCGAAGACGGGCGACTTCATGTAGCAGCCCACTCCGAGCATGTTCCAGTATCCGAGGATGCCGACGATGCCGTCCACGTAGAATCCCTGGAACACTTCCCAGCCAGGGACGTTGGTGAAGTCGTCCAGGCGGTCGTAGCCGTCTTCGTGCATACAGCGGGGATGGTCGAGGTCGTCGGTGCCTACGTCTATCTTGTCGAAGTTTTCATTTACGATGGTGACGGATTCGTTTCCGTTGGCGGTGTGGCGGCGGTAAAGTTGCACTTCGTAGGCGTTTGCGCCCTCCACGGCAGGCCACGAGGCGGTGAAGCGCGAACCCTGCACCTGCGCTTCGCCGGGTTGCGGTGTGGCCAGCGATTCCGGTATCTCGTCGCTGTCGGCGCCCACGGTGATGGAGTTGGATTCGGGTGATACCACCGATTTGCCGCCGCACACGCGGTAAGCCTTCACGCTGTAGGAGCGCGAGTCGTCGGCCGCGGCGTCGGGGGTCTGCACCCGGGCGCTGTTTTCCGTCACGTTGAGCGTCGTTCCGGGAACGGTGAAGCGCGTGCCCTCTTCAAGGGTCTGCGAGAACTCCATCTTGTCGAAAAAGACCGTGCCCTTGGTGGTCTCGGGGAGGAGCACTACCAGCATACAGCTGTTGGTACCGCCGCCGATGGTGAACTCGCTCTCTTTCCATTCGTTGTATTCCTCCTGTGTGTAGACCATCTTGGTGGAACGCAACGAAACGGAGCCGTCCACGCGCACTTCATAGAGGTTGACCTGGAACATGTCCACATCCTGCGCCAGCCAGCGGAGCTTGACGTCCACGTTGCCCTTGGCGCCGGAGAGGTTGAGCGTAGGGGACTGCAACAGCGAGTTGCCGTAGCTGCCCATGTATTTATTAGTGAGGCCGAGGGCCGAATTGGCGCGGACGGGAAGGCGCACCAGCCACCCCTGCTCGTCGATTATTTCGTCGAGCGACTCTATCACATAAACGGGCTCTACCGGCTCGTCGACGGTGCCGTCGGTGATGCGCTCGAAGTCGGTGTCAAGCACATAGTAAGGCTCCATGCCGTCGGAGATGTGGGAGATGCGCGGATACACAAGGTATCCTTCGGCACCCTCTACGGCACTCCAATTGGCGGTATAGGCCGTGGTGGTGATGTCTGTTGCGGGGAGAACCTTCGGGGCGGTTAGCTTCGGGACTGTCTCCACCGTGATGTCGTCGATGTAGAAAGCGCCCTTGTCGGCCTGGAATTCGAAGAAGGAGGCCGGGATGGCGTCGGTGAACCATACCTCGTATTCGCCCCATGCGGGGCCGATTTCGGCCGATGCCGTGGAGATGGAGGTAGAGGTATTGCCGTTGGCGTTTATGACGTAGAGCGGCATAGAGCCGGAGGCCGTGCGTGCGCGGAATGTGATGCGCAACGCGCCGAATGCACTGCCGCCGACTTTCGGTGTGTCAAGAAGATAGGTGGTTACGGGCTGGCCGTTGGAGGTGGTCTGCCACGAGTCCACGAATAGGCAACCGCCGGCCTGGTGCACAGTGGCCCCGACCCACCCCGGAGTGGAAGTCCAGGAGGCGGGAATCTCGCCGGCAATGCCTTCGGAAGCGGGGGAGGCTTCGGAGCCGGCGGTACATTTGTCGAAGTTTTCGGTGAGCACCGTGGTTGCGCCGGTGAGCGCCGCGGCACGGGCTTTCTTAAGCATGGGTGCGCGGACGCCGCTCTCGCTCAGCGGCCGGAACGTGTCGGTACGCGGCAACCGGTGCAAAGTAGCCGCCGAGGCTCCGATACTCACGCTTAGCAATACTGTAAGAAGGTAGAGTAAGGATTTTCTCATATAATCAGATTATAAGTATGTGTCTTAACAGGCCATTCTCCTGAAACTGCGGAAAGTTCCGGAAAGCGTATGTGGTAAGTAAAGGCAATCCTGATGAATTTCCGATAGGTATTAAAATCAGGCGAAAATGCAACGGTCAGAAAGGCAAAGTCTTATCACTTCGCCCACAAAGTTAAGAAAAATATTTAGAACTCCAAAAGAAAAACAACACTAATTTGCATCCAGCAGCCAAGTGTAAAGACCGCGCTTGCAAATTGCCACCGTTTATAAATATAATATACACTCGGAATAAAAACCGCCCGTCGAACTGACGGAAATCTAATTTCGAATAGGGAGAAGCCGGGAGGAGAAATCTTCTTCGGAACTCTTGGGGAAGAGGTTATATACAAAAAACGACCGGTACATTTTCTGTGTACCGGTGATGACCGTCTTTGGCAAAAAGGAAGCCGCGGGGTTAGCGGTGGGATTTTTCTTGCTTTTCCACTTCGGCGAAAAGGGCGCGGTCCGGGTCTTCGACCGCTATGTTGCGGCGCGCCATCACGCGTTCGGCCACTTGGGTGAACTTTTTGAGCGTCACCTCCTTGAAGCCGGCCGGAGAGCCTTCGCTGAAGCCCGGCAGGAATGTGCGCGGGAAGCCGCTGCCGTGGAGGTTCACCCCTACTCCCATCACCGTGGCGGTGTTGAGCATCACGTTGATGCCTATCTTGGAATGGTCGCCCATTATAAGGCCGCAGAATTGCAGGTCCGTGCGCATGAAGGAGCGCGTGGCGTAGTTCCAGATGCGGATTTTGGAATAGTCGTTTTTCAGGTTCGAGGCGTTTACTCCGGCGCCTATGTTGCACCATTCCCCTACCACGGCATTCCCCAGGAAGCCATCGTGCGACTTGTTGGAATGGCCGAAAATCACGACGTTGTTCACCTCGCCGCCGACTTTCGAGCACGGGCCGACGGTGGTGTCGGGGTAGATTTTAGCGCCTATGTTGACGTGGCTTTCCTCGCAGACGGCCAACGGGCCGCGCAGACATGCTCCTTCCATCACCTCTGCATCCTTACCTATATATATAGGGCCGTGGGTGACGTTGACGAAGGCTCCCTGCACCGAGGCGCCCTCCTCTATGAAGAGTGCCGGATACCCTTTCTCCGTCATCGGGCTGCCGATTAGCGTGCAGGTGTGGGGGAGCGGCTGTGACACACGGCCCAAGGTAAGCAACTCATAATCAGCCACCAGTTCACGGCCGTTCCGGAGGAAAATATCGAAGACGTAGCGGATTCTATCCACCCTGGCATCGAACACCACCTGTTCCCCTTCGCCGGCATCGAAGGCAGCCGTCGTGCCGCGGAATGCCAACGTATCACCCTCGGCGTCAACCAGCCGCTGTCCGGCACAGAGGTTGCCTGCTGTTTCGACCAATGCAGGGGTGGGCATCACGCCGCTGTTTATAAAGAGAGCTTCGGCATCCGGCTCCGGAGCGGGAAATTTTACACGCAGATAAGACACGGCCAGCGACATGACGCGGTCCGCCCCGAGGCGCCGCCGCCATTTCTCCCCTATCGTCAGGATTCCGACACGGAAGTGCGACACGGGCCGCGTGAAGCTCAACGGCAATAAGTTTTCATGAAGTTCCTGAGTATCAAACAGTACTACTGTTTCCATCTGCGTAATAACGTTATTTTAAAGAGTATTGGTATCAGAGGTGGCATTAAGAACCTGCGCAACGCGCATTGCTCACATTTCTTAATTGTGTGCAAAATTAAGAAATAATCCTCACGATAAAGAATTTTACAGCCCCGTTAACATCTTTTAATAGAAGAACGAGGTATTATCCCCAAGCGCGAACCGCCTTATAAAACAAAAGCAGGACGTAATTTCACAATCACCTCCTGCCCTGTGATTTTTTCAGACCCGCTAACTTTCACAAGCTCACTAAATCTTGCTAAACCACTAACTTACAAATTTTATATCACTATTACTTAAAAACTTTTCGTCGTGCATTTACTATCAGTCTTTAGGCTTGGAATGCCTTACGATGCAAATACGCTGCAAAGTTAATAATAAATTCGCAAAATGTGGACATTCTAAAGTGTTAAAAAATCCAAATTTGTGAATTATTTATTTTTCGAGCGCTCTGCGATTCCATTTTTCCTTCCGGTAAAAGTTACGGATAATCAATCTTTTAATATCCCATACGCACCCACGGAAAGGGGCAGCGGAAAACTTTTAACATTTATGCCGCACAATTTCTTTTGGTAAAAATGTGCCTTTTTTACCAAAATTACCATTCCTCCCTGTGAACGGGCCGCACCTGACATGCTTGTGCGCACCCTCCGCGTGGCCGCCTCGGGGCGGCCACGCGGGAAACGCCTTCCCGAACCGGTGCAACTGATTTTTTCAAGAATTTTGTTGGCAGGTACAATTATTTTTCGTAATTTAGCACCGCTTTATATAAAGGCGGTTTCAAAATATCTCAACCGCTTTATTTCCAACCGATTAACCCAACACCGCTGTCCGGCCCATTTTTACCCTTCGGCGGCGACACACTATAAGTTATGGAAAAGAAAAATGCAGAATATCTGAAATCCCTGCGCAATGTGATGCAGGAGAAAGGCATCGACGCCGTTATCATCAGCGGCACCGACCCACATCAAAGCGAAAACCCGCCCGCCCACTGGCGCGGCCGCGAATGGCTCACGGGCTTCTTCTCTGAAAACGGCACCAACGGCACCGCAGTAGTCACCGCCGACAAAGCCCTCTGCTGGACCGACTCGCGCTACTTCATCCAGGCCACACAGCAACTCGAAGGAACAGGGTTCTCCATGATGGAGGAAGACGGACCCAACGCCGTGGACCTCATCGACTGGGTGACCGAAAACATGAAGGCCGGACAGACCGTGGCCATCGACGGGATGACCTTCTCCGTTGCACTCGCCCAGAGAATGGAACAGGAGTTCAGCGACAACGGCATAAAGTTCGACGACAGTTTCCCCCTCTTCGACTACATCTGGAAGGAACGCCCCTCGCGCCCGCAGAACAAGCTCTTCGTGCACGACGAAGAGGTAGTGGGCGAAAGCGTAGACTCAAAGATGGAGCGCATAATGGAGGCCGTGAAGGGCGAGCTCGCCAATGCCGTGATGCTCTCGTCGCTCGACGACATTGCCTGGGCAACCAACGTCCGTGCCGCCAACGACATCGCCTTCTCCCCCATATTCGTCTCGTACCTCTACATCGACCCGCAGCGCCGCATCCTCTTCGTAGACCCTGAAAAGATGACCGACGAAGTGAAGGCACACCTCGGGAAATACAATGTGGAGACACGCCCCTACGCCGATGTCCTCAGCTTCGTGGAGACGCTGCCCAAGGACACGCGCCTGCTCATCGATCCGGAGAAAACCTCCCGCGGCCTTTATGACCACATAGGCTGCACCCCCGTATTCGGCGGCGCCGACGTGGCCAGACTCAAGAGCATCAAGAACGCCACCATGCTCTCCAACCTGGCCACCGCCATGGAGAAAGACGGCGTTGCGCTGACACGCTTCTTCATGTATGTGGAAAAGGAATATCCCACAGGAAAACTCACCGAACTCGGCCTCAGCAAGCGTCTGCGCGAACTGCGCCTGAGCGACCCCTCGTGCGTCGACGAAAGCTTTTGCTCCATCCTCGGCTGGAACGAACATGGCGCCATCGTGCACTATGAGGCCACCGAAGAAACAGACATCCCCGTGACCGGCAACGGCCTGCTGCTCGTAGACTCGGGCGGCCAGTACATCTACGGCACCACCGACATCACCCGCACCGTGGCCCTGGGCACTCCCACCGGGCAGCAGCGCCACGACTTCACCCTGGTGATGAAGGGGCACATAGCACTGGCCAAAGCCATCTTCCCGGCCGGAACACGCGGCTCGCAGCTCGATGTGCTGGCACGACAGTTCCTCTGGAACGAAGGGAAAGCTTATTACCACGGCACAGGCCACGGCGTAGGCTTCTTCATCAACTGCCACGAAGGGCCGCAGAATATCCGCCTCAACGAGAACCCGGCCACCTTGCAGCCCGGCATGATCACCAGCAACGAACCGGGACTATACCTCGAAGGCGACTACGGCATCCGCTGCGAAAACCTCATCGTCACCGAAAAATACAAGACCACGCAGTTCGGCGACTTCTACCGCTTCCATACCATGACACTCTTCCCCTTCGACCTGCGCCTCTTCGAGACCGAAATAATGACCGACGCCGAAATAGAGTGGCTCAACAGCTATCACCGCGAAGTGCGCGAACGCCTCACCCCGCTGCTCAACGCCGACGAGGCTGCGTGGCTCGCAGAGAAAACCAAAGAACTCACCCGCTGATAACCAAGCCTTAATGAACAAATAATATGGCACTTATAAAGACAGTAAGAGGATTTACACCCAAGATAGGGAAAGACTGTTTCCTGGCCGACAACTGCACCATAGTAGGCGACGTGGAGATGGGCGACGAGTGCAGCATCTGGTTCGGAACCGTGCTGCGCGGCGACGTCAACTCCATACGTATCGGCAACCGCGTCAACATCCAGGACGGCAGCGTGCTTCACACTCTTTACCATAAATCGGTAATCGAAATCGGCAACGATGTCTCCATAGGCCACAACGTGGTTATCCACGGCGCCAAAATCCACGATTACGCCCTGATAGGAATGGGCGCCATCGTGATGGATGACGCCGAAGTGGGCGAAGGCGCACTCGTGGCCGCCGGATCGGTGGTGCTGAGCCGCACCAAGATAGGCGCACATGAAATGTGGGCCGGGGCTCCCGCCAAATTCGTGAAAATGGTAGAACCGGAGAAGGCCAAGGAGATGAACATCAAGATAGCCCACAACTACCTGATGTACTCCCGCTGGTACGACCAACCCGACAAATACTTCGAGTAAGACAAGAACGGCAATAAACGGTCGGCCCCGGCCGGGGTGCCGGCCGAAGCACCGAATCTCATCACCAGTCCCGGAAGGCCCGGCTTTCCGGGACTGCCTCGTAAAAGCCCCCGCCTCCCCTCATCCATTCCATCCCCACACCCGCAACATCAATAGAATAAGCCACATCCCCGACATTAAAACACAAAAACCGCAGTAACGGCGCGAGCAACACCCTTCCGGCAAAAAAATTCTCAAAAAAGAGAGATAAAATTTTGCCGTTAAAAAAGTTATGACTAATTTTGCACCGCTAAATGCCGCACGAGCCTATCGTGCTGCATCGAGAAAAGAAATTAAATTATACAAATTAAATAGCAAAAATGATAATTGTACAAGTAAAAGAAGGCGAAAACATTGAGAAAGCCCTTAAGAAATTCAAACGTAAATTCGAGCGCACCGGCATCGTTCGCGAGCTCCGCAGCCGTCAGGCTTTCGAGAAGCCGTCGGTAACGAACCGCAAGAAAATGATGAAAGCAATTTACGTTCAGCAGCTTCGCCAGGCTGAGCAATAAAGACAGCCTCTTCGCGCTACAATTACACAGACTATGGGGATTTAGGGCATTGCCTTAAATCTCAATATCTGTGTTTATTTACCCGAACGGCTTTCTCCACACCCCTACATTCCACAACAAAGCAAGCACCGCCAAAAAAAACGACAGCTACTACGGCACTCCCGGATTATCAGCATAAGCAGTTCTAACAGTGCTCCCTGAACGATTGGCGCTTGCCCTTGCCACCCGACCGTCGGCTAAAACTAATACTTTTTTCACCACCGACATCGCGGAGAGCCGCGAAAACACTCTTCACGACGCCATATCTTTCTAACAGAAATGGACGGAATGAACCCTAACAGTTCGGACAGCAACCACATCGGGATGTTCGAAACTTTTTTAACCGTAGAATGCGGGCGCTCCCCACTGACGGTGCGCGCCTACCTTACCGATGTTCGTGAATTCTCTCTTTTCATCACCGGAGAAAAGCCGGATTCGTTCGACCCCCTTTCGGTGACGGCCGCCGATGTGCGCCTTTGGATAGCCACCCTCTCGGGCAAAGGGCTCCACACCGCCACGGTGCTCCGCAAGCTGCAGAGTCTCCGGGCTTTCTTCGCGTTCCTGATGAAACGCGGGCTGATAGAAATCAACCCGGCGGCGTCGATGCACCTGAAAGTGACGCGCAAGGCGTTGCCTAAATACATCCCGGAAAGCGACATGGAGCGTGTGCTCGCAGCCGAACAGATGTCGGAGGAAAACTCATACCTCGACCTGCTGGAATCGACCATCATCCACCTGCTCTACACCTCCGGCATACGCCGCGCCGAGCTCATCGGCCTCTCCGACCGCGACATCAGTACGGCCCGCGCCCAGATGCTTGTCCACGGCAAGGGGGGCAAGGAGCGCATCGTGCCCATGGCCGCCGAAACCCTCATGCTCGTGGAGAAATACCGTGCCACGCGCAACGGTCTCTGGCCCGAAAACCCGTCCGGCAAACTCTTTCTTTACAAAGGTGCGCCTCTCTCTGACAAGAAGCTCGGCGAGATAGTGCGCGCGGCCCTGAGTTCCGTCCCGCAGGAAAAGAAGACGCCACACGTGCTGCGCCACTCCTTCGCCACCGCGATGCTCAACAACGGCGCCGACATCAACACCGTGAAGGAGTTCCTGGGCCACTCGTCGCTCTCCACCACGCAGATTTACACCCACGTCACCTTCTCGGAGATGCAGAAAGACTATCTGGCGGCACATCCGCGTGCACGCGACGGAAAAGCAGGAAAACGCGCCGCCGGAGAGGCCGGAAACACCCCCGGCGACACCCCGGAAGAGAAAAAACTTCCCGACGAGGAAAAATAATCGTCAGAAAATAGGAATTATTCCGCAAAAATTGTTTATCTTTGCAAACGGAAAGCTCTCCAAGCATCCCGGACAGGATGCTCTTTCTGAAGGAATCCTATTTCGTATTACCTAAAACTCAGAAGTATGGAAGTTAACATTAAAGCCCTTCATTTCGACATTACCGACAAGCTCGTGGCGTTCATCAACAAGAAAATCGATAAGTTGACACGCCGTTACGAGGCCGTGACCGGTGTCGATGTTACCCTCAAAGTCGTAAAACCCGAAACCGCCATGAACAAGGAGGCCGGAGTGCAGCTCAACGTCCCCGGCAACGAGAATCTCTTTGCCTCCAAAACAGCCGACTCTTTCGAGGAGGCCATCGACCTCTGCCTCGACGCCCTTGAGAAACAGCTTTCGCGTCTCAAAGAGAAGAAATAAACCGACCACACGGCAGCCACGCGCCGCAACGGAACCATAAGCCTCCGGCCGCGCGCCGCCGCCTAAAAACAAATTTATCCGCCATTTTACTCGAGGGAGCGTACGGACGTGCGCACCCTCGTTTATGCGGAAAAGGAGAACCGCCCCCTACTTCATGAACTTGCAAAACAAAGTCAGGATAATAGAGTTTCCGAAGATCTGCGACCCGCGCGGCAACCTCTCGTTCGTAGAGGGAGGGCGCCATGTGCCCTTCCCCATACGCCGCGTATTCTTCATTTACGACGTCCCGGGCGGCGAAACCCGCGGCGGACATGCCCACCGCACCTGTCAGGAAGTCGTCACCGCCGTCAGCGGCAGCTTCGACCTCATCATCACCGACGGCCGCGAGCAGGTGCTCGTCCACATGAACCGCGCCAACATGGGCGTCCTCGTCCCCGCCGGAGCCTGGATCACTATGCCCAACTTCACCACCGGAACAGTACTGATGTGCATAGCCTCGGAGGAATACGAGGAGGAAGACTATATCCGCGACTACGACGAATACCTCCGCTACGTTCAGGCGCTCCCCGAGGGTGAACGCCCCGTCGTGGCGCTGTGACGACGCGCCGGGAATCTGCCCCCGAAACCGCGGACCCCGGGCCACTGCCGACTCTTCCGAATCATGAAACAGTATCCTTTCCAACCACTGAAAGAAATAAACCGGCCGATGCTTCCCGAGTTGCGGGAAGCCGCCTGCCGTGTGCTTGAAAGCGGCCGATACCTTTCGGGACCCGAAACGGAATCCTTCGAGCGCGAGCTCGCGCGGCTATGCGGTGCCTCCGGTGCCGTAGGAACGGGAAACGGCCTCGACGCCCTGCGCCTCATCATGCGCGGATACATGGAGCTCGGACGCCTCGCCCCCGGCGACGAAATTATCGCGGCCGGAAACACTTTCATCGCCACTATCCTCCCCGCCACCGAGCTGGGACTTGAAGTAAGGCTGATAGACCCTGACGAAACCACACATTGCATAGACCTGCACGAGGCTGAAAACCACACCACCGACCGCACGCGCCTCATAGCGCTGACCCACCTTTACGGCAACCCGTCGTGGGATTTCGAGGCCGCCGCACGTCTGCGACGCCGCGGCATCATCCTGCTGGAAGACAACGCACAGGCCATTGGTGCCACCGTGGCCGGACATCCCACCGGCAGCCTCGGCGACGCCGCCGCCTTCTCCTTCTATCCCGGCAAAAACATCGGCGCACAAGGCGACGCCGGCGCCGTCTGTTCCTCCGATGCGGAGCTGCTGCGCGTTATCCGCGCCCTCCACAACTACGGGTCGGAAGAAAAATACCATTCGCGGTACACCGGTTACAACTCGCGCATCGACGAGCTTCAGGCCGCCATGCTGCGCGTAAAGCTGCGCCATCTGCCCCAAATCACCGCCGCGCGAAACGCCACCGCGCGCGCCTACTCCGAAAGCATCTGCAATCCGCACGTCTCCGCTCCGGCATGGCTCGACGGCTGCACCCAGGTGTGGCACCAATACGTGGTACGCTCCCCGCACCGCGACGAGCTGCAGAAGCATCTTGCCCTCAACGGCGTGGACACGCTGGTGCATTACCCCATCCCGCCCCACCGGCAGGAATGCTACCGCGGTGTGCTCGACCACCTCTCGCTCCCCCTCACGGAACGGCTGGCCAACGAGGTGTTGAGCCTCCCGATAGCCGGGACACGACCTGACGAAGCCCGCGAGATTGCCCTCATTATCAATAACTTCAAACCAAAATCTTGACAATGGCCCAGCCCATTCCAAGCACCCGCCGCGGCAAGTTGCCCACCAAAAACTATGTGCCGCAAAAGAAACATCAGAAGAAACGCCGTCGCCGCCTGCTGTGGGTCATCCTCGCCTGCGTGGCGGTGCTGATTGCCATTCCTGCCGCAGTCTCCCTCCCCTACCTCATGCCCGGCGCGCGGCAAGAAAAGGTGATACGCATCCCCGACGGCGCCGACCGCAACATGCTCTCCGACACCCTGACGCGCTACTTCGGACAAACCTTCGCCGACAAGGTGACCGCCATAGTGCCCGTAGATGACGACGGGCACCTGAAACGCACCGGTGCCTATCTCATAACCAAAGGGATGTCGCCGCTGCGGGCCGCCTACAGGATAACGCGTGGAGCCCAGCAGCCCGTGCGCCTGACCATCAACGGTTTCCGCAACGCCGACCAGATGCTCCGGCGCATAGCCATGAAAACCTCCGCCGACGCCAAGACGCTCCGCGAAATCCTATATTCCGAAGATTTCCTCAAGGGCCACAAAGTGACCCGCGAACAGGCACTCGGCCTCTTCATCGACGACACCTACGAGGTATATTACAACGCCTCGCCCGAAGAAATTCTACAAAAACTCACCGGCCAATACGATGACGTGTGGGACTCCTCGCGCCGCAAAAAAGCCGAAGCACTCGGCCTCACCCCCGAACAGGTGATGATAATAGCCTCGATTGTCGACGAAGAGAGCAACAAGCTCGATGAAAAAGGAAAAATCGGCCGCCTCTACATCAACCGTTTCAAGAAAGGGATGAAACTGCAGGCCGACCCCACAGTGCGCTTCGCCCTGGGCGACTTCAGCATCCGCCGCGTGCTGGGAAAACACACGCAGGTCGATTCCCCCTATAATACGTATAAGGTGGAAGGGTTGCCGCCGGGTCCTATACGCACCGTCGCCGTAACCACCATCGATGCCGTGCTCGACTCGCAGCCCAGCGACTACCTCTACATGTGTGCCAAGGAAGACTTCTCCGGCTATCACAACTTCGCCACCAACTACGAGGAGCATCAGGCCAACGCCCGCCGCTACCAGAACGCCCTCAACGCCCGCGGCATCAAATAACCCTCCACATCCATTCTTGCCGCAGTTATACTTTTTGGGGACGCGGTTGCGCCTTCTATTAATCATTGCCGTAAACCTTCCCCTCATTCTCTGCGTTCTTACTGTCAAAGACGCAGTGGTATAATTTTAATTCCTTTACTATGACTATATTGGCACAATACGGGAACATGCGGGACGCCTCCATCGTGGAGGGGATGCTCCGCGCCAACGGCATCCGCTGCCGTGTTATCGGCAATGCCCTCGACTCCATCTTCCCAGCCCCAGGGGCCGGTACCGGCCCCGTTGACCTCTACGTGGATTCTTCGCAACTGCAAGAAGCTCAGAAACTTCTTGACGAACACGGCGAGTGAGCACATACCCGGTATTTTCGGAATCTGTAAAAATATTTGCGGACTCCGATTTTTTTGTCTAATTTTGCCGACTGATTTTTATCAGGGTATTATGATACGTCGGTTCATCATATTGATTCTTCTGTTGTCTGTTTGCCTCGGTCTCAACGCGCAATCAGACAGCATCGCCTTGACCCTCGGTCAAGAGCTGCCGACGGTGCAGGGAGAGCAGGCTCCCTCCGAAAACTCCGTCACCGCCGATACAACCGGAACTGCCGCCAAAGGCGCCGGATGGTTGCGGCAACTGGCCGACTCGCATTTCAATTTCAAGGATACAACCATTAGTTACCCCAAATTCGTGGGTTTCCTCGTGGACGTCTACAATTGGGGCGACGAGTTCTTCAACGGCACCGACCCGGAGTATGTGCAAGGCACCGGCCGCCGCTGGAAAGTGCTTCTCAAGAACGACAACTGGCTGGACAGCTACCTGATGGACTTCGACCACATGAACATGCGCATGATGTCGGACATATATATGGGAGCCGGCGTATACGTGCAATACATGGCCGTCAGCGTGGGATATATGCTCGATATGTCGAACATCATCGGCAACAAACCCATGAACCACAAAAAGCTGGAGTTCGGCTTCAACTGCCAGCGCTTCAACGTGGAAGCCTTCTACAACGAAAACACCGGCGGCACATACCTGCGCTCCTTCGGCGACTACAAGGGGGGGCGTCTGATACGCAAGGAGTTTCCCGGCCTCAAGCTGAAGCAATACGGCATCCACGGCTACTACTTCTTCAACAACCGCGAATACAGCAACGGAGCGGCATACAGCTATTCGCGTATTCAGAAACGGAGCGCCGGCAGCTTCATCCTCGGATTCGGTTACTCCAACCTCGACATCAACCTCGACTTCCGCACTCTCCCCTACCCGCTGAAGCTATTCATGAAGATACCCATCCAACCCTACGTCTTCCACTACGACACATACAACCTGCTCATCGGTTACGGTTACAACTGGGTGTTCAAGCGCAATTTCCTGTTCAACATCACGGCTCTCCCCACCATCGGCATCAACTACACGCGCGAGGACTCGAGCGAGGCCTTCCTCCGACAGATAGCCCTCGGCGCCAAAGGACGCATCGCGTTGGTTTACAACTACAAAGACTTCTTCTTCAGCATCAACGGCCGCTTCGACGGCAACCTCTACCGCAGCAACCACTACGCACTGTTCAGCTCCATAGAAGACTTCGGCGCCGTAATAGGCCTCCGCTTCTGACCAACCCCTCGCTTTTCCACCTATTTCTTCCTGACCAGTTGCCAGCACTGCTATTTTAGCAATACGAGATAGACTTTCTGTGGCACACAAATACGACAAATTTCGCAAAACCGCAAAATTTGACTCACAATTTTTTCACAAGGGAACCTCTTTAGCTTTTGCGCTAACCGTTAGTCAGGGAGAAGGTCAGGAGGGTTACCCGGCAATCGGAGCGGGAGAGGAGGGCTTCGGCGGCGGCGAGGATAGTGCTTCCGGTGGTGAAGACGTCGTCTACGAGCAGGAAATGGCGCCCTTTGGTGCGGGCATCGTCACGAAGGTAGTATTTCCCTTTCGGGTTCACGCGGCGGAGGGTGCCGCTGCGGCGCGTCTGGCTGCCGTGACGTCGTGCCTTCAGCAGATTCTCCACCGGCCAGCCCGACTTCCCGCTGAGACCGCGGCAGAGGCACTCCGTCTGGTTGTAGCCGCGCTTCATCAGGCGCGTCCAGTGGAGGGGCACCGGCACTATGGCGTCGTAGTCGCCGAGGATGGCCATGCGGAACATCTCGTCGTACATCAGCCGCCCCATCTCCACCGCCAGCGAATGGTATCCGTGGTATTTGAACTCGTGAACCAGGTGCGCCACGTCGTTGCCGTGGACGTAGCTGAACACGGCGTTTGCGTCCACTATTCCGCGCACTCCGGTTATTGCGTCCTTCATCGGGGAATCTTGCGTCTTGGTGATTTCGGAGCGCGGAAGAGCGGCGAGGCACAGCGTGCAGACATGGTTTTCAGAGCCTAACAGAGTACGGCCGCAAAGCAGGCATTGCTTCGGGAAACAGACGTCGGCTATCCTTGCGAGCCAGAGTTTCAAATCCACTTTCATACGCACCATAATTACCAGACAATCAGGAATCTTCGGTCTCGCGACGTTCGCGGCGCAACTGCGTGATGGCACGCGATATGTCCTCGGGGTCGAAGCCGCGCGAGGCCATGCGGCGGAAGAGTTTCGCGCGGTCGGCATAGTCTTCGGGGTCGAGTCCTGCGGCACGGCTGCGCACGGCCGCCATCAGCGACGATTCGTAATCCTCGGCCGGCAGCGAGTCGAGCGCGTCGCGGATGTTCTCCCCGCCGATGCGTTTGGCCATAAGCCCCATGCGTATCTTGCGCCGTCCCCAGCCGGAGAAGCGGGCTTTGTCGCGGGCAAAAGCGCAGGCGAAACGGCGGTCATCCACAAACTTATTCTCCGTCAGGAACCGTAGCACGGCGGCGATGTCGCTTTCCGCCATTTCGGCGCGGCGCAACTTTTCACTCACCTCGTGCGAGCAGGTTTCCGAGCGCGCGCAGAGCGCCGCCATGCGCTGCTTGGCGGCATCCACGGTGAGCGGCTTCCGCGCCCGTTTCTTTCTTTTTACTTCGCCGTCACTCTCCATCTTTACCCGGTTTATAAGCGGCGGCGAGACGGCTCTTGGCGTCCATATAATCCACAATCTCAACGCGCACGAAGCCGTGTTGCACAAGCAGTTTGCGCAGGTTGTCGGCTTCCAGCGGATTTATTTCGAGGAACAGTCCGCCGCCGGGCACGAGTCCCTCCATGGCCACTTCGGCGATGCGCGAATAGAAAATCAGAGGGTCGGAATCGGGCACGAAAATGGCGCCCTGCGGCTCGTAGTCGAGCACGTTCGCCTCCATGCCTGCGCGTTCGCTTTCGCGCACATACGGCGGATTGCTGACCACTATGTCGAGGCTTTCCGGCTCGGGATTGTAGGTGAAAATATCGGCGTGCTCCCAGCGTACGGCGGTTTTCAGCTCCTTGCCGTTGCGACGCGCCACGGCGAGCGCCCCTTCCGAAATGTCGAGGCCGGTGACGTCGGCGAACGGCAGGTTGCGCGCCAGGGCTATGGCTATGCAGCCGGAACCTGTGGCGATGTCGAGCACGCGAAGGTCGCGACGGTCGCGGTAATGGTCCGCTATCATGTCCACGAGTCCTTCGGTTTCATGCCTGGGGATAAGCACATTGCGGTCCACGTGCAGGTCCATGCCGTAGAAAGGGGCTATGCCGGTGATATACTGGATGGGCTCGTGCCGTTCGAGGCGCCCGAGTATCTCCCCGATACGCGTGCGGATTGTCGGCGACAGCTCCTTGTCATCGCGCATCAGCAGGTCCACCCGGTTCCACCCCATCAGGTATTTGAAAATTATCTCGATGATGGCACGCGATTCCGCCTGACCGTAAAGCGGCGCGAGGCGGCGGCGCATCATTTTCAAAGTCTCTTCCATATCCGCAAAGTTAATAATTAATTTTGAAGAGAACGAAAAATTTATTAACTTTGGTGTCACAAAAACAGACAAAACGCTTCTTTAGGAATAATGGAAGAGGAAAAATATATGCGCCGCGCGCTTGAACTGGCGCGGCACGGGGAGTTTGACGCGGCGCCGAACCCGATGGTCGGCGCTGTGATAGTGTGCGACGGCCGCATAATAGGCGAAGGTTTCCACCGCCGCTGCGGCGAGCCTCACGCCGAGGTCAACGCAGTGCGCAGCGTGCGCCGCCCCGAACTTCTCAGCCGCTCCACCATCTACGTAACCCTCGAACCCTGCTCCCACTACGGCAAGACGCCCCCTTGTGCCGGGCTGCTTATCGACAAGGGGATTCCACGCGTCGTAGTGGGTTGCCGCGACCCGTTCCCGCGCGTCGCCGGGCGCGGCATACAGATGCTGCGCGACGCCGGACGAGAAGTGGTGGTCGGCGTCCTCGAAGAGGAATGCCGGGCGCTCAACGAACGCTTCATCACGGCACACACCCTGCGCCGCCCGTGGATAGAACTCAAATGGGCCGAAACCGCCGACGGCTTCATCGGCAGTCACGACTCCGAAGGGCGTCCCGCTCCGGTAGCCGTCTCCAATCCGCTGACGGCCGTCCTCGCGCACGCCGAGCGCTCGAAGGCGCAGGCAATAATGGTGGGCCGAGGCACCGTGGAGGCCGACAATCCGCGCCTCGACCTGCGCCTTTGGCCCGGGACGTCGCCGCGTCCCGTGGTGATGACCTCGCGGCCGTTGCCCGAAGGGTCGCACCTTGCCGCCCGGGAGGACGTGCTGGTTTTCAGCTCGTTGACACCGCTCCCCGAAATCCTGGGGAAGCTCTATGCCGACCACGGCATAACTTCGCTGCTTGTGGAAGGGGGCACTCGGGTCATTGACAGTTTCCTGGACGCCGGGTTGTGGGACGAGCTTCGCGTGGAGCGCTCTCCGGAGATTCTCGGAGGCGGCGTGAAGGCACCGCAAATCCCTGCGAACGCCGACGTCGTGGCACGCGGAACCGTTCGCGGAAACAGCGTGGAACGTTACCGCCGGCGGTAATTTAGCCGCCGGTGTGTGACGGGGGAGCGCAATAATCGGGCGCGCCCGTTCGTTAAAAAGCTATAAATTTTTCTTATCGCTCCATTTTATCAAGGAAAAAGGTGGGGAAATATGATAAGAAATACTAATTTTGCAGTTTGAAACCTGTGGCCTGTCCCGTCGGGAGAGGTGACGCACCGTCGCCCGACAAAAAGCGCCACGGTCAAACAACATAACAAAACCAACAATTGTGAACACTCTAACTCGCTCAGAGAGAAACCATAAAAGGAAAACGCGCCGCGCAGCCGTCCCGGCCGTGGCCGTAGCCATGATGACAATGTTGCTCACCTTCGGGGCCTGCAACAGCAAGGATGACCCGGCGGAAAAGAACTTCGGCAAAGACTCGTCGGTGGCCGTAACAGCCTTCAAGCTTTCGGACACTGACAATTCGAGCAAATTCCGCCTCGACTCGGTATTCTTCTCCATCGACCTCGAAAACGGAGTAATCTTCAACGCCGACTCGCTGCCCCTGGGAACGAACGTCACCAAACTGGTGCCGGTGATTTCCTACCCGTCGTCGGTTTCCGAAGCGATAATAACGATGGAGGGCGGCGCCGTGCGTACCGGCGACGTCGACTACAAGACTTCCCCCTCCGACTCCATAGACTTCTCCGGCAACGTATTCCTCAAACTCACGGCACAGGACGGGAAGACCGAACGCACTTACCGCCTGAAAGTAAACGTCCACAAGGTGCCCTCCGACTCGCTGATGTGGACTGAAGTGGGCACTGCATCGCTCCCCTCGCGCACAGGCGCCCCGACGGCACAGAAGAGCGCACGAAGCGGCGACACCGTCTACACAATGGTGCGCGAAGATGACGGCACCCTGACACTCGCCACCACGCAGAATCCCGGTCCCGACTCATGGGCCAAGACAGCCGTGACGGAACCCCGCACCTTCGACGTGCGCAGCTTTACCGCAACAGAAGGCAACTTCTACATCCTGGACGACCGCGGCGAGCTATACATGTCGCGGGACGCCAAGACGTGGACCGCCACGCGCCAAATATGGGTTTCCCTTCTTGGAGGTTACAACGGCGTGGCAATCGGCATTCGTTCGCAAAACGGCCAACTGCTACACACCTCCTATCCCGTGGTACACGGCGAGCCGGCACTCGAGCCGGGCTTCCCCGTTCGCGAATCGTCGGCGCTCTGCAGCTTCACCACCAAATGGAATCCCAACCCGATAGCGCTGCTTGCCGGCGGCACGGACGTGGACGGCAACGCCGTGGGCGCCGTCTGGGCCTACGACGGCTACGACTGGGCACAGATAGCCTCGCGCTCCGACATGGCGCTGCGCCAGCCCACACTCATCCCCTACTACGCCATCCGCGCGGTGCCTAAAGGCAATACCGCGACCGAACTTGAGATGAGCGCGTGGCTGTTGACCGGCGGCCAGCGCCCGGACGGGACCCTGAACCGCGACGTGCTCATAAGCTACGACAACGGAGTGAACTGGCAGCGCGCCGTGGACTACCTGCAACTGCCCCAGGAACTCCCCTCGTTCCGCGCCGCCGACGCCGTGGTGCTGGAACGCGACATGAGCGCCGACGTGCAGGACTACTGGAAAGCGCGCGCACGCCTGCCGCACACGCTCAACGGATTCGACGTGTCGTGGCAGTGCCCCTACATCTACCTCTTCGGCGGATACGGCGAAGACGGCAACTTCATGGCCCGGGTGCGACGCGGCGTGCTGGCCCGCCTCGCCTTCACACCCATCTTCTGATTGAAAAATACACGACACCACAACACGCAGACACGCATGAAACGAACCGCCGCCACACGCGCCCTCATTCTACTGACGCTCTGGGCATTGCTCCTTGCATTGCCGCAGCGCGCCCGCGCGCAGGAAGACTACCGGTATGACATCGGAGGCGGTTTCGGCATGACAGGATACCTCGGCGACGCCAACTCCGCCAACCTCTGGAAAAACCCCTCGTGGGACCTCCAGGTGTGCTTCCGCTACCTCCCCAACAACCGCTGGGCCTTCAAGACCAACATGTATGCGGGCGGACTGCGCGGCAACTCGGCGCAGATGGAGAACGTGCTCCCCGAGGCACGGAACTTCAAGTTCACAACCACCTTCTACGAGTTCGGAGAACTGGCGGAGTTCAACTTCTTCCCCTACGGTATGGGGAAACAATACCAGAAACTGAAACGCTGGACCCCCTACATAGCGGCCGGCTTCGGCTTCACCGTATGGTCCACGGACCAGAAAGCGCACTTCTCGCCGGTGATTCCCATCGGCGGCGGAGTGAAGTTCAAGGTTAATCCGCGGCTCAACCTTGGGGTGGAGTTCCTGATGAAGAAAACCTTCAGCGACAAGCTGGACGGCAACGACCTGTCGGACCCTTACCTGATAAAGAGTTCGTTCGCCAAGAACACCGACTGGTATTCCACACTGACGTTCACCGTGACCTACGAGTTCAGCAAGCGATGCCGCGCGTGCAACTATAAAGAGAGATAAAAAGAGATGAGCACACTTGACGAAACCATACGAAGCCTTAGCCGCGAGAGCCTTCCGCGCCATGTGGCCATCATCATGGACGGCAACGGGCGTTGGGCGCGCCACCGCGGGCTGCCGCGCTCGGCCGGCCACTACAAGGGCGTGGACTCCGTGCGCGTCATCACGGAAATGGCCTCCGACATAGGGCTGGAATACCTCTCGCTCTACGCCTTCTCCACGGAGAACTGGTCGCGCCCGCAAGAGGAGGTGGACACCCTGATGCACCTCATAGGGATGGCCATCGAGAACGAAACCCCGGCACTGCTGCGCAACAATGTGCGCCTCAAGCTTGTCGGCGACATAGAAGGGCTTCCCGCCGAAGCGCGGGAGCGCCTGGAACGCTCGAGCCGCCGTCTGGAGGGAAACACAGGCCTGACGCTGGCCCTATGCCTCAACTACTCCTCGCGCTGGGAACTCAGCCGCGCGGCACGCCGGATAGCCCGCGACGCCGCCGAAGGACGCCTCGACCCGGAAGCCGTGGACAGCGGAGAGATAGAACGTCGGCTCAGCACTTTCCCCATGCCCGACCCCGACCTGCTCATCCGCACCGGAGGCGAACTGAGAATCAGCAACTTCATGCTGTGGCAGGCCGCCTACACGGAGTTCTGCTTCACCCCGACGCTATGGCCCGATTTCGACAAGCTAAGCTTCGCCCAAGCCCTCCTCCAATACCGAGGCCGCGAACGGCGGTTCGGCAAAACCTCCGAACAAGTAAAACGACAAGACACGAAAACTTCCATCTAACCCCCGTATATGAACACTCCACTAAAACTATACCTTTCACTGATAGCGATGCTCCTCACGTTGGGGACGGCAGTCCGCGCCCAGGTGGTGCTGGACCCGGAACCGGCATCCCCCGCACCGGCACCGGCCGTACAGAAGCCGGTTGAGACCGTGAGCATACAGGAGGAACCCTTCGCCGGCGGTGAAATGACGGTGGTCGGTGACACCATCTACAACCCGACGGTCATCTATTCCCCCATCCCCAAGGCCTACGAGATAGCGGGTGTGCGCGTAACCGGCACCAAGGGTCTCGACGATTACCTGATAATCAGCAACTCGGGGCTCACCGTAGGCGAGCGCGTGGAAATCCCCGGCAGCGCCATCACCGACGCCACCAAGCGTTTCTGGCGGCAGAACCTATATTCCAAGGTACAGATTACCGTCGAAAAGATAGTGGGCGACAAGGCATGGCTCGTCATCAACCTGCGCCAGCAGCCCCGCATGTCGCAAATCCGGTATTCCGGCATAAAAGGTGGAGAAAAGAAAGACCTCGACTCTCGCCTCGGCATGGTGCAGGGACAGCAGATTACCCCCAACATCCTGGACCGCGCCAAGACCATCGTGGAGAACTATTACAGCTCCAAGGGATTCAAGAACGCCAAGGTGACGGTGACACAGCAACCCGACCTCTCGAAGGAAAACCAGGTGTATGTGGACATCAATGTGGTGCGCAGCAACAAGGTGAAGGTCCACAAGATATACGTGGAAGGCAACCAGGTGCTCTCGGATAACAAAATCAAGCGCACCATGAAGAAGACCAACGAGAACAACAACCTGCTCAACCTCTTCAAACAGAAGAAGTTCGTGGAGTCGGACTACGAGGACGACAAGAAACGCATCCTCGAAAAATACAACGAGCTGGGCTACCGCGACGCCAAGATAGTGAGCGACTCGGTGGCACGCTACAACGACGACCGCGTGGACGTCTACCTGAAAGTGGACGAAGGGAAGAAATACTACATCAGCGACATCTCGTGGGTAGGCAACACCGTCTATGCCACCGACGTGCTGCAACAGCTGCTCGACATACAGCCGGGCGATGTATATAACCAGAAACGCCTGAACAAACGCACCATGGAGGACGACGACGCCGTGGCCAACCTCTATCTCGACAACGGTTACCTCTTCTTCCAGCTCGTCCCCATCGAGGAAAACGTGCAGGGCGACAGCATCGCGCTCCAGATGCGCGTAATAGAAGGGCCGCAGGCCAAAATCAACCGCGTGGTCATCAACGGCAACGACGCCCTCTACGAGAAGGTGATACGCCGCGACCTGCGCGTGCGCCCCGGGGAACTCTTCTCCAAGAACGACCTGATGCGCTCGGCCCGCGAAATAGCCGCCAGCGGACACTTCAACCCCGAAACCATGGACATCAAGCCCGAACCCAACGAGAGCGACGGAACGGTGGACATCGTCTTCAACCTCGAACCGAAAGCCAACGACAAGATACAGTTCTCCTTCGGCTGGGGACAGACGGGCCTCACGGGGCAGCTGGCGCTGAGTTTCACCAACTTTTCGATGAAGAACCTCTTCTACCCCTCGCGCTACCGCGGCATAATACCGCGCGGCGACGGGCAGACGCTCTCCGTCTCGGTGCAGACCAACGCCAAGTTCTACCAGAGCTACAACATCTCGTTCCTCGACCCCTGGTTCGGCGGAAAACGCCCCAACTCCTTCAGCGTCTCGCTCGACTATTCGCGCTCCACGGGCGTCAACTCAAGCTACTATAACGACAACTGGAACGACGCTTACCTCAACTCGCTGTGGACACAAGGCTCCTACGGCACCAACTACAACCAGTGGAACTACCAGAACGCCTACGACCCCAACAAGGTGATACAGCTTGCCGGCGTCTCCGTGGGCTACGGTTCGCGCCTCACCTGGCCCGACGACTACTTCCAGTTCATGGCCTCGCTGCAATACCGATGGTATTACCTCAAGAACTGGGACTACATCACCTACATGCAGAACGGTACGTCAAACGCCCTGTCGCTGAACCTCAGCCTCTCGCGCAACAGTATCGACAACCCCTACTACACACGCCGCGGTTCCTCCTTCTCGGTGGAACTCTCCATGACACCCCCGGCATCCCTCTTCGGCAAGAAGGACTGGAAATCCCTCTCCTACAAGGCCAACACCCTGGGCGACAACGAAGCCAAGAAGGAACTATACCGCTGGATAGAATACTGGAAATTCAAGTTCAAGAGCAAGACCTTCACCCCGCTGACCGACCCCGACGGGCAGTTTACCCTGGTACTGATGACACGCGCCGACTTCGGCCTCATCGGGTCATGGAACCGCTACCTGAAGACGCCGTTCGAGACATACTACTTCGGCGGCGACGGCATGACCGGCGGCTACACCTATGCCCAGGAAACCGTGGCGATGCGAGGATACGAGAACGGCCAGTTCACCCCCAACTACAACGAAGGGTATGCCTACGGCAAAGCCACTATGGAGCTCCACTTCCCCTTCATACTGCAACCCACCACCACCATCTACGGCCTCGTCTTCGCCGAAGCCGGTAACTGCTGGACCTCGGTCAAGGAGTTCTCACCTTTCAACCTTAAGCGCAGCGCCGGCGCCGGTGTACGCGTGTTCCTCTCCGTAATCGGCTTCCTCGGCATCGACTGGGCATACGGTTTCGACAAGGTGTGGGGACGCCGCGGCGGAAGCCAGTTCCACTTCGTGCTCGGCCAGGAGTTCTGATATTTTAACTCTGTCACAGAATGGCAAATTAAACGTCATTACTCCAAAAGAGTCTAAGGTTTATGAAACAACATGGCGCCCCGTCCGTTATAAGGGTAGCCGAAAACTAAAAAAAACAAAAGATATGAAAAAGATAATCATCGCGCTGGTGGCGGTAATAGGCTTCGCACTCGCCGGCCACGCACAGAAGTTCGCCATGATCGACATGGAATATGTGCTTCGCAACGTCCCGGCCTACGAGATGGCCAACACCCAGCTCAGCCAGGTGTCGCAGCGCTGGGAAAAAGAGGTCAACGAGCTGGCCAAAGAGGCCGACAACCTCTACAAGACTTACCAGTCGGAAATGGTCTTCCTCAGCGACGACCAGAAGAAAGCCCGCGAGGCTGAGATAGTCAAGAAAGAGGACGAGGTTTCGCAGCTCCGCAACAAATACTTCGGCCCGGAAGGGGAACTCTACAAGAAACGCCAGTCGCTCATGAAGCCCATCCAGGAGGATGTCTACAACGCCGTCAAGGCCGTTGCCGAAGAGAAGGGGTACCAGGCCATCTTCGACCGCGCCTCCTCGCAGAGCATAGTCTTCGCCTCGCCGCGGATAGACATCAGCAACGATGTGCTCGCCAAACTCGGATACGCCAAATAAGCAGTAATTAAAACACTGAAATACAATAATATAACACTATAAAAAGAAAGATGATTAAGAAACTATTGATTGCCCTGGCAGTCTTCTTCCCCATGCTTGCCTCGGCACAGACCGTAAAAATCGGACTTGTAAACTTCAACACCATCCTCGCCGGCCACCCCGACACACAGGCTGCCCAGACAAAGCTTCAGGATGCCCAGAAAAAATATGATGCCGAATATCAGAAATTAGGACAGGAATTCCAGCGCATGTTCGAGGAATACCAGAAAGGCACCAACGACCTTCCCGCCATCAAACAGCGCAAGGAACAGGAACTCCAGGACTACCAGAACAAAATCCAGCAGTTCGAGCAGTCGGCAGCCCAGGACCTCCAGAAGATGCAGGCCGACCTCATGCAGCCCATCATCGCAAAGGTGCAGCAGGCCATCGAATCCGTCGGTAAGGAAGGCGGTTACACGCTCATCCAGAACCTCGACCCGCAGATTGTCTTCTATCACGCTGCCCCGGCCGTAGACATCACCAACGACGTCAAGGCCAAACTCGGAATGAAATAACCCGTCGGATATATATCATTACAGACAGACAGACGTCCCGCAACGGACAGCTCTCTCTGCCTTTAATTCTTTTAACGACACCGGCAAATGAACGAAGGGAAAATAGGAGTGTTCGACTCTGGCTACGGCGGCCTGACCATCCTCAACGGCATACGCAAGGCGTTGCCGCAATATGACTACATATATCTGGGCGACAATGCCCGGGCCCCTTACGGAACACGCTCCTACGAGGTGGTCTACGACTTCACGCTCCAGGCCGTGAGGCATCTCTTCGCCCAAGGCTGCCGACTGGTAATCCTGGCCTGCAACACCGCCTCGGCCAAGGCGCTGCGCTCCATACAGCAGAACGACCTGCCCGGCATCGACCCCGCACGACGCGTATTGGGCGTTATCCGCCCCACGGTAGAGCTCCTCGGCGACCTCACACGCTCGCGCCACATCGGCGTGCTCGGAACGCCCGGAACCGTCAACAGCCACTCCTACCGCCTGGAAACCACCAAGATTTTCCCCGACGTCACCGTGACGGAAATGGCCTGCCCCATGTGGGTGCCCCTAATAGAAAACAACGAGCACACCGGACCCGGCGCCGACTATTTCGTAAAGAAATACATCGACACGATAATGGAACGCGACCCGCAGATCGACACGCTCGTGCTCGCCTGCACGCATTATCCGCTGCTGATGGACAAGATTCGCCTATATCTGCCCGAAGGAATCGCCCTCGTGCCGCAGGGTGAAATCGTCGGCACGAGCCTCTACGATTACCTGCGCCGCCATCCGGAGATGCAGACGCGCCTCTCAACCGGCGGTTCCATAAAATTCGAGACCACCGAAAATCCCGAAAAATTCAACCCTCTCGCCTCCCTCTTCACAGGTAGCGAGGTAAACGCCTCCCACATAACGCTTTAAACCGACATCATGAAACTTCTCAACCGACTTATGCTCGCCGCCCTCGCAGCGGCACCTCTTTTCACATTCTCCTCCTGCTCAGACGATGATGACCCCGTCAACATCTCCATAAATCCAACCATGGGACGCCTCTCCTACAACGCCGACGGCGTGTGGGACGGCTGGAACGTGAACGCAAATATGGACATCCTCGGATTCCGTTTCTCCCATACCTTCAGCGATGAATACAGCACGTCGCAGGGCATCGTGGCCGCACGCATAAAAGACAACGACCCTTCTCAGTCGACTTACGAACACCAGTTCTCCGCAATCACCGGGGGCGGACCGGAAGGCGTAGGCACACCCTACTTCGTGGCATGTTGGGACGTCAGCGAGAGCGAAGACACTCCATTTGAGCAGCGCACCTGCTCCATCTCCTATCCCAGGAACAACGGCTCGGGCTACGAGACATTCACCCCCCTCTCGATGATGGTCACCAACACCTGCTACGCTTACTACACCATGACGCAGGGCAACGCTTACTCCAAGAAGTTCGAGGAGGGCGACCACCTGATTCTGCAAGCCCACGGCATAGCTCCCGACGGCCGGGAAAAAGTATTGGAGTTCTATCTGGCCAACTGCAACTCCGCCATCCCACGGCAGGACTGGATTACCAATACATGGCAGCGCTTCGACCTCTCCGCGCTCGGCGAGGTCACCGGCATCTACTTCACCATGACGTCGACCGACACCGGCTCCTGGGGTATGAACACGCCCGGATATTTCGCATTCGACAATTTCGAGATTCTTGCCGTCTTCGATTAAACCGGGAGCCGCATAATACCGTTTAATCTCAAAAAGCTGCTTATGAAAACTGCCGAAGAACTGAGAAAAGAGATGAAGGGGATGACCCCGGAGCAGGCCGTAAGCCACCTCTCGGCCTACCTTAAGGAGAATCCGGGCGACGACGGAGCGCTGACGCTCCGCGGCCTTAAATACTGGAGCCTCGGTCGACGCGCCGACGCCATCAACGACTATCTCGCCGCCCTGGAAATCAACCCCGAAAGCAAGGCCAAACAAGCCATGCAAGCCACCTACGACATCCTCGACTACTACAACAAAGACCTCTACAATCCCTGAGAAGAGAGGTTTTCACGATAAGTAAACGGTGCGTAACGTTATGGAACGGAGGCATTCCTGCCTCCGCCGAAAGCTGCGGTATCGGCTAACCGTACGCACCGTACGCACCGCA
>DKVK01000082.1 GCA_002491165.1 Porphyromonadaceae bacterium UBA7180
GGAGGGTAATTCGAAAATCTTTACGTAACTTTGCGGTCGATATATATCTTTTTCTAAAGAGAATAAAGTCATATATTCCTGGTATGACAACAATTTTCCTGCATCGGTTAATACCATAAGATTCGATCCACTAACTGTTTGTCAAAAGGAGAATTTTGTAATACCCGGATATATATAAACAATGGAAACATAAGAGCCACGAATGGAGAAAAATTCCGGATAAAACATATCCGTAGATTTAGCTAATCTTCCGCCAGGTCAAAAACAGTGTCACCGACCGACATATCCTGACCTGAACTCCGGCAGCACCTCCCTTTCCACCTCTTGAAATTTCCTTACTGACCAAACAGAATATCCACTTTTCGCGGGTAGCGGAAGCGCACCCGGTATAAAAATATATTATGAAGCGTCACATAGTAATAGCTTTGTTATTAGGCACGACCGCCGCGTCATACGCACAGGCGCAGGAGGTCCGCGACTCCGTGAAGATCTACTTCCCGGTGGCAAAGCATTATCTTGATATGGGTATTCCCGCCAACGAGCGGGCGCTCTCCGGCATAATGTCGCGTCTCACCGAGCGGGAGCGCGACTCCGTTTATGCCATCCGCAAAATCGTCGTGGAGTGAGCCGCTTCGCCCGAAGGTGGCATAAAGTACAACTACAATCTGTCGCGCAACCGTGCAAATACTCTGTTCAATTACATAAGCGGCTACACGGAGCTTCCCGACCCGGTGATGGAGTTCCGTTTCCTCGGGCGCGACTGGGCCGGACTGATACGCCTCGTGGAGGAGGATCCCGCGGTGCCTTACCGCGACGAGACCCTGGCTCTGCTGCGCAAACTCCAGCGCGAAGCCGACCTCGGAATCCTGACGAACGGAGACCAGGTGGCGCAGTTGCGGCGCCTGCGCAAGGGTGTCCCCTACCGGTACATGTACCGCAATCTCTTTCCCGAGCTGCGGCAGTCCAACCTCCTGCTGTGGTACGAGCGCGTACCGGCTCCGGAGATAGTGCCTCCCGTCATCGAGCCTCCCGTGCCCGTTTACGTCGAAGAGCCGGAAGAGGAATCACCCCGGTTCGGTTGCACAACGGTGGAGACCATCGAGTGCAAGCCCTTCTACATGGACATCAACACCAACATGCTCTACGACGCCGCCGCCATCCCCAACATCGGTGTGGAGTTCTATCTGGGCAAGAACCTCTCGATAGACGCCAACTGGATGTACGCTTGGTGGAACTCCAACCGCCGGCACCGCTATTGGCGAACTTACGGCGGCGACGTGGAGCTGCGTTGGTGGTTCGGCTCCGAGGCACACGCCAAGCCGCTTACAGGCCACCATCTCGGCGTCTATTTCCAGACCGTGACCTACGACTTCGAGTTCGGCGGCAAAGGGTACATGGCCGGCAAGCCCGGTGGCACCCTGTGGGACCGTGCCAACATCGGCGGCGGAATCTCATACGGCTATTCCCTCCCCGTGGCACGACGCCTCAACATCGACTTCGAGATAGGGGTGGGATACATGGGCGGACGCTATTACGAATATGTGCCCGACAACGGTTGCTACGTGTGGCAGGCCACCAAGCACATGCATTGGTTCGGCCCTACCAAACTCGGGGTGTCGCTCGTCTGGCTTATAGGCTGCGACAACTACAACCGCAAAAAAGTTAACAACGAAAAAGACTCCATAGGAGAATGAACAGATGACAAAAGGACCCATGAAAATCTTCAGATTATCAGCGATTTTGACAGCTCTCCTGTTGCTCCTTGGATTCACCTCGTGCGAGCACAAGGAACTCTGCTTCGACCACAGCCACATAGTGCGCGTAAAGGTCGAGTATGACTGGCGCGACGCTCCGGAGGCCAACCCCTACGGGATGTGCGTCTTCTTCTATCCCCTGGACCCCGGGCTGGAGCCGCGGCGATTCGACTTTGCCGGACTCGAAGGGGGATACGTCGACATCGAAGCCGGCCGGTACATCCTCATCACATACAACAACGACACCGACGGAGTGTATTTCCGCAATATGCAAGTCTACACCGACCTTGAGGCATTCACACGCAACGGCGGGCTGCTCGAAAGCCTCGGCCACCGTTCCGCCGCGCCCCCGAGGGCGTCGGGCACACAGGATGAGAGAGTGGTCATCTGTCCCGACATGATGTGGGGATGCCAGGCAGTGGACGTCACCGTCGACGAAACCGGCGTCACTTATACCCACAAACACTGGGAGACCGGAGAAAGCCGCGTCCCCGACGACCCGATGGTCTCCGAGCAGGTCATAACCCTCTTCCCGCACGAGCTCACCTGCATCTACACCTACGAAATCCGTAACGTCAAGAACATACAGAACATCTCGCGGATGACCGCATCCCTTTCCGGCATGGCCGGGTCGCTCAACCTCTTCACCGAAGAGCTGGGACGCGAGCCGGTTACCCTCCCCGTGGACGCCTGGAAGGACGGCGACTCCACGATACGCGGACGCTTCATCACCTTCGGACATCACGAGGAGAACCCTATGCCCCACAAGATGATGCTGTACGTGTGGACCAACGACGGCAAGGCATACGTCTACGGCACCGAAAACGAGAAGTTCAACGTCACCGACCAGGTACATTCAGCCCCCGACCGACGCCGCGTGCACCTGATAATCGACGGAATAGACATCCCCGAACCGTTACCGGACCCGGACGACCCGGGTGCGTTCACCCCCGGTGTTGACGACTGGGGGGAGGAGAATCTGGTGGTACCAATGTAAATAAACCGACATAGCGATTCATGCTGCCTGGGATGCACGGCATCCAGATGAACCTCACTGTTGACGACTACATCGACGGCGACAACACCAACACCCCGATGGGTAAGTAAAAATCACCTGACCACTAAAAACTTAACTTTAATAACTAAAACAAATGAAAACTAAATTTTTGCTTGGAGCGGCAGCACTCGCAACGCTCCTGACTGCCTGCTCGCAAGATGAAATCATCGACAGCCAGAAAGACGGCATCCGCTTCGGGATGACCACCGGCAACACCACACGTGCCCTCCAGTCTTACTGTAACAACGTGAAGCCCGAACGCTTCAACGTCATCGCCACCAACAACGGCACCACCGAACGTTACTTCACTACCGAGGCGGTACAGAGCGGCTCAAACTGGGTGGCCGACGGATACTTCTGGCCCGAGCAAGACCTCGACTTCACCGCTTACGTCAACGCCGGCAACACTTTCCACTGGGATGAGGGTCAGGGACCCAAATTCGTGGACTTCCAGCCCGCGCAGGATGCCGCCAGCCAGGTGGACCTCCTCTATGCCAAGAAACTCAAACAGAACCGCCAGGTAGTTGACCTCAACTTCCGCCACGCTCTCAGCCAGGTGGTTTTCAAAGCCGTGAACAACTCCACCACCGGCATGAAGGTGACCATCTCCGAAGTGGTGATCAACCACCTCAACGGCCAGGGTACGTTCGAGTTCCCCACCGTAAACACGGACGCCAACTACAACAACCACACAGACATCGAGAACGGCGAAGTCAACCTTCCCGGACAGGGCACATGGACCAACCTCAGCGGTGACAACATGTACACCACCGGCAATCTCGGTGCCATCGAAGTGCAGAACACCCCGACCGACCTCACAACTGTGAACCACGCCAAGGGTGCCGACCGTTCCCTCATCCTCCTGCCGCAGGAGGTGGAAGCATGGAAACCCGAAACCAAGCAGGATGCCGGCGCTTACTTCAAGATGAAAGTGAAGTTCGAGAAAGACGGCAAAACCATCTATGACAACTACGCTTACATCCCCGTGAACATCTCCTGGAAGCAGGGCGTGCGCTACATCTACACCTTCACTTTCGCCGACGGCAACAACGGCGGCTGGACCGACCCCACAAACCCGGATCCCGTATTGAGCGCCATTTCCTTCGACGTGACCACCGACGACTTTGTTCCCGCCGATGGTAACGACGTCCCGATGAACGGCGACAACGGCCAGGGCCAGCCCGAAGAAAAGACCTCTGTAATCACCCTCGACAACGGTGTGGATGCAACACCCGCCACTCAGGAACTGACCGGCAAAACTACCGGCGAAAACTGCCAGATAGTACTTCCCTCGCAGGCTCCGGTACGCGAAGGCTACGACTTCGGCGGCTGGTCAGACGGTAAAGGCAACGTTTACCAGACCGGCGAGACCGTAACCCTCCCCGCAGGTGAAAACCTCACCCTCACCGCCGGCTGGACAAGCAAATATGTGGAATACACCGTTAGCTTCGACCTCGGCAATTACGGCACAGACCCGGCTAACCATTTCCATACTTACACGGTTCGCGCCCTCAAGGGACAGTCTGCTACATTCACCGTTCCTGATTACGAGCCTACAGTCAGCAATCCCGACGGCGGCTATTTCTTTGAAGCTTGGACACTCGACGCCGCCTACAACGGATCTGTTCTGAAATACGATGCGCCCGAACTGAGCCTCATCGAACTCAACCAGACAATTACCATCACAGGTAACACGACTCTGAAAGCAGTCTATAGAGAGACTTCCTCAGGTTCGTTTGTTGAAGGCGGAGAATCCGGCTGGGGAAAAAGAAGAAGATAACAGCCACTTAAGTTTTTGACTTTATTACCAACACACTGAATTGGGAGGGTGTGAAATATCACCCTCTCGATTCCCGAAATAACCCACTTATTTTTACAATCATGAAAAAAATACTATTTGGATTCGCGATGGCAGCGGCTGCGACCTTTGCCACAGGGCTGACTTCATGCTCGAGCGATGACATTCTTGGCACCGAATCTAACGAAGAGGAGGTTACTTATTCTGTTATCGCCAACATCAGTCTCGCAGACGATGAGTCGCGTGCCGGTACTTCTATTACTTCAACCGGAATCAAAACCATCTGGGAAGAAGGCGACAAACTGTTGATTACCAGCAAAGACGGTGCACGCAACATGGGTGTACTGGAAGCTAAAATCACAAATGGCAACATCAATTTTGTTGGTAACATCAAAGCCCGTCCGTCAGATACTGAAGCACATATCTATTACCTCGGTGAGAGCATGAAGAATCAGGACCTGTCAGGTCTGCGTCGTGAAATAACCCTCGACCTTTCAAACCACGGCGGCCTCATCGACAACTACAATGACTTCAACGTGCAGCATACAACTTCTCCCCTTAAGAGAGAAGGTAACAATATTAACATCGAGGGTAAGCTCAAATGTGTGCTTGCAGCAGCAAAGTTCTATCTCCATCTTCCCGAAGGTGTCACCGCAACAGAGGAGGATATTATCATCTCCGGTGCTAATATCAAGAACAGTGTGAAACTCAACTTCGCTGACGCTACTCTGAGCGACCAAGCCGACGGTACAATGACAGTTGGAAAAGCCGATTGGTCCGTAGGTGAAGCCAACGAAGGTGAAATGTATCTTTCATTCGTCCCCACGGGCAACGCAGTTACTCAATTTGCAATTACAATCAACGGCAAAGAGTACAGAGCCGCAATCGAACCGCACAATTATCTTGCAGGAGTAACTTTCTCCGGTGGTTCCGCTCACGGTAAGGACGTTTACTTCGTAGAGGGCGAAGGCGATGACTGGCGCCTTATTTACAACTATCAGGACGGCCGCGAAAACACGGTTGAAAACGGTACTTCATGGAGCAACTATTACAACTTCACAGTTATGGCCGACCCGACACGCGACGGTTACAATTTCCTCGGTTGGTCAGAGTCTGCCAACGGCACACCTACTATCTTTGCAGGCCAGCAGATTACCCTCAACCGCCCTGATGTCACCAGAACCCTTTATGCTATCTGGGAAGGCAAAACATACACACTCCACTACGTGGTGGACGGTGTAGAGAAAGAATCAAGTGAACATAAGAATACTGCGACTCCCTGGATTTTCAATCCGTCAGACGATATTGCTGCACCGGTCAAATCGGGTTACAAATTCCTCGGATGGGCCGACAGCGCAAGTGCTACCGCCGCCGATTATCAGCACGACGGAGAAATCAACCTGACACCTGCCGTTACGGATAAGACCGTTTACGCCGTATTTAAAAAGAACGGCACAAGCGGCAACGTGACTGTTCCCGGCTCAGAGGGCGTCGGCTACTAATCAAAACTCCCAACTAAAAAAGGAATTAACATGAACAAGAAATATTTATACGGCCTTTCCGCCCTGATGCTGGTGTCGGGTATGTTCACCATGACCTCGTGCCAGAGCGAAGAAGACCTAATCGGCGGAGGTCAAAAAGTGATGCTCACTATCTCCGCTGACAAGCAGGAGGAGGCAACCCGCACGCAGTTTACCCCCAGTGGCAAGGGCCTTAACAGCGTATGGACTGCCGGCGACCAGTTGCTTATCACAACACACTCAGGCATTGCCGGAGTCGTGACTCTCTCTTCCGGTGCAGGCACTGCGTCCGGCGTATTCAAAGGTGAAGTCACCCTCTCTGACAACGGTGAAGATGAAATAGCTCTTTTTTATCTCGGCAAGGGAGTAGATCCTGCCAACGTTAAAGATAAAAAATATATCATTGACCTCTCATCGCAAACCGACAACCTCGAAGGTCTCGCCGAGAAAGACTTCCTCGCCACTACAACCCTGGTTAAGAATATGAACGGCACGGCGAATGCTTCCGTAGAGATGAATCGTTATGTAGATGAAGCTTACTTCACTCTCGAGCTTCCCGATGGACTCACACTTGGTGAAGGCGACGTTGTCACCATTTCAGGCGACAACATGACAGTTGGCCGTGCTATAACCCTTAGCAAAACCTCAGGTGATGTTTGGGGCTGGGACAACACTGCCGCCAATCAGGTAACAGGAAGCATTACGGTAACGAAGACTTCGGAGATGGGCAACGCGCTCTATTTCACAATGCACGGCAATCAGACCGTAGCTCCTACCTTCACAGTAACAAAAGACGGCTATCGCTATACTGCCGCTATGGGCACAGCCCATACTTGGAACGGCAGCCAGTTCGTAAACAACAACGGCGAGCCCATCGCCGTCACCGACTGGACAAAAGAAGAACTCCCCACCGACCCGGGAGACTTCAACAACTGGGGCGGAGAAGATACGGAAATTAAGTATACTGTAGGCAAATTAACTAAAGTATCCACCGCTGATGGTTGGGTAACGAATGTAGATAACTATTCTCATGGCGGTTGGGGTACTTATATTACCTACGAGCAAAATGCTATCATTGATGGTCTACTTTCGTCAAACGACTCCGGTTCGGCTTTTTACTTCCAGTGGGGTCGATGGCTTGGCTTCCCAGCGGCATGCGTAAACACCTATTTCCAAAATGATGACGTGTATGGTTCTTATCCTACTTCTGCTCAGAATCTACCCGGGAATCCTCATAATAATCTAAATATTGGGTACATGGGCGATAGCAGCTTGATGGCTACATGGTGTTCTGGATATATGGGGGCGAACTCGTCATTTACAAGGCAAAAAGCTAAAGAATGGTCTATTATGTTCGCAATGGTATCTGGCTTCATAGTTGGCAACTATGACTATATCTATGCCAATGAAGATTGCAAATGGGAAGACCGCTCAGGCAACCCGTGCCCAGATGGATATAGACTTCCTTCTGTTGCTGAACTTGAAACGTTTATACCAAGCTGTAACACAATCGACGGAACGTATAAAGAGTTCAAAGTAATTAACGGCGAACGTTACGCAATGCAATGGACACCGGGTTCTGATGATACTAAGTATGTGGAAATTAAGTCTGTTAAATCAGATGCAACTAATATCAGCAGTGTAGACTTCTCCGGTGCACCGTCAATAAAATTGTACGCCTATGGATTTATTGATTCTCATCAAAAACCAGCTACTCGTTCGTCAGTGGGAAGTCTCGGCATGTATTGGTCAAATGAGTCCGGTGCTAATACCTTGAGCGGTACCAACGGTAATGGTGCAAAATACTTGTCTGTCATCTTCAACGGATCTGAGATTAATTTCAGCATAAAAGTTGCTCCCAGAACCTTCGGTGCCTGCGTATTACCTATAAAAGATTCTAAAGCTAAGTCTGCATCAGTTACTCCTTGGTTTCCGATGTATGAATGGTAACTATTAAGAATCTATATGCATAGCAACATGCTCGTTTAAAGGAATTTACTTACCGTTCTGCGGTTGAAAGCCGCCGGACGTTTACCTCAATTCGTCGGGCGATAGCTCGCCCGGCGAATACAAAAGCCGTCCGGGAGGATAGCGGGGTTCTGCCTTAGTTGGAAGCATAATACGGCAATTTATTGCCAATTGTGGATTTTATAAATAAAGGTGACTTGTTGCCAATTGTTGGTTATAAAGAGGCAACTCGTTATCGATTGTGGATTATTTGTTTAAGTTATGGACTTTAAAATAGAGATTATGTGAAAAACTGTGAGGCGCCACCCGTCGCCGGGGCCCAAACCCATTTAT
>DKVK01000015.1 GCA_002491165.1 Porphyromonadaceae bacterium UBA7180
ATGTACGTCACTTTTTTATTAGTTGCGGAGACAGGACTCGATCCTATGTCCTTTGGGTTATGAGCCCAACGAGCTACCACTGCTCCACCCCGCGGTGTCATTTGCGGTGCAAAGTTACTGCCTTTTTCCGGACTGACCAAATTTTTCACCATAAAAATTATGTTAAAAATGTTTAACCTATCTGTTTATTTTTGTTAATTCATTTTATATCTCTATATTACAGCACTTTACAGACTCAATGACAAAAATCATTGAAAAAATTTTTCCGTTTTTCTATTGCCATATCGAAATAAATACGTAACTTTGCGCAAAATCTCAGAAAGTGTGCAGTAAAAGCGATTCCGGAACGCCATTACCCCACACTCCTCCGAGACTAAAGCCGCCGGCGGCAAGCGCCGCACCAAGCGGCACGGTTAAACTCTCCTCACAGTTAACATACTCGCTTACACATATTTATGGTTAGAAAAACGCGTGACAAATTTATCGAGGTAGCACGGCAACTCTTCGCCCGGAAAGGCGTGGAGAACACCACTATGAACGACATCGCCTCAGCCTCGGACAAGGGCCGACGCACCATTTATACCTATTTCAAGAGCAAGCGGGAGATTTTCAACGCCGTGATAGAGAGCGAGAGCGACCAGCTCCTGGACCGCCTCCGCCAGATAGCCACACGCGACGAGAATCCCGAAACCAAGCTCAAACAGTATCTGGTGTGCCGCTTCGAGACGATGAAGGAGATAGTGGGCCGCAACGGCTCGCTGCGCGCGGGTTTCTTCCGCGACGTCAGGAAGGTGGACCGCGCCAAGAAAGTCATCACAGAGAAAGAGATAGAGATTCTCTGCTACATCTTGCGCGAAGGCGTGGAGCAAGACATCTTCGCCATCGAAGACATCCGCGACACCGCATACGTCATAACCCTGGCCTGCGGCGGTATGGACGTCTCCTACATCCGCGACAGCCTCCGCGAACAAGGCCTCGACAAATTCCGACTCACCCACTGTGTCTGCGACGTTATTATCAACGGCATAAAGAAGAAATAAAAATATGTATATCAACGCGATGGGGACGTATGTGCCCTCACTACGCATAGACAATGATTATTTCAAAGATGTAAACGGTCTTACCGGCGAATGGATCCTGCAACGCACGGGCATCTCCTCGCGCTCCAAATGCGCCCCCGGCGAGAATGTAAACACCATGGCTTTCGACGCCGTGGAAGACGCCCGGCAGCACCTACCCTACGACGTCAAGGATGTCGACCTCATTGTGGCGGCCCATTACGTGGCCTACGACACGGTGGCTACGGTGGCCCACGAGGTGCAGCGCCGCTTCAATATCCACGGCGCAAAGGCCGTCTACGCCTCGTCCGCATGCTCCTCGTTCATCAACGGACTGGAAATCATAGAGGGGTACTTCGCCATGGGGAAAGCCACAAAGGCCCTGCTCGTCTGCAGCGAGGAGAATACATATTACTCCAACGAGTCGGACCCCAAGAGCGGACATCTCTGGGGTGACGCCGCGGTGGCATTCTTCCTATCCAAAGACAAGGCGGCGGACACCGATGTAAAGGTAAGCACCGTCTTTACCGAGGGGCTCGGCGACATAGGACGCGGTCCCGGCGGCGTGAAACTGCGCCCAAAGGAGGACGGCATCACCATGCCCAACGGGCGCGATGTCTTCATCCACGCCTGCCGGTACATGATATACGCACTGAACCACGCCCTCGGCCAAGCTTCGCTGAAAGTGGAGGACATCACGAAGCTCATCTGCCACCAGGCCAACAAACGCATCGTGGCACAGGTGGCACACCAACTCGACAAACCGATGGACGATTTCCTCAACAACATCGAGGAACTTGGCAATACCGGCTCGGCTTCGGCAGCTCTCGTCCTGGCACAGAACCGCGACAAATTCAAGGCCGGCGACCGCGCGGCGCTGATGGTATTCGGTGGAGGCTATTCCTGCGGCTGCTTCATAGTGGAATTCTGACAATACGCCAAGATAATTCAGCGCGGACACCGACCTTTTCCCGGTCACGGTGTCCGCGCTTGTTTCGCTTATGGCTAAGTTATTTGCGCGCTATGAGGTAGAGCGGGCGGTAGGTCAGCGTGTAGAGTCCCTCCCCGTTCTGCGGAACGGCGGCAAGCAACTTGGAGAGCGGGAAACGGTGGCTGGAAAAACCGCCGACGCCGGTGAGGCGCAGGTGCAGCAGGGCATCTCGTGCCGTCGGGAAAGCGACGGTTATCTCGTCGACGGTCACTTCCACGTCATGGAAACACTCCGACGCCCAGCGGCGGATATCGTCGGGCGTGGCGTAAAGCATCGGCGAGGGTCGCAACGTGTCGAACTCCGAGAGGTTGCCGGGCGCGAAAGATGAGAACGCTACGAGGCCGCCATTTTCGAGATGCCGCGCGCAGTCCGCCAGAAATCCGCGCATGTTCGAGAACCACTGTATGGCCGAAGCCGAAGTTATGAAATCCCAGCGCCGGAAGGCCGGAGCGTCGTGGAGCCACTTCTCGGCGTCGCCGGTGTGGAAAACCATTTTGCGCTCCACCTCGGGCACCGGAGTCTCGTAAAGATCTATGAGGTCGAGCGCGGCGTCGGGAGACGTCAACGGCGCATACCGGCGTGTATAAAGTCCTGTGCCCTGCCCTATCTCCAGCACGGTGCGGGGAGCCGACGTCAGGTTCTCCCCGGCCTTGCGTGCCAGCTCCGAGGCTATGCGCGACTGCACTCCGGCATTGGCATCGTAGGTTTCCAGAGATTCGCGGAAATTGCGTGCCACGCGATCCAGGTTGGCAGCCGTATTGCGCACTATGCTCCGTAGCGGCATATAGTGGCCCATGGCATGGTAAGAGCAAATCTCCGGCTGCGAAGGATGTTCCTTCCAGGCGCGCTCCATATTGGCATACGGAAAAATGCGGTCCTTCTCCCCGAGGTAGACGCGGCGCCACTCGAGATGGGGCGGTTTCGGGTTATCCTCCACGAGCTGCAGTTCAGTTTTCAGCCGTTCTATGTCGGGCTCGGCTTCGAGCAGCGGCTGCATTTTCTCCCACATTTCGGCATCGCCGGCCATACGCCGCTGAAACTTAAGCAGACTGCGCGGCGAGAGACCTTCACGAGTTCCGCGGAAAATGGATGCCGGGATTCCGAGGTTATCGTCCACCGGCCGTTCCGTGCCGTTTATGGCGAAGGCACAGGTGATGTCCCCGCTCCGCAGCGACCAGGCTGCCGCGTGCACGCCCAGCGACCATGCGTAGAGATACACCGTGTCGTAGCCAGCGAGCAGTTCGCGCGGAAAATTATAATCGTCGAACGCGGAGCCGAGCAGCACATCCCACCCCGGAACGTCGATTCCGGAATAGAACGCTTCACCGGTGCTCCATCCGCCGAAAAGCAATATCAGACGTTTATTGTCCTCCCTTTTCAACCAACTGATTTTCATAACGTTGCTATCACTTTGAGAATTTCATCAATATCACGGTCCGTCAGCGCGGCATTGAGCGAGAAGCGTATCCTTTCGGTTCCCGGAGGCACCGTCGGGCGCCGAATGGGCAGAGCGTTGACACCATGTTCGCGCAAATTGGCAGAAAGTTCCACCGCCTTTTCAGACGACCCTACTATCCACGGCACTATCTGCGAACACGACGGATTCTCCTGACCGGTAACGGCTTCGAGACCCCGGCGGAATCTTTCGGATATTGCCCGGAGATTGGCACGCAGGGCATCGACGGCAAAGATTTCCTGCAGCATACGTAGCGTCCAGGCGTGGCACAGCGGCGGCAACGCCGTGGAGAAGATGAAGCTCCGCGCGGTGTTAAGCAGATAATCCACTACCGTCTGGCTTGCAGCCACGAAAGCACCGGCCGACGCCGCCCCTTTTCCGAATGTGCCTACAAGGACATCCACGGCATTGTCGAGTCCGAGTTCACGCACAAGCCCGAGTCCGCGCTCCCCGAAGAGGCCGAAAGCGTGAGCCTCGTCCACATACAGCAACGCGTTGGGGTAGCGCCCTTTCACCTCCGCTATCCCGCGCAGCGGCGCCATGTCGCCGTCCATGCTGAACACCGACTCGGTGACTATCAGCACTTTATCGAAACCTGCTCCCTCCTTTTCAAGGATGCGTTCCAATCCGCGCACATCGTTATGGCGGAAGCGCACGAAGCGGGCGCCGCTTAGGCGTATGCCGTCGATAATCGAGGCGTGAACCAGCTTGTCGGCCACTATTAAAGTACGGGCATCAGCAAGCGCCGACACACAACCTGTGTTGGCATGATAACCGGAGTTGAAGAGCAACACCGGACGGCCATAAGCATCGGCAAGCGTGTTTTCAAGCTCAACAGCTTCCTTCTGGCGCGGCGCCAACAGACGCGACGCAGCGGCTGTGAGAGGCGCTTCACAGCGGGCCATGAAGTCGCGGCGCAGGTCGTCGCGGCGCCCAAGACCCAGATAGTCGTTGTCCGAAAGGTCGTAACGGAAGTAGCCGGCCGCGGGAAGCGCCCGCAGCCGTCCCTCCGCTTTCAGCTGCGCGAGGCGCTCGCGGTATGTCTCTGTGGATGAGCTCATTCCTTATACCCCATCTCTTCAAGTATCCCGAGCAATTCGCGGCAGAGCTTCACCACCTGTTCGTCGCTCACGGCCATGAATGGCGGCATGATGTAGGCGTTAAGCCCGAAAGGACGAATCCACACTCCGCGCTCTACACACAGTTCCTGGAAACGCGCAAGGTCGACCGGCGTCTTGGTCTGCACCACACCGATGGCGCCGAGCACGCGCACTTCCGTCACACCGTCCCATGATTCCGCCACAGAGAGTTCGCGGCGAAGTGTCTCCTCTATCTCATGCACACGCTGCCGCCACGGCTGCGAGAGCAACAGCCGCACCGAGGCACACGCCACGGCACATGCCAGCGGATTGCCCATGAACGTCGGGCCGTGCATTATGCACCCTGCCTGCGATGATGAAATCATCTCTGCCACACGCGCCGAAGTGGCCACGGCTGCAAACGTCATGAAGCCCCCCGTTATCCCTTTCCCTATCAGCATGATGTCGGGTTCCACACCGGCGTGGGTGTAAGCGAAAAGCTCGCCCGTGCGGCCGAAGCCGGTGGCTATCTCGTCGAATATCAGCAGGATTCCGAGACGGTCGCACTCCTTGCGCAACTCCCTGAGATACTGCGGGTGGTAGAAATACATTCCTCCGGCTCCCTGCACTACCGGTTCGAGGATAACGCCCGCCAGTTCGGAGGCGTGCTCGCGCAGCAACTGCCGCATCGGCTCGAAGTCTTCGGGGTCCCACTCGTCGCGGAAACGGCACTTGGGACGCGGCGCGAAGTAGCGAATCGGCAATGCCGAGCCGAAGGCGCCGTGCATACCGGTCACCGGGTCGCAGACGCTCATGGCGTTCCACGTGTCGCCGTGGTAACCGCCCAGGATTGTGGCGAAGTTGGTGCGCTTCGGGTCGTCCTGCGCCTGCACGGCCATCTTCATCGCCACTTCGGTAGCCACCGACCCGGAGTCGGCATAGAAGATATGCTCCATCGAGGGTGGCAGAATGTCGAGCAACAGCTTGCCCAACTCGATGGCAGGATCGTGCGTCAGTCCTCCGAACATTACGTGTGACATACGGTCTATCTGCCGCTTTGCCGCCTCGTTGAGCACAGGGTTATTATAGCCGTGGATAACGCACCACCACGACGACATGCCGTCGATGAGGCGGCGGCCATCGGCAAGCACCAGTTCGGCGCCGTGCGCTTCGCTGACTTTATATGTAGGCAACGGATTGTGGGTCGAAGTGTAGGGATGCCACAAATGCTGCCGGTCGAAAGAATCAAAAATTTCCTCGTTCATGATTTCACGCTTCATGATTTTAGACTTGAAGATGACGGCCTCGGCCCTCAATAAACAAGCCGATGATAAGTGAACGCAAAGTTACAAAGAATCTGCGAAAGAACCTCCCTGCCCCGCCAAAAAAACACACCACAGATACGTATTAAGCCGGATAAAACGAAAAATCCATATTGCGCTTTCAACCGATAATATATTAGCAATCAACATATTACAAGCAAATTAGCATCTATGGATATAAGATGGGTTAAATTTTTTCAATTAAAAATTTTGATATTCCGAAACATTTTTGTTAAATTTGCCGCAAAATAAAAAAGATAAATCGATTTAGCTTTTCAGGGAATGCAAATGAATTTTTAAGTTCAATTACCAATTAAAATGCATATCACTCAATTTAAAATTTTTAACTATGACAACAACAGAAAAAAACACACGTATAGCGGAAGAACAACCGCAGCCGGCCGTCGGTCAGGCAATAGTGCTGGACACACTCACTGACCTTCGCGATGCACCACCGGGGACAACTTTCCTTATACAGAAAGAAGTCGTGGATTATGACTTCAACCCTCGTTTCCGCAACGGATTTACACTCAAAGAAAACATCACTTTGATTTTTCAAGGGGGATGTCTCATGGTTCCCTCAGGTAAAGCTCAGTTCTATATTCAAGGTAACCAGACTGCCATTGAAGCCCCTATTGATCAAATATTCGGGGAGGGTCTCGACATCGCAGGCTCATGGCTTTGCGACCGCGCATATCCACAGTGGTTCGACTGGAGAGTCGGTAAGGAAAAAGAAAATTCTTACGACGGGGACCACATTGACTGCGCGATAGCCATCAACCAGGCCATACAGATGAAAAAATCCGGCGAGGTTTTCTTAGCCTCCGGATACTATTACATCGCCACACCAATCCGTATGTTTGCCCAGACCCGGCTCATCGGCGAATGGCGCCAATACTCTGGCGATGAATACGGCGGTACCATGATTATTCCTTATCTAACGGATTCTCCTTCTGATTCTCCATGGCCAGATCAGGCTATCGTGTTCATTAACACAATAAAAGCCACGGATGACAATGGCAATATCATAAAAGATGAAAACGGGGAGGATAAACTGACTTGGGAACAAGTATACCCTGTTCCCATGGGACTACTCAAAGGCATCGTATTCAGGAATATTGGGAACATTGAAGAGATTTCCCGTATTCCGTGCTGTATTGTGGAAGGCGGCTTCACATTCGAAGACTTACTGTTTGCTTCGTTCCGCCGTTGCATAAAGTGGGGCGAACATTATTCCGACTGCAAGACCATCCGAAGATGTGTGTTCTACCCTATCGAAAACAATATCGATATGGGCAGCGACATCTGCTACGCAATAGAAATCCGCGGCCTTGGCGATGCCCTCAGAATAGAACAATGTCATATATCAGACGCCGGGACACATGACAATAAGGGAAAGTTGACTGCAAGAGCATTCGATGCTCTGTATCTCACCGGATGCAAAGGAGGCTCTATCGTAAACAACATATTTAACAGCAGGGTGCTGCTTCAAGGATGTATGGCTGTCAATTTCTCGCAAAACCATCTCGAAAGAGGTTCCCAGCTTACCATCGTGGCATGCGACATGACCATCCGCAACAACTACTTCGAGAAGACTACAGTTCCTCCAGTTGTAGTTGACTTGGCTCCCGACGGCAAACTAAATATTCCACCAACAAAAAGATTCAAAGACTACGAGAAGCACCACAATTCGAATCTTGGAATCTCGGACAATATCTTCTACATTTTTCAACCGTCAAAATCTCCTGAGAGATTCCCGGCAAAGGAGATATGCGAATATGACATAGCCCTTTGCGTTGGCAAAGGACAAGAGCCATACTGCATTCATCTACAGCAGAATTACCGCTACATACGTCATGAAAACGGTTCAAATGAGCCTACGGGAATTTTCATTGGCACATTTACGCGCACCTCGGGTGATGAAAATACTCCATCTATAACTTCAGACTATTCGTCATTCGACGACTTCAATAGCAGGAGTTACTTCCTGTCTACCGAATGTACTATCACACCCGGTCTCCGCATCGATGCGACAAGGACATTCTCCGAAGTGCCTTCCATCTCTTCGATAAAAGTATGGTCTGCACCTGGCGACATACCAAACGCAATCAAATCAAGCGTTCCTACGATAAATCTGCCCGTCGACAATAGCTGGCCGTACAAATATCAGGCACAGATGATTATGGATTCCGCCAGGCATATTGCCGGTCCCATCGTGGATGTTAATGTGTGGAAAGACAAACCGACGTATGATTCCGCAGGCGGCCAAATATTCAGTCTCAGCACTACCCCCGCAAGGAGTGCTTTCACGCTAAGGTTAATTCGGTCCAAGCGATTTCAATTAAATGAGGATTACGTTGACATTCCGGTGGTCGGAACAACCTACCTGCATGACAACAACATCAGTATCAACGGTTACAAATGGCGTCCTTACTTGGAGAGTCAGCCGATAATAGGCCAAGGCCCATCGCTTCCCCGATGGATTCAGTTCCGGGGAGATAACGTCAAGTGCTTCTTCAATGAAACAGACTTAAAACTCTCTTCCGGCTGGAACAACTATGATGAGCTGGTCAACGGCTCACAAAGTTTCTACTACCTGGATCAATGGATTGAACTAAACAAATAACAACAACCATGGGCAAGCGGGCGACGTCCGCACGCGGCATCGCCCGCTTGCCCTCTTAAAAACTCCCAAACATGAATATTCGATTAAAGACTTTACTATTAGCATTGGCTGCGGTATTGATTTCTTTGCCGATTTTTGCCAATCCCAAGGATCCTCACACCAGCAATTGGCCTTACGACTTCAAAGCGGACGGGTTCTACTTTAATAAAATAAATAACACTCAAAATGTTGCAATCAACGGAATTTATTCTAAACCGGAACATTTAATTGTGCCTTCTACTGTAGAATACGAAGGAGTAACATATACAGTAACAGAATTAAACAAATTTTGCCTCGCAACTGCTTGCGGGCCTGGCTACTTTGACCACACTACGTATGCTTATAACTATGACACCAAAAAGATAACCATACCTGAGACGGTAACATCAATCGATGGACTTGGTTTCAGCGGAATTATAAATGTTACTGAAATTGATTTTCCGGAAAGTCTCATATCATTTTACTATTATAACAGCAATGACTATCCCGGACATTCTCCGATGGGTCCGTTCATGGATTGCCGCGCTCTAAAAGAAGTTACGCTGCCCAAAAATCTAAAAGTACTGGGTGGTTCGCTTTTCGAGGGATGCACGTCGGTTGAAACGGTCAACGTCCTCGCTCCCATCACTTACATTTCAGGATCTGTTTTTTCCGATTGTCCAAATTTGAAAACCATCAATTTTTCAGATCTTTCACATCTCAGGACTATCGGCGGTTGTGCCTTCAAAGGATGTAATGCCACCATCTTAGAACACTTTGAATTTCCCGCTTCGCTGAAAACTATCGGAGAAGAGGCATTCCGTGAAACCCCTATCAAGGAGGTCGTTCTTCCTGCCGGTTTAACGGAGGTCGGGATGGGAGCGTTTTCCTTTTGCCCGGAACTGACATCAGTAACCATCGGGGAAGGCCCGAAGGTTTTCTCATGCACCTTCATGCACTGCCCGAAACTCGCTGAAGTAAAACTTCCGGAGTCAACTACCCAGCTGCAGTTCACATTCTTCAACTGCCCGCAACTGAGTGAAATCAATCTTCCCGGCAATATCACCAAAATCGGAACTCAACCCTTTGGAATGACAAAAATCAGCTCAATCCAAATTCCGTCATCAGTGCAACAAATGGCTTATGATGCCTTGGCCAACTGTGCCGCTCTCACCTCCATAGACTTCCTTGACAGTCCTAAGGTAATTACTTTTTTTAACGACGATGAAAATAAATATTACATCGATGAAAACTTTCTCTTGAAGTCCTGGCAATTATCAGGTTCCCCTAATGTTCAGCAAATATATGTAGGTCGTTCACTGAAAAATTACTCTTTCTCCGGATTTAGAAAGACGTTGAAAAACTTGACATTCGGGCCCGAAGTAAAGTACATTTACGACTCACAGTTTGCAGATTTATCCCTCATTACAACCATTTCAATCCCCGGCAAGGTGGAGACCATCGGCAAGAATGCATTCAGAGGTTGCACCGGACTGACTAACCTTTCATTAAGCTCATCTCTGACTGAAATCGGCGAGAATGCCTTTGAGGGCAATACCAACCTGGCTAAGGTCTCTGTCCCTGACAAAGTGGAGACAATCGGTGCCAATGCTTTCAAAGGCTGTACCGGACTCACCAACCTCTACTTAGGGGCGTCACTGAGACAAATCGGCAACAATGCCTTTGAAGATGACCGCAATCTCGCTATCATTGAGTCGGCTAATCCCACGCCTCCGGATATTTTCTCCGAGACTTTCCTGCGCGTAGACAAGTATAGCTGCGAAGTATATGTCCCCGTAGGGAACGCCGAGCGCTACCGCTATGCCGACTATTGGAACGCTTTCCGTACCTTCAAGGAGAAAGATTACTCAGGCATCAGCAACACCGTAGCCGACGGGACCGCAGTGCGGCTGGAGGGCGGGCGCATAGTGCTTATCGGTGGCGATACGCGCGTCACGGTCTACACCGCCGACGGACGTCTCGTGGCCGACCGACGACTCTCCTCCGGCGAAAGCCTCGAGCTCCCCTCGCGCGGCCTCTACATAGTCACCGCCGCCGGCCGCTCTTTCAAAATCTGCTACTGACACTCCTTATCCAAATGATAACAGGCACCCTGTAGTCCTTCCGGCTGCGGGGTGTCGCTTTTTTCGCTGGCGGGAGGTGGAGAAAGGTGGTTACGGAGGAAATGTTTGGCGGTTCGGGAAATAATGAGTAACTTTGCAATCTCAACAGAGGATGACGGCTCCGCGCCGCCATCCCGCAATTAATAGACAGAAAGATGAAATTACTTGAAGGAAAGACTGCCCTCATCACCGGAGCGGCACGCGGCATCGGCAAAGCCCTTGCTATGAAATTCGCCCAAAACGGCTGCAACGTAGCCTTCACCGACCTTAAGATAGACGACCTCGCCAAGCAGACCGAAGAGGAAGTCGGCGCTTACGGCGTAAAGTGCAAAGGTTACGCCTCTAACGCCGCCGATTTCAAACAGACCGAGAAAGTCGTGGCCAACATCCTCAAGGACTTCGACCGCATCGACATCCTGGTCAACAACGCCGGTATCACCAAGGACACGCTACTGATGCGCATGGGCGAGGACCAGTGGGACGCCGTCATCAACGTAAACCTCAAATCGGCTTTCAACTTCATCCACGCCGTGCTCCCCACTATGCTGCGCCAGCGCGAGGGTTCCATCATCAACATGGCTTCCGTGGTAGGTGTGCACGGTAACGCCGGACAGGCCAACTACGCCGCGTCGAAGGCCGGCCTCATCGCCCTTGCCAAGAGTGTGGCACAGGAGGTAGGCTCGCGCAAGATTCGCGCCAACGCCATCGCCCCCGGTTTCATCGAGACAGCCATGACGGCAGCCCTCCCCGAAGAGGTGCGCAAGGACTGGATGACGAAGATTCCCCTGCGCCGCGGCGGCAAGCCCGAAGACATCGCCGACGTGGCTCTCTTCCTGGCTTCCGACCTCTCGTCATACGTCACAGGCCAGGTTATCCAGGTCGACGGCGGCATGAACATGTAACGAATGTCCGCACCAAGGAAATACGCAATCATTGTGGCAGCCGGGAGCGGCCGTAGGGCCGGTTCCCCGCTGCCCAAACAGTTTCATACGCTGGGCGGACGCACCGTCTTCATGCACTCCGTCATCCGCTTTCTCGACGATGCTCCGGAGGTGACCGTCATAGTGGTATGCCACCCCGATTTCATCCAACTCGTGGAGAAGGAGATGGACGGTCTCGGCGCCGCAGAATGGCTCGTTGTACCGGGCGGCAACTCGCGTCCCGAATCCGTAAGGAACGGGATCAATGCCATACGCACCCGTCTCGGTACCGGCAAATCGGCACTCATTGCCGTGCACGATGCAGCGCGGCCCCTGGTCTCCGCACTGATGATAAGAGAAGGATGGCACGCCGCCGAAGAGTATCTCGCCGCCGTTCCCGCCCTTCCCGTCACCGATTCGCTGCGGCAATTGTCCGAGGATGGCCGTTCCGAGGCGCTGGACCGTTCGCGTTTCGTAGCCGTACAGACGCCGCAGGTTTTCCGCGCCGACATACTGCTTCGCGCTTACGACCGTCCCAAAGGGGATCTCTCTCTTTTCACCGACGACGCCTCGCTGGTGGAAGCCTCAGGTGTGCCGGTAGCACTCTATCCCGGCTCGCCGGAAAACATCAAGATAACGCATCCGCGCGACTTTGCCATAGCCGAAGCCATTCTCCACGAAGCGGAAAAGTAACCGCGCGCAACTCACATGGAAACGAAGTACATAAAGGGAGTGGGCGAAAAACGGGCCAAGTTGCTCGCCAAGGATCTGGGCATCAACGATGTCCGGGAACTGCTCTACTACTTCCCCTACCGCTATGTGGACCGCAGCAAGTTCTACCGCATAGCCGACTTCGACGGCGAAATGCCCATGGTCCAGGTGCGCGGCCGCTTCGTCCGTTTCGCCGAAGAGGGAGAGGGTGCCAAACGCCGCCGCGTGGGACTCTTCAACGACGGACGTTCCATTATGGAGGTAGTATGGTTCTCGGGGCTGAAATACATCGCCGAGAGCGTGGTCTGCGGCGTGGAATACGTCCTCTTCGGCAAGCCGAGTTTCTACCGCGGGGCATACTCCATGGTGCATCCGGAAATAGAACGTGCCGACGCCGGCCGTGCACCCACGGGTTTCCGCGGCACATATACACTCTCCGAGAACGCCCGGCACAGCAACTTCACCCAGAAGTCGCTCTCCGGCATAGTTGCCAACGCGCTGGAGACCAAATACTTCCAAGAGTTCCCGGAAACACTCCCCTCCGAAGTCACCACGGCGCTCCACCTCATGCCCGTGCGCGACGCCATACGCAACATGCACTTTCCGCAGAACACGCGCGACCTCCAGGCGGCACGCGAGCGTTTCAAGTTCGAAGAACTTTTCTACATAGAGCTCAACATCCTGCGTTACGCGCGCCGGCGCAGCGCCTCGATACGCGGGCACGTCTTCGGCCGGATAGGCCACTATTTCAACACCTTCTACAACAATGTCCTACCCTTCCCGCTTACGGAAGCGCAAAAGCGCGTGCTCCGCGAGATACGCGGCGACATGCGCCACGGGCGCCAGATGAACCGCCTGCTCCAGGGCGACGTGGGCTGCGGCAAGACACTCGTGGCATTCATGGCCATGCTCATGGCGCTCGACAACGGCTATCAGGCCGCCATAATGGCGCCCACCGAAATCCTGGCGCAACAGCACTACGAGACGCTCAGCGCGTGGTGCGCACCGCTGGGGATAAAGTGCGCGCGCCTTACCGGAAGCACGCGCACCAAGCCTCGCCGTGACATCGACGCCGCCCTGCGCGACGGCTCGCTGCAAATCCTCGTGGGCACACATGCGCTGCTCGAGGAGAAGGTGGTTTTCGCCAACCTCGGCATAGCCATCATCGACGAACAACACCGCTTCGGGGTGGCTCAGCGTGCCAAGATGTGGAATAAGGGCGAGACACCGCCCCACGTCCTCGTAATGACTGCCACCCCGATTCCGCGAACGCTGGCAATGACCGTCTACGGCGACCTCGAAGTCTCCGTGATAGACGAGCTTCCGCCCGGACGCAAACCGGTGGAGACATGGCTCCGCTACGACGAAAACCGAGGCGAAGTGGACCGCCTAATAGCTTCGCAGCTCCGACAGGGACGGCAAATATATATGGTGTATCCCCTCGTGCACCAGAACGACAAACTCAACCTCAAGAGCCTTGAAAAAGACCTCGAATACGTGCGCGAAAAGTACCCTCATTACACAGTGGTATGCGTGCACGGTCAGCTCAAAGCCGCCGAGAAGGATTACCAGATGCAACAGTTCGTCAGCGGCGAGGCGCAGATCATGGTCGCCACCACAGTGATAGAGGTTGGAGTCAACGTCCCCAACGCCTCGGTCATGGTAATAGAGAACGCCGAGCGCTTCGGTCTCTCGCAGCTCCACCAGCTGCGGGGACGCGTGGGACGCGGCGCCGACCGCAGTTTCTGCGTGCTCATGTCCAAATACAAAATAGCGGCCGAGACGCGCAAACGGCTAACGGTGATGACGCAGACCACCGACGGATTCCTGGTTTCGGAAGCGGACATGCAGATGCGCGGTCCCGGCGACATGGAGGGCACCATGCAGAGCGGCCTCCCCTTCAAGCTGCAAGTGGCCAACCTCGCCCGCGACGGCCAGATACTGACCCGTGCCCGTCAGGAAGCCGAAGCCATCCTCGCCGCCAATCCGCAACTCGTAGCCGCCGAGCCAGCAGCCGATGCCACACCCGACAGTCAGCCCGACCCCGCCTACCGCCTTTCCGAAGAGGGCCTCGCCACGCTGCGCCGCGAAATGCGCCTACGCTTCGACGGGCAGACCGACTGGTCGCTGATCTCCTGATGCCGGAGGCCCGGTTCCTCGGTTTCTCCGGCTTCCTCTCGCCCCGCTCGCCCCTCGGCTTCTTTCGCAATCAAGATAAGCCGCCTGATAATAGGATTTTCCGCCCCTACCCCTCTTCACAAAGTTACGTATCAGCCTCAGATCCTTATTTTTTTACATTTTCGCCCCCAATTATTTGGTCAATACAATTTTTTAATGTAATTTTGAGATTGGAATCAATGTCCAACCGACAAATTTCACTATATCAAATCTTAATTAGGGTTTACTGAATAATAGATAATAAGCTGTATAACATGTAATTGAGTTGCTCAAA
>DKVK01000104.1:0-18018 GCA_002491165.1 Porphyromonadaceae bacterium UBA7180
CACCGCAAATGGCAATGGACGGTCAGCGGCGAGCATTACCGCAACGAACTGACCGAACATAACTATAAGAACGTGGTGATGCTCGACACCAAGCTGACCTTTCAGCTCAACAAGAAGATAGAGTTTGCCGCGTCGCTCACCAACATACTCAACAAGCAAAGCTACAACTACATCACCTACTCGCAACTCTCATCCTTCGAGAGTCGCCGGCAGCTCCGTGGCCGTCAGCTTCTCTTCTCGATAACTCTCAGAAAATAATTTCCGATATGAAACATGGATCCCTTTTGTTTATAATGTCATGCATTGTGGCGACAGCTGCAGTCGCACAGCAGAAAGCCGATATAAAAGTCCATTATATACAAGATTATAATGGTATGAGAGGAGGTAGGCATCAGAACTCATGGGTTCTGATTGCAAATCCTGTGGAATCAAAATTCTATAATCCTCAGGCAGAAAGAATCGACTCGATGTGCTCTTCCGCCGACGGTAAGAAGAAATATGACACAATGATGTTTCAGGCTATCTCGACAAATGGCCAGACACCGACAAAGCCGACCAATCTCTATGTGTTTACATCTTCGGAGCAGTCAAATGTTGCTGTGTATGACAAGGCCGTAGAGGATTTCTATTTTTATGAAGAGCCTCTTGACGAGATGACATGGGAAATATCGGACTCTACCAGGAAAGAGCTTGATTATGACTGCCTGATGGCCACATCCGATTATCATGGCAGGAAATGGACAGCATGGTTTACGCCTGACATTCCCATATCGGCAGGCCCTTGGAAATTCAGGGGGGTGCCGGGACTTATACTTGAGGTTTATGATGCTGATGGAGATTATCGGTTTGTTGCCGATGCAATAGAAAAAGCTGATATCAGGATTTATCCCATATATTCGGAAAAACAGTATTCGAGAGAAGACCGTAAGGAAATGTTACGTGTCAAGAGAAGATTCGTAGAGAATCCATTGGCGCATTTAGAGGCTCAATTCGGAAAAATGGAACAAATAGATGGTGACGGGATACAAAATATACAGGACGGCTGGGATTATCTTGAAACCGATTACAGATAACGCTATGAGACAGGCAATCATATTTTTACTAATATGCCTTGCGGGGATAGCCGCGGGCGCACAGCAAAAAGCCGATATAGAGGTAAGCTATTCCGAAATATCCTTTTTTGAGAATGGCAAGGAACGAAAACACAAGTACCATCTTTTGGCAAATGCGCGACAGTCAAAATTCTTCAATCCCCGTTCAGAAGAGATTGATTCGATGTTATCTACTCCAGAAGGTCTTGCCGATTTCAAAAAGGCACAGGAGGCCGCAATGCGGGCCATGATGGCGCAAGGCTCCATCGATGTGGCAAACCTGCCGCGAAAGGTGGAGTCTGTATATGTGTTGAAATCTTCTGCCGACTCCATTATGACAGTCTATGACATTTTAGGTGCCGACGAAGCAGTGTATTATACCGAGCCTTATTCCGAAATGACATGGGTAGTTGGCGACAGCACCAGGACTGTCTCCGGTTATGAGTGCATACAGGCGGAAACCGATTATCATGGCCGACATTGGACAGCGTGGTTCACCCCTGAAATTCCGATACATGATGGTCCGTGGAAATTTCATGGACTTCCGGGATTGATTTTGGAAGTCAAAGCCGCAGGAGGAGAGTATGGTTATGTCGCTGAAGGAATAGAGAAATCAGAAAAGGCGATAAATGGCATATATGGAGCTGACAAATATGATAAACGTGACAGAAAGGAGATATTAAGGGCCAAGAGAGCCATGCGTGACAATCCTGTGGGCCGTTTGAGGGCAAAGGGCATCAAAGTTAAGATCTCGCAAGAGAATCTGTCCGGAAATACCGGAACGGGTGATTTAATAGAAACGGATTACAGATAACCGGATATTTGATTCATAAACAGCAGATTCATAGTGTATTCTGTATTAAAGGTGTTCAAAACAGCGTTCCATGCCCTTGGTAGTGCGCCGTCTCCACGACGATTTCGCCGACATCATGCGTGAGACGCTCCTCAGGGGGCGCCGCTGTCAGTAAGAAAAGTTAGAAAAGCGGCATTTTTACCGCTTTTCTTGTTGGAAAAATGGCAAAAATGCCCTAAATTTGTGTTGGAAAAGCGGCATAAAATTGCCATGGCAACATTAAGATGTATTATATGAGGGAGTTATATAGAAAAATAGATAGTGCGATAAAGGATTTTTATAAGACACCTAAGAAAGCATTGATGTTGACCGGTGCCCGACAGACCGGCAAGACGTATGCAGTCAGGCGTTTCGGGAAGGATTTCAAGGCTTATGCCGAGATAAATTTCATCGACAATCCTGAGGCGAAGGAGATTTTCCGAAACTATAACGGGGTTTCGGAGCTGCTTTTGCGCATATCCGCGTTTGTGAGGTTTGATCTTATTCCCGGGGAGACTTTGATCTTTTTTGACGAGGTACAGGAGTGTCTGGAATTGATAACGGCGATAAAGTTTCTTGTTGACGATGGCACGTATTCGTATATAATGAGCGGCTCGCTTCTCGGGGTCGAGATGCGCGACATAAGGTCGCTCCCTGTAGGATATGTGGGAATCAGAGAGATGTATCCCCTGGACATTGAGGAGTTCATGCTCAATCTGGGAATATCTGCCGATCTGATATCCCGGCTCAGGGAGTGCTGGGAGGATATAAAACCAGTGGATGAGGTGATACATGGCCGTATGCTTGAGGTATTCAGGCTTTATCTTGTGGTCGGTGGGATGCCGGCGGCCGTCGTTGAGTATCTGGAGACAAACAATCTCAGAAGGGTCCTGCATGTCCAGCTTGATATCGTGAATCTTTATCGGCTCGACATCTCAAAGTATTCAGAACGCGACAAACTGAAAATCCGGGAGATATTCGACATCATACCTTCCGAGCTGGACGCTAAGAATAAGCGGTTCATATTGAAGCGTCTCAACGAACATGCGAAATTCGAGCGGTATAAAGAGAGTTTCTTGTGGCTTAAGGATGCCGGCGTGGCTATACCCGTATATAATGTATCGGAGGTCAGAGAGCCGCTGCGTCTTTCGGAAAACCGTTCCTTGTTCAAGCTTTTCTCAAATGATGTCGGACTGCTTTGCGCCCAATACGACCAAGGACTGCAGATGAAGGTTCTGACTGATGCCGCTGACATAAATTTCGGATCGGTTTTTGAGAATGTCGCCGCCCAGGAGTTCGCCGCGCATGGCTTCAGCATATACTATTACAACAACAAGCGGCGGGGAGAGGTGGATTTTGTACTGTCTATTGGAGGAGAAGCCGTGCCGGTGGAAATCAAATCCGGCAAGAGCTATACAGAGCATAGGGCGTTAAGCGGCCTGATGGAGGCATCAGAGCCATATATAAAACGGGCGTATGTGTTCAGCCATTCAAATATATACATGGAGGGTAGGATTATATACGTTCCGATATACATGTTGATGTTCGTGAAGCGGGGAAATGATACGCCGGGACTCTACAGTCTTGATCTGTCGGGCCTTTAGAAATCTTTTGCGATGAAAGATATTGGCTACTGCACGTACAAAGCCGTCGCTACTGCTTAAAGATGATCCCTCACAGCTCATTGATGAATGGCATGTCACCCAGGTTATATGGAATGCAGTGCGTCATGACGTAGATGAACGTAGAGAGAAAGGACAGTTTATTCTGACAGGTTCTACCGTAATCGACGATGATGAGATAATGCATACTGGATCGGTCGCATTACTAAAATGGCAATTTCTCAGGCGCTGGGCGGACGTTTATCTTATTATCACGACCGTTCTGGATTAGAGGCTGACGCTGCAACTGGCACTCTAAAAGAGAGAAACATAGGTTGTTGAATATTGGATTAATACATTTTACGTACTGAGTAGGCATCTGAGGATGCCCCTGCGTACATCCGCCTGCGATAGCAGGTATGCAAAAAGAGATAGCCGCGTAGCCGATAGCAGTTTTTTCGTTTTTCGGAGAGGGATGATTGTCATGTTTTTTAACATAAAAATATCAAGATTTCGCTCAAAAATGGCGTATTTTTAACATTTTAACTTTATTCCGCTGATCCTTTTATAAAACATAGTAAAATTTTTCACGAAAAGTAATTTATTTTGAAAAAAATTAATTACTTTTGCATCTGTTAATGGTTCGCAGATCATTAACAGGGTTTTCAATAGTATTGACGTAACTTCAAGCTTTATTACCATGAAGAGAATTAACGCAAATAGATTTTTACTCGCGATGCTTGCAGTGGCAGTGTCTGCATCGTTCGCCACAGCACAAGAGAATCTGCTCGCCGGAGCAATCGGAACTACCGTCAATAGTCCCGAAGCTTTCTACAATGTATGGCAAGTATTTGACAAAGACGGGAGGCCCGTAGAAGACGGCTTCCGCAAGTTCAGTTGCTTCACGCAGGCCAGGGTATCGGAAAGTTCGAAAGCCGCCGTTTATGATGATGATCCGAACCACAATATATATGGGGATCATGAGGCATTCAGTGACGGAAATTATTTCATATTCATGAAATTTCCGGATAAGAGCCACGTTAACGCACCTCATTATTACTGCTATCCGATCAATATCAAGGAAGAGGGTGATTTTCTATTGACCGGATGTGGACAGGGACACGACAAGGTGACAGCCGGAGTACCGGACGAGCATAATCTGCTGCACCAGCTTGAAAACATAGCCATCACTTTCGATAAGAAGGTGACTCCCAAAGAATTCAGGATTGAAAACAATGCGAATGGGGAGCCTGAGGTCGTGGCTTACGCGGGTACAGAAAAGGTGCCGGTGTACAGATCGAAAGTTGGCGGGTCTGCAACTTCATTGGGCGGTAATTTCTCCCACACAGTCCACCTCACACCTGAACACAAATACATGACCATACATGGTCCGGCCGAACTGGTCGCTTTGGGCAACCTCGCGCTTATGCCGGCCACCGCAGTCATCGTCAATGAGATTTTGCCCGACGGATCATCCCAGTCAATATACTTCGACCTGCAGGGTCGCCATGCAGGAAGCGATTCCGGCCAACTTGAAAAAGGCATATACATCAGGAAGACCGGAGCAAAGACTGAAAAAATAGTGATCCGTTAACAAGTTCCATTCATACACCCAAAAGCAGCTCCATTCTCCTATAATTCCGGAGAATGGAGCTGTTATTTACTTCTACTTCCGATATGAATGTGGAGGAAAATTCTCAAAATTTGATGTGGATAATCTCGCTGGACAAATGCGAAAGAACGGTTATCCATGCCATGTGTCAAACACTGCAGGCACATACGTCTGCAACGCCCTCTGCTACCATCTGCTTAACTTTGGCATTCCCACCTTGTTCATACATATTCCACTGACCCCGAAACAAGCGGCCACGCGAACTGCACCAACTCCATCACTCCCTTCCAGACTCACGTCCGAAGCATTAACAGAATTAATCGCAATCCTACAATTGTAACAGGATTTCAGATTTGAGTGTGGTGAGCCGGCGAAATATTGACTGAGATTACCACGTTTAAAAATAAGGGGGCTCGTCAGAAAGTACAATGAGATAGAAACTCAGATCAAGCTTCGGGAGTCTGACCAGTTGATGTTTGCGTTGTAGGGAATCTTTCTGTCTCTCTTTTGATGGCAGTTTGATAGGGAAAGGAGACGGTGGGCGATAGTGTGGTCGCTTTCGATGGTAATACGTCTGCCTGTCAGAATCTTCCAGCTCAATGACGTTCATTAACAGGAGTACATCATTCAACTATACGGTAGATTATGACGTTAGAATAATATCTAATGTTCAAAATTTATTATGGATTTTATAACAGAAAAAGACAGGATTTATGCAACTGATTCTTCAGGTAAGATTATAGCGGAGGTAACATTCCCTACAGAAGACGGTGTCTCGACAATCGACCATACTTTCGTGGATCCATCACTGAGGGGTCAAGGTGTCGCCGGAAAGCTTGTGAAACTTGCGGCTGACCATATCTTGGCTGAAGGCAACCGGATAGCCGCTATATGCTCATACGCCGTTGCATGGTTCAAACGCCATCCCGAATATTCTTTGGTGTGTTCCGGGCCCGTTGCCTGCCGGATTGACCGACGGAAATGATTCTTAATGGCAGATTTGATAAAGACGTCCTATAGAGTCATTTACTTCATTTATTCTTATTGATGAGGTTGACGATGACTTTTACCATCGCATCCTTTTCTTCTGTACGGCTCTCAGCGATCATAAGTGTCAGGGTTACGAAGGTGTTGTCGGTGATACGTTTTGTGCCATCTTCATTGAAAAGTATGCCGTTACCATTTGGAAACCATAGGAGCACGGTGGCAGCAATACGAGCGCAGCGCCCATGCGTACGAGTAATCCGCGGTAGCTCCGTGGTATTTAGTGGTGTTTACAGCCCCCATTTAATGGCGATGGCTGCGCCCGGCTCCAGAGGGGTAAAAACGGGGGTAGGGGAGTGGTGGAAAAAGTACCCGTTTCGTTCTTAAAACGGGGTTGGAGATACAGTTGGGGGGGTACTTTCGGTACAATGTCCGCACTCCCATAGGGACAAAATCAGCAGCAAAAATGGCGATTTTTGAGCGATTAACATCCCTTTAATCCCAAAATTGACCCCGTTAAAATCCCTATTGTAATTCAGTTAATGCGCTGATAATTAGTGTTAAATGTGTTTAGTGGCTCTGGAAATAGCGAAAAAATGAGTTTACGCCCTAATTCTGGGGTATTGTGGAGGGTTGTTGAGTGACAGAATAAATGTTCATGATTGTTTCGATGTTTGAAGAAGTCAATGCGTGAGGACATTTGCTACGCACGTGATCAAGTTGTCAAAAGCGAATGGCTGTTTTTATCTCGTCGGTGGTGGGCTTATATTTCAGAACATAGTTTTTAGCGCTTTCGAGATGCTGAAACATTCTTTTTGTTGGTTGACCCTTTTTCATGTGTTCCTCAATTTCGTAAAATGAATTGGTGAGATATAGAACCGACCAAATGCGACGATGCCGATCTAACGTTGTCCCACGAACCATTAGCCTTTTATGACGTTTTTCCGTGCGTAGTACCGCGTCTTGATTAACAGGGATGGTAGTCCCAGTTCTTCGGCTTGTTGGCGAATTATCTGGTCCTTTTCCTTAATCATGTCAAGGAGGTATGTTGGGGCCGATGGCGGTTGCTTTTCTGGGTGCTTTGGGTCAGGGAGCAACATCTATCAGATAGATGTAGTATCCTCATCAGAGATAATATTTTTCTAAAAATCCTTTCATTTCCTGAGGCACAACTTTATCCCATTCAAGGCTCAAAATCCTTGACTTATCCACGACATAATTCTTCGTGAAATTTTCAAATTCTCTGGCACATTTCGTATTCCAACTTGGATACATGAAAACATTATATATTTCCCTGTTTGTCCCCGGTCTGTTTCCGATAATGACATTTCTAAAAAGTTGATAATTACAGAAGAAATCATTCACTGTATCGGGATTTCGTACAACTGTGGATTTGTTCAGCCACGGTTGATATAGATCTGTATACTTTTGATGATGGGAAATTCCCGATTTTGATTTACTGTCTTTTTTTGTCTTACCAAATCCCTCTTCCGTAAACTTGATTTCAAAACGTATTTCTGTGTTACAGTCATAAGCAATAAAATCAAATGAAGTGCCCTCCTTTGGATTTACTACTGCCTCAAACTCACATATAGCATCGCCTGACAATTTGGGGATAGCTGGCAAATATCTGTCCACCCAGTTTCTCATTTCCGGATTTATTCTAATTTTTCGCTCATTGTACTCATTTATTTGCAATAACTTGCCAAAGAAATTATAGCATAAAATCTGAGATGAATTAAGATGATTTGCATAGGTATGCAACTCGTTGACCGGCAAAACATTCGGAAAATACTTTATCCCGTAAGTCAAAACGTTATACTTAGTCAACGATTTGGCAATCGCATTGCGTCTTTTACCTTTTCCATATGGTTGCAAAGGCAAAATATAATCATATTCACGACTTTTGTATCTGCCAGCCGGGATAGCCAATGGTTTCATCCATTCAACCAACTTTTCAAGTGCCTTTTCTTTCATATTTAAAACTTTTTATAAGGGAAAAAAACTAAATTCAGTGAGTACGGTATCCTCAATCATGATTACAAATTTAGTTGTTTGTCAGCAGATTTACAAAACAGGTTGTGATAATTGTCAATACCGAGGATTGATTTTAGATCTTCGTCGGTAATGAAGTCGCCTGTGTCTCCAGTGTATGTATTCCAGCGACTGGTCACGGATGCGATTTTATTTTTCGGGGTCACTTCGACAGCTATCAGTGAATAGCCGTACTTGTCATGTGGAAAGCCAATGCCAGGTATACAAGGAACGTCCCACCAATCGCCATTGCCACAGAAGTAGAATCGATTGCCATTTGAGGTGTACTCCTTGAATGATTCTTCAGAAATTACGATACGCCATGAAACCATTTCAAAATATGAATGAGCATCCTCAAAGTTTTTGATCTCACTTACCCAATAATCAAACACGATCTCTCCGTCTTCTATGGGAACGACAGGAGACATTCCTATAAGCTGGCACACCATATCTGGGTCACATTCATTGAATGTGTTGTCAAAGAAATCGTAACCCGGTGTCTGGTCAAGCACTTTTAGAATCCGACGAACCTTGCTGACATCATCAGGATTGTTGATGTCAATAAGCCCTGACATGTTCCATATAAAGATGCCTACAGCGAACTTGGCAAGACGAGAGTCAAGCTTTGGAAACAGTTCGACATAATGGTCGACTTGGCCGCCAGCGCAAAATTCATCCAGCCACCACGTCATGTGTTTTCGATATTTCTCTTGCATGTCTTTTTATCGCGTAGCTTTAACTTTTCCATGTTCCCCACATATATATGTAGTTGAACCATGTTTGATGGTTACAGTATTGATTGTGTAGCCCAACAGAGTTCCCACCCTATGCCATATATAGCCTCCATTTGGACCATATACATACACGGTAAAACCTTTTTGTTCAGCATATCCTATCATAGTCTTATGCACTGCGTTCGTGTCGTGCGCACCTTTTAAGTCGTATGATGTCTGTTGTCTTCCAAAAGTTCATTGCCAACATTTGTCATATTTTCAATAACTTCGGCATTTTTTACCGAACCATTGTAGGACATAAGTTAAACAATAATTTCCAATTCGCTCGCAACAAATATTGAAAAACCGGAACATAACGACACCCGGATTATGTTTCCGTAGGGATTTATGCAAGAGAAAAGCCCCGACTCTCTGGCGGCCCAGGGAGTTGAGGCTGGGAAATTGTGTTGTCTTACCAGGATTCGAACCTAGACAGGCAGAACCAAAAACTGCAGTGCTACCATTACACCATAAGACAATCCTAAAGGTCCCAACGCCGACGCGACGGCGCTAAAGACGTTGCAAAGTTACAACATTTTTTTCATTCCCACAAAAATTTCGCACAATTTTTATTTTCAGTTTTGTGACGATTGATTATCTTAAGCATGGTTCAAAGCATATAGAGAAGCTGGTAAACAATGATAGCACCGAGGCATAGGGGCGCTATCCAGCGTATCATGAAGACGGTGTAGCGCGCCGAGAAGCGGTTGATGCGGCCGCCGTTGGTCAGTTCGCTTTCCACGAACCGCTGTTTCTTCAATACCCAGCCGCCATAGATACAGGTCACCAGTGCGGCCAACGGCAGCAGGAAATTGGTACTGTAGGTGTCCAGGAAGTCGAAGAGCGTGAGACCGGCTATCTTCAGGTCCGCGAGTGCACCGTTGCTCAGGGAGCATAGCGGGCTCAGCGCCACAAGCGGCAGCAATACCACTAATGTGGCCTTGCGGCGCGAGAATCTGTGGCGGTCCTGGAAGTATAGTATCGAGACTTCGGAGATGGAGATGGTGCTCGTGACGGCGGCGATGAAAAGGAGCGTGAAGAAGACAGTAGACCACACCTGCGTGCCGCCCATCTGCGCGAATACTTCAGGCAGCGTTATGAAGACGAGGGCGGTGCTTTCCAGCCCGGCTTCGTTGCCCCCAAGGCCGAAGGTCATCACCGCAGGGAAAATGATGAAGCCCATCAGCAGCGCCACCAGGAAGTCGCACGCCGTGACGGTGACGCCGGTGAGCACCAGATTGTCGCGTTTTGGGAAGTATGAGGAGTATGTCACCAGTATGCCCATTCCCAGCGAGAGGGAGAAGAAAGCCTGACCCAGCGCGTTCATCACTACTGCCGGCGTTACCTCCGAGAAGTCGGGGCGCAGGAAGAAGAGAAGGCCGTCGGCGGCGCCGGGAAGCGAGAGCGTTACGCAGCAGAGGATGAGCAGGAGCAGGAAGAGCACCGGCATGAGGATGTTCGACATCTTTTCTATCCCTTTCTGCACGCCGCGCAGCAGTATGAAGATGTTTGCGCCCACCACAAGCAGCGAGGCGAGGAGCGGACTCCACACGGCGGCCACGTTTTCGGCCAGCGTGGCTTCGAGCGTCGACTTCAGCGTGCCGCCGGGAGCCACCTCGTAGAGCGAACCGCTGACCGACTGCACGAGATATTCGAGGGTCCATCCGGCCACCACCATATAGTAGCACGAGATGGTGTAGGCGGCCAATAGTGCTATGGCTCCCCCCAGCCACCATTTCTTGCCGGGAGTTAGTTTTCGGTAAACACCGATGACGTCGCTCTGCCCGCCGCGGCCCAGCGAGAACTCCGCGAGCATTACGGGAAGACCCAACACCAGGATACAGAGGATATAGACAATCAGGAATGCAGCCCCGCCGCCCGACTGCACTTCGTTCGGGAAACGCCACACGTTGCCGAGCCCGACAGCCGACCCTACCGTGGCCGCTATCATGCCCGCTTTGCTGGCGAAGTTAGTCCTTTCTTTCTTCATAGGTCGTTACATCTTTTTTAGATTAGCAAAGTTCATATTCAGCTGGAACGTACAGCTTCCGGTTATCGGATGCCCCCGGCTTGCCGGCACCATAAAAGCGAATGGTCCTCACCGGTGGTTCTATCATAATTTCTTGCCTATCCAGTACCCGAGGGCACATACAAACAGGCTCAGAAATACCGTCAGGACGCCGAAAACCACCCATACGTTCAGTTTTCCGTCTTCGAAATAGTGCAATGAGTCGAGGGTATAGGATGAAAAGGATGAGAATCCTCCGCAAAATCCCGTCATTGCCGACAATGAAAGGGCGCCTTTCAGAGTGTCGCTCCACTCCGCGTGGGTATAAATCAGCCCTGCCAGGAATCCGATGATGAAACAGGCCGTTACGTTGAAGACGAGTGTAGGCAACCCGAGCCAATTGCCGGTGGCTAAGCCGCGAGCGTCCATAAACAGCAACACGCCGTAACGTGTTACGGCACCCAGCCCACCGAACACCCAGACTACCAATATTTTATAGAATGTATTCATAAATAACCATTTTAGCCGCCATCCAAAATTAAGGAACTTTACGAAATTTGTTTCCAGGCCGCGCCTGTATGGGAGTCCATGAAGGCGCAAGCCGCATTCAAAAAGCCCGGATGTCATAGAAACATACACAAGTCTTATAGTTCCTGATTTATGAGCTACATATATCTTTCATTTATTCGAGGCTTCTGATATTCGAAGCTTCTAATCCGGCACTCCGGCATTTATACGCAGGCCGCTCTCTCCTCCGGGAGGGATGGCGGGATACTTAAATGCTGCAACTTCATATTAAACGCTCGACCGAAACTTTTTGCTTAACCCCTTTGAAATAAAACTGAAGCCGGGAGCGACACGGCAAGACATTTGCAAACAAAAAAGGCCACAAGCTCGAAAGCCTGCCGCCTTTTTAATAAATACGCAAAAAGTGTTTTATTATTTTATATGAGTTGTGTATTTCGGTAGTTACTTACCCAGGCGGCTCTTGGCACGCTCGATATATGCATCCATCGACATGCCGGCCACGTTGAAGGCGGGGAAGTCTTTCTTTATGCGCTCGTATATGCCCAGTGCTTCATTGTTCTTGTTCTGAGCCTCGTAGACTGTGGCAATTTTCAGCAGAGCGCGGGGTGCTATCTCGCTGTTGTCGGCCTGCGATGCGGCTACGGCCTCGAACTCCTTGATAGCCTCGGGATATTTCTTGAGGTTAACGTAGCAGTCACCCTTCATTATCTGCACGTTGGCAGCCAGGATGTCGTCGCTTGTGTCGAACTTGTCGAGATAAGCGAGAGCCGCTTTGTAGTTGCCGGCGTCGTAGTAGTTTTCGGCGGCTTCGAGGGCGGCGAGCTTGCCGGCATCGGAACCCTCGTACTGGTCGGCCACTTTCTTATAAGCCTCCGCCTTGGCGGTCTCGCTTGCAGTGCCGTTCTCGATCTCCACCTTGCCGTAAGCGTCGAAAGCCTTGTCGATGCCGGGATTGTGGAAGAAGTAGAAGTAAGCCGCAACCAAAAGGCCTACCGCGATGACGGCACCTACGATAATCATCAGCGTCTTCTTGTTTTCTTCGACTTTCACTCCGGCTTTCGTCAGGTTGTCGTTAAGCTGCTCTATTTTAGTTTCCTCTTCGGGATGTTTTTTATTCTCTGCCATTTTGTTATTGTTTACTTTCAGAGTGCAAAATTAGTCTTTTTTTCTAACATACAAAAATTTCAGGCAATATTTTTGTGCTTGTTACGCTTTTTTATTGTAACTTCGCGTCAGAGATTACCGATATGCCTCAAAAATCATCATTGCAGCTCAATCTCAGGCAGCGCCAATACCTGGCGCAGTCGCAGGTGCAACTCGCCCGTATGCTGGAACTCAACGCTCCGGAAATGGACGAGGCGGTGCGTCGTGAGGTGGAGGAAAACCCGGCCCTCGAAGCCGAGGAGGAGACTGCCCCGGCCCAGACCACCGACGACGGTCGCCCCTTCACCGAAACGGCCGAGCAGATGCGCAAGGCCGACTATGCCGACCCCGACGACATACCCTATTACCGCCTGCAGGTGCGCAACGCCGGCCGCGACGACGACTCCGTCCCATTCATCCCGGCCGACAACGTCCGCTCGCTATACGACATTCTGCTCGACCAACTGCGCGCCCTCCCGCTGGAACCGGACATCCGCACCGCCACGCGTTATATTATCGGGAACCTCGACTCAAACGGCTACCTGCGCCGCACGTCGCAGGGCATCGCCGACGACATTCTCTTCGACCTAGGAGCGGACCTCTCGCCACGGACAGTAGAAAAAGCGCTCGATACGGTGCACAATCTCGAGCCATACGGCATCGGCGCCTCCGACCTGCGCGAGTGTCTGCTCATCCAGCTGCGCCACCGTCCCGGATCGCAGCAGCGCGATGACGCCATCCGAATCCTCGAAGAGGCTTTCGAGGCTTTCTCAATGAAGCACACCCACCGCATCATCTCGCAGCTCCATCTCAGCGAAAAGCGCGTGGAAGAGGCTGTAGCCGAAATACTTACGCTAAACCCGAAACCGGGTGCCGCACTCGGCGAAGGACCCGGCTCGCAGGCCGCCCCCGTAATCCCGGACTTCATAGTCGACGTCCACGATTCGGAAATCACCATCTCGCTGAACAACCGCATCCCGGAGCTGCGCATCTCCGAGACATTCCGCCGCGCGGTGAAGGATATGGAAAAGAACGCCGTGCGGCGGCGCGAAGCACGGCGTGCCGGCAAGCTCTCCGGCGCTTCCGAGTTCATGACAACGCGCTACAACGACGCCCGCGAATATATACGCCTGCTCAAAACGCGCCAGACCACCCTCTTCTCCGTGATGACCGCCATCGTGGAGGCGCAGCGCGAGTATTTCCTGACCCAGGATGTACGCAAACTCAAACCGTTGGGAATCAAAGACATCGCGGAAGCCACAGGCTATGACATCTCGATGGTATCGCGCGCCACGGCACAGAAATTTGTGGCCACGCCGTGGGGTATATTGCCGCTGAAATACTTTTTCAGCACCTCGGTGGTAGACAACGGAGGACGCCGCAAAACTCCGGAATCGGAGGAAAAGCCCGAACGCGAGGAATTTACCGCCAAAGCGGTGATGGAACTGATAACGCGCCTCGTGGAGGAGGAAGACAAGAAACACCCGCTCAGCGACGAAAAGCTGCGCCAGGCCGTAGTCGCCGCCGGTTATCCCGTAGCGCGCCGCACCGTAGCCAAATACCGCGAAAACCTCCACATCCCCGTGGCACGCCTCCGACGCAAAATGTAAGGCTTCCCTTTACACGGATTCCTACCCCGAAAAATGCTTCAACGGGGTTGCACGAACTTGTGGCCGTGGCGGATGTAGATGGTTCCGGGCAGCGGATTGGCTACCGGACGACCGTAAAGGTCGTAAATACGGTCATCAACTTGCCCCTCGCTTCCGATAGCATCCATTCCACTATTCTCTGAATATGAAGGCGCCCGGAAATCATCCTGTGTGAAAATGATGTTCCCTTCCGCATCTTTCACCCATAGCACATATCTTACAACCATGCCTGGTAGATATGAACCGTATGCCGTGTTCGAAATGCCGATTCCTTCCACCATGTATGAATACGGTTCGGTTTCGATACCACCTTCCAAAGTGATACGTTTACGTACCACATCACGGACTTTTATAGAATCGACTTTTACAACTTTGGAAAATTTAAATATCTCGCCGACTTTCAAATCCATATTGGAATACTCGGAACACGTGCTGAAATCAATTGAATCCATATCAGCGAAAACGCCATATACAATACCGTTGTCCTCGTGAAAATAGATGCCTGTCTCATCTATTACCCGAGTCTCAGGTATAGTATCAGAGAAATAATCTGACACCTCTTTCCACAGTTTTCCATTTATCAAAGTATCTTTACAAAATGTTCTTTGCACCCAGAAATGGACGGCTTGCGTGCCTTGACGATAATGAGCCGAGTCGCGGTACACCCATTCCCTGCCGTCTACAAGGACCGGCATATAATCCTTTGCTTTGCCGGACGTCGTGAAAAACGACATAAGCATCGTTATCGCCCCGGCCACAAAAATCAGTATCTTGGTTATCTTTCCCATATCAAAACGATGTATAATCCATTTCTACTTGTGCTCCGAGTTGAAAAATAGTTCCGGCACCTATATTGATATTTTTCCCGCGCAACAAATACCTTCCTCGGCTATCGCCTTTGAAAACCACGTTGCCAGGTTCTTTTGATTGTGTTACATTTGTTCCCATTCCAATGACAAAAAAATGTCGCTTTAGGTAAATTACTGGCATAAAAATTAGGTAATAAAAAAAGTATGTTATCTTAATATCTCTTGAGTTTTCATGGAGAATTATTTCACTTTGCAAAGGTATATAGAAACACGATTTTTCCAAAATTTTAGTAAGAAAAAATCAAAAAATTATATCGTTTCCAAATTAGCTGCAATACAACATCGGCACAACAGTGGCAAATGTATCACGGGCGTTTACTCCACGCCGGAGGCCGAGAGGATGTTCTCGAGGTCGAGGGCGGTCACTTTTACGTACAGCTCGCCGTCTTTGGCAATCGAGATGCCGCCGGTCTCCTCGCTCACTATCACACACACGGCGTCCGTGGCCTGGCTCATGCCAAGGGCAGCGCGGTGGCGTAGCCCCAGGCTCTTGGGGATGTGCATGTCGTGGCTCACCGGGAGGATGCAGCCCGCGGCCAGAATCTTGTCACGGTCTATTATCATGGCGCCGTCGTGCAGCGGCGAGTTCTTGAAGAAGATGTTCTCTATGAGCCGCATGTTGAGCTTGGCGTCGAGGCGGTCGCCGGTCTTCACATAGTCGGTGAGCGGCATCTTGCGCTGGAACACGATCAGCGCCCCGGTCTTGGACTTGGACATTGACATGCAGGCATATACCACGGCCATGATGCGTGCGTGAGCCGCCTCGCCGAGTTCCTTGTCGTGCCGGAAAAGACGGCGTAGCGAACTCCACCGCTGGTGGCTGCCAAGGTCGATGAGAAACCGCTTTATCTGGTCCTGGAAAAGGATTACCAGGATGATGAGGCCGATGCTCATGAACTTGTCGAGGATAGTGCCCGTGAGGCGCATGTTGAAGATTTCCGACGCCACTATCCACACGATGATAAAACAGAGCACGCCGAAGAAGAGGCTCAGCGTGCCGGTCTTCTTCATGGTGCGGTAGAGGTACAGCAGCATCAACGCCACTATGGCTATGTCGATGATGTCTTTTATTCCGAAGTCGAGCATAGGTCAGCGGGAGTTGTCACGCAGTTTCTCTATGAGCAGGACATTTTCCTTGGCGTCGCGGACATCGTGTACGCGCAGTATGTCGGCGCCGGCCATCAGCGCCACGGTGTCGAGTACCGTCGTTCCGGTGAGCGACTCGGCCGGCGTGGTTCCCAGCGAGCGCCATATCATGCTTTTGCGCGACAGTCCGGCAAGTACCGGCAGTCCGGTGTCAACGAAGACTTTCAGCTCGGCCAGCAGCCGGAAATTCTGGCCCGTCGTCTTGGCAAAACCGAATCCGGGGTCGAGGATAATGTCGTTTACGCCCAGCAGGCGTAGCTGACGCACCTTCGCCATAAGGTCGGAAAGCACTTCGGCGGTGACGTCGCCGTAGTCGGTTAGTTGCTGCATGGTGGCGGGCGTCCCGCGCGTATGCATCAGCACGTATGCCACCTTGAGGTCGGCTATGGTGGCGAACATGTCCGGGTCGAGAGTGCCGCCCGCTATGTCGTTGATAATCTCCACCCCCCAGTTTTCCACGCATTTGCGTGCCACACCGGCGCGGAACGTGTCGACCGATACCGGCACATCGGGTGCCACACGGCGCAATACTTCCAGGCCGCGGTCCAAGCGCCCGTACTCCTCTTCGGGCGAAATCTCGTCGGCGCCGGGGCGGGTGCTGTAGCCGCCGATGTCGAAAATATCCACCCCCTGCTCCACCATTTCCACGGCGCGGCGTTCTATGGCGGCGCAACCCGGGGTGCGACTCCCGCTGTAAAAAGAGTCTGGCGTCACATTGATGATTCCCATCACCTTGGGGCGGTCGAACTCCATCAGCCGTCCCCCTATGTTTATGGATTTGAAAGTCATAACTGAATCTTTTCTGCGAAGTTAGTAAAAAAACGCAAATCCACCAAATAAATCGGATTCGCAGGACAAAAAAGAGGGAACCGACCGAGAGGCGATTTTGTTTTTTTTAGCAGAGAGTTAAGCATTTTTAATATGTTAAATTAACATTTATCGGGGTCAAGTTTTTAACTTTGCCGCCGTAAGCTTGCTGAATACGTAAGTAGCTCTTCATTTTCAAGAGCTACTTTTGCACCACTATAACAAAAAACGACATGAGGAAACTACGAAACTTCCTGCCGCTCGCCATGCTCTTCAGTGGAGCGGCACTGACAATGGCTTCATACGTTGCCGGACGCATAGTCGACCCCGGCGGCGGTGGATATGCCAGCGCTTTGGTAAGCCTTTACCGGGATGCCGACTCGGTGCCTGCCGCCGGAGCTTACACCGACGCAGACGGCCGCTTCGCCCTACCCGACGTGGTTCCCGGGAAATACCGCATCGCCATAACAAGCCTCGACGCCAAGCCGGCGAACCTTTCCCTGACCGTCCCCGACTCAGTCGATACGCTACACATTGAGCCGGTGACCCTCAACGACGACGCCACGATGCTCGCCGAAGTGGTGGTGCGCGGCGTCAAGACCGCCGTCATAGCCAAAGAGGACACCCTGGAATATAACGCCGACTCATACCACACGGCCGTAAACGCCACTGTCGGCGACCTGCTGAAGCGCCTCCCCGGCGTCACCGTGGGCAGCGACGGCTCAATCTCCTCCGGCGGAAAGACAATAACCAAAATCCTGGTGGACGGCAAGGAGTTTTTCGGCGACGACCCGCAGGCCGCCACCAAAAACCTCCCCTCATCCATGATAGACAAGGTGCAGGTAGTGGACCGCAAGAGCGACCTGGCACGCATGACAGGCGTCGACGACGGCGAGGAGGAAACCGTCATCAACCTTACCGTGAAGAAAGGGATGCAGAAC
>DKVK01000104.1:18260-33187 GCA_002491165.1 Porphyromonadaceae bacterium UBA7180
GTCGACGACGGCGAGGAGGAAACCGTCATCAACCTTACCGTGAAGAAAGGGATGCAGAACGGATGGTTCGGCAACGCCGAGGCCGGATACGGCACCGACGGCCGATACAAGTTCTCAGCCAACATCAACCGCTTCCACGACGGCAACCAGATAACGCTCCTTGCCGGAGGCAACAATATCAACGAGATGGGATTCACCGACCGCGGCCGCGGAGGATTCGGAGGATTCGGAGGTAACAACGGCATCAACTCCACACAGCACTTCGGCATCAACTTCAACGTGGGCAAAGGGGACTCGCTGCGCGTGGGCGGCAACATCATATACTCGCACTCCGACCGCAAGGCACGCGAGTTCTCCGAAACGCAATACCTCTTCCCCGACTCCACGAGCTATCTAAGTTCCTTCTCCGGCACGCGCGACCGCGGCCACAACATCTCGGCCGACTTCCGCCTGCAATGGAAGATAGACCCGGCAAATACTCTCGAGTTCCGCCCCTCGTTCCGCTATTCGTGGCGTGACCAGGAGCTGAACGACACCTCGGCACTCCGTGCCGGCGACGCTTCGCGCTCGCTCGTCAACCGCAGCGACAAGCAGCGCCGCGTGCGCGGAACGTCGCTATCCACCTCCGGGAACCTCATATTCAACCACAACTTCCTCTCGCATCCCGGCCGCTCGTTCAGCACGCAGATACAGTATTCTTATTCCGACACCCGGCAGTACGAGAACTCCTGGAGCCGGATAGCCTACTACCTGCTGCACCAGGACGACGACGAACTGCTCCGCTATCTGGACACGCGCAGCTGGTCGTCGACCATCGACGGGCGCCTCACGTGGACCGAGCCGCTCGGCAACGCCGCGCACGGAAATTACCTGACCGTGGCCTACCGCCTCAACTACCGCTTCAACAACGCCGACCGGCTCACATACGGACTCGACCCCGAGCTCTACCTCCCGCTCGGCCGTCCCGGTTCAGATGTTCCCGATGGAGCCGAACTCGACAACTCCCTCTCGAACCGCTTCCGCAACGACTTCTTCTCGCAGGAACTGCAAGTGGGATATAAGAAGGTATCGAAAAACTTCAACCTCCAGGCGGGCATGATTTTCTCGCCGTCGGAGTCGAAGAGCGATGACTTGATAAACGACGCGCGCAGCATCCCGGCGCGCTGGGCATGGAACTTCTCTCCATTCCTGCGCCTACGCTGGAAAATGGGACAGCAGCGCTCCCTGATGGCCAACTACCGCGCCCGCACCTCGCAACCCTCCATGACGCAACTGCAACCCGTGGCCGATGTCTCCGACCCGCTGCACATAAAGGTCGGCAACCCCGACCTCAAACCCTCATTCACGCAGACGCTGATGGTGCGCTTTTCCGATTTCAACACCGACGCGCAACGCTCCCTCAACGCCATGGCGCACATTTCCTACACCACCGACGACGTGGTGCAAAAAACCACCGCCGACCCGGAGACCGGCGCGCGCACAACTACCTACGCCAACGTGAACGGCAACCTAAACCTCATGGCCATGGGTATGTTCTCGCAGCCTTTACGCAACCGCAAATGGCGCCTCGACGCACGGCTGATGACCTCCTTCCGCTCCACCGCCGGATTCATCGACGGCAAGAAAAACCGCAGCGGCAACTTCCAACTGGCACCCTCGGCCGGTATCACATTCACCTCCGACCTGTTCCAGCTCTCCGTAGCGCCTACCTACACGCTGCAACGCGCCACCTCCTCGCTCGGGCAGCAACCCGACCGTACGCTCCACAGCTACGGATTCACCGCCGACGGCGCACTGTACTTCCCCTTCGGACTGGAACTCACCACCGACCTCAACATGGCCGCAACACGCGGATATTCCTCTGGACTCAACACCACGCAATGGCTCTGGAACGCGCAACTCTCCTACTCTTTCCTGCGCGACAAGCAACTCACCGTCTCGCTCAGCGTCTATGACATCCTGCAACAGAAGAAGAACATCTCGCGCACCGTCTCGGCAGCGATGATCACCGACATGCGCGTCAACGACCTCACGCGCTACGGCATGGTGACGCTGACATGGAAATTCAACACCTTCGGCTCGCGCAGCAACATTCCGAAGATCGACGGCGAACGCCGCCACCCCGAGGGCGACGGCCCCGCCGGGCCTCCTCCCGGCGGAATGCCCCGCGGCCAACGCCCCGCCGGACCTCCCCCCGGAATGTAAAAGCCGACGCCGAAAAAAGCGGACTCTCATCGCGACAGCCGCCTTCCACTACTGATAATAAATAAAGCCCGGAAATTTCCGGGCTTTATTTATTATCGGGCTTCTCGAGGTTCTCTCGGTTCTTTGGATTCTCATACGGCTTAGCGGAGGGTTACTTTCAGCGTCTTGGTGCCGAGGGTTACCATGTATATGCCGGGGGCAGCCGGGATGGATATCGTGCCGGATGCGGTGCCTCGCGCTACCGTCAGGGCCGAGGGCGTAGTTACCGTATAGTCTGTGGGAGCCGAGGCTTCGATGATGATTTGGCCGGGGGCTGTGGTCAGGCGCGCTGCAAGTTCGGGAACGCCAGTGATGCCGCTGCGGCTCAGCAGATAGGTGGTTTCCTGCGACGTGCCGGTGCGGAAGTTGGCCTTGATGCCTACGGTGTGGTCTCCGTTGCTGAGGTGGCTCAGGTTATAGGATGTCTCTTCGGTGGAGGCCACCGCCGTGCCGTCGAGCGAGACGGTGTAGTTCTGTGCGAAACCCGAGCCGTGGGTTGCGGCCTCTTCGGCAGGTGCCACTGCCACGTCGTCGACCTGGCCCACGAATCCGTCGTAGGTCACATGATGGAGTCCGACGTACACTTCGCGGCCGGCGTATTCCGAAAGGTCCACGGTGTAACGCGTCCACTGGTCGTAACTGCAAGTCACGGCATCGAGGACGGTGAAGTTTTCCGGCCACGTGCCTTCCGTGGCCACGCAGATTTCAAACGTTTCGGGATATACGGGGTAAGCTTTTGCTGTGAAGGAGAACTCGTAACCGTTGTAAATCTTGATTTTCGGGGAACAGAGCCACTTGTCGCTGGCAGCGCTTTGCGGACCGAAGAAGGCCACGTACTTGTTGCCGTCGGGGGCGAGGAATGCTCCGTCGTCCTGAAGCGACGGGGAGGTGCGCAGCGGATTGAAAACCATCGGCGGCATCGACACGGGTTTCGACTGAGTGGAGGCGCCGGGGAAGTTCACCTCATAACCGCCGAACGAGACGGGGTACGACACCTGGTGTTCGCCGTTGTAGTTGCGTGTGCGCCAGCCGCCGAAGGTGCCGGTGGCGAAGTCATCGTATTCCTCGAAGCTGTCCCGGAAGCCGAGGTCGCGGTTCCACTGCATCAGTGCCGAGAAGGTGCCGTCGGAGTGGTTCGTGAGATCGGCGGTGACGTTGAAGGGCGCCACGAGTTCCTCTATGAGCGTGAGGTCGACGGTAACGGAGGCGCTCACATTCACCGTCTTGCTGAGTTTCTCGTAGCCGGGAGCGTCGGCGGCGAAGGTGTATTCACCCTTTTCGAGGGCGGCGAGGCGTGCCGTGCCGCCGGAGAGTGCCACGTTATATTTGGCGTCGTCCTTGCCGGTGATGTCAATGGAAATTCCGTCGGTGGAAAGGCCGTTGTTGGCCGTGGCGTTGAGGGTGACGGGGGCATAGCGCGTCTCGTCGAAGTAGACGTTGGCGGTCGTGACCTCGGAAACTCCGGTGAGCACCTTGGACTGCACTCCGACGGTGTGGTAGCCGTAGCCGACGTCCTCTACCGTGAAGCTGTAGCCGTCGGTAGTGCCCACCTGTTTTCCGTCGAGCGTAATGATGAACGTCTCGTTGGGATTGGCGGGGGACTTTGCCGGCATACGCTGCGCGCGCTTTCCGGCCACGGTTATGCGGCCGATGAAGACATCGTCGAGCATAGTCATGACGGCGCCCTGTTCGCTGGTGCAATGGAAGCCGATGCGCACCGTCTCGCCGGCATATTCGTCGAGCGGGATTATCACCTCTTCCCACTCTTCATAGCCGGGACGGAGCCAGTTCCCCTCGGAGATGGTGAAGAAGTCGGATGCTTTGGGATTCTCTTCGGTGGTGATTCCCACTTTCAGACGGCCGGCCGTTGCGTCGGCGGTACGCATATAGAAGCGGAGGTAATTGTCCTTCTGGTCGAGCGTCACCCGAGGGGTTATGAACCAGTCGTTGTTACTTCCGGCCGAGGGCTGCACGAAGGCGGCGTACTGGCGCCCGGAGCGCGGCGCCATGGTGTAGTAATACTGCACGTCCCACGCCGGGTCCACTTCCCACGGGTTGGGGATGGTGATGTATTGCATGGTCTCGCGGTTGGGATAGCTGCCCTGTATCGGGGCGGCGGTCTGTCCGTCGAGGTCGAGGCCGGTCCAGGGGCGCGGGTCGGTGGTGAAGGGGCTGTAGCTCTCGAAGTCGTCGCTGAAGAGCGCAAGCTCGCTGTTCCAGTCGAGAAGCACCGAGTTGGTGCCGTCGTAGGCGTTGTGCCGCTGCACGGCATTGAGGGCGTATGGCGCCTCTATGTTTTCCTCAAGGGTCACGTTTATGGTCTTGTTTCCGTTGACGAGAACCGACTGGCGCACCGGCTTCATCCCCGGCACCGCGAGGGTGAAGGAATGGCGTCCGGGATAGACGTTGAGGCGGCTCGTGCCGGAGGCGTTGAGCGTGGTCTCGGACGAACTGTAATCTATGTCGAAACGGTCGCAATGCAATGCGTATGAAACGCCCTCGAGGCTCTGTCCCGCCGGGTTGTTGACGTTGAGGGTGAAGCTGAACTCACGGCTTGTGCCGAAGGGTTTCAGCGAATAATCGCGGGTGAAGGTGCCGTCCTGCGAGGCCATGAAGGTGGATATCTGCGCGTAGTGATAATCGCTTTCCACCTTCAGGGTGCCGGAATGTGCGGAGTACGGGAACTGCAGCGAATAGGAACCGTCGCCCGACGATTCCGTGGTGTACGTCTTGTCATCGAGAGTCATGGTTACAGTGGCGCCGGAGACGGACGAGCCACTCCCTTGCTCGGTGACGACTCCAGTCACGACGGTTGCGCGGGCGGCAAGTGCGCCCGTCAGCAGCATGGATGCAAGTATAAGTCTGTTCATATAAGCTGGGTGGTACAGGTTATTTTTGGTGCTCCGGGAGGGCGTTGGCCGTGTCCCGGAGCTGTTGTTTGTGAATCCCGTCCGCAATTAGAATTGCGGACGGGACATTACTGTTTATCTTACGGTCCCTGCCCTCCGGGAAGGGAGAAACCCGGGGATTATGCGCGTATGGTTAGCGTTTCACGAAGCGGACGGAAGCTGAACCCTGAGCGGATTCCACTCTGAGCACGTAAACGCCATTTGCGAGGTTTGCGGTGCTTATGGTGTTGCCCTGTGCGCGGGCCACCTCCATACCGTTGAGAGCGAATACGGCGAGCTGAGCATCCTCTGCGCCGGCGACTGTGATGACGTTGCCGCGGATACTTACATTCACGCTTTCGGCCTCTACGGAACCGATACCGCTGACGGTGTCCTTGACGAGCTGGATGTTGAGGTCCACGTTACCGCCCGCGAAGGAAACCGGAGCTTCTTCTTCGTAATCCAGGTAACCTTCCTTGGTCACCTTGACGTTGTACTCTTTGTCGGTCTGCACTACGGGAATCTGATAGTGACCTTCGGCGTCCGAAGTACCGGAGTAGATAACGTCGCCGCTTGTCAGGGTTACGAGAGCGCCTTCTATGGCGTCGCCGGCAGCGCGTGCCTGGGCAGGAGCTTCAGTGACGGTACCCTGCATGTAAGTAGGCTCGGCCTGGTATGAGAAGATGGTCTGCGTGAAACCCTTCGGGTCTTTCGGATCCTTGGCTTCGATAGTACCGCTGTTGCAGTCGTCGGAACGGATGATGGTCTGGTTCTTGATGGCAGTGTTTACAAATAGGTAAACACGGCTTGTCCAGTTGGGGAGATCGAAGAGGTCAGTAACGATGATGTTGCCCCCTGTGTAGGTATAAGGTTGGTCGAACGGTATTGATATAACCTCGACGGGAGAGTCGGCAGTGCCGATGCGCTGGATCTCGTAGTCAGAGATGTTTGCAACCATAGCTTCGTCGGGAGTCTCGATTACGTCGGTCTTGGCAAGTTCGGTAAATTCTGTACTTGTAATCCAGTACTTGACGGTGCCCTTAAGTTCCTTTGAAGTCTCGGCATTATAGCCCATATAAGAGATACCGGTGATTACGGTACCGGGAAGGATGCCGGCGGCTGAGAGCTGTTCCTGGGTGTAGAGCTGGCTTACGAGGTTCTTCTTATTATAAAAATTACCGGGAGCTACATTGTTACCGCTGGCTGTGCTCATCAGAGAACCTTCGCCTACGATTGCTTTGCCGTCAAACGACTCTTCGGCTACATTAATCTCTACGGGATCCGATGACATTGTAAGGTCGTCGAAAACCACGTTGGCCGACAGGTTACGGACACCTGCGTTGTGCGGAGTGTAGGAAACGGGGATCGTAACTTCTGCGCCGGCAGCAATTTCCGGAGTTTCGGTTACCGTAGCGACTATTTCGCCATCCTCGAGGAGGTTAACTGCGTATGTACCGGCAGCTTCGGCTGCGGTGTTGATATTACGTACTCTTACCGTGCCGTTGTAAACGTTGTTGACTTTAGCTGCGGCGGGAAGCGTTGTGCCAATAATGGCCATGTCGTGTGCAACGGCAACGCGCTCGCCGCCCATGAGGTTGTCGATCTGAGCGTATGACAAGACGAACTTGTAGTAGTTGTCACCGGCCGTCATCGGGAAAGTGTACTCGGCCATCTTGTTGTTTTCGGGGAAGTGGAGATCCGCATCCTCGATGTTGTATTTGCGTATTCGCGATACGAGGGTCCAGTTTTCGCGGTCGGGCGAAGAATAGATGTTGATCCAGGCGTCGTCATAATTGTAGTTTTGGGTTCTTGCTTCGATAGCCATAATGTCACCCTCGGCCGCACGGAGTTTCGGAGTGATGCCGTAAGGGGCATTTGCCTCTTCTTCAAGCGAATAGCGTGTGCTGCTAGTGAGAACATCGCTTGATGTGCCGCTGATAGTCCAGGAATAGCTCAACTCGCTGACGGACGCGCCGTTGAGAATCCATCCCGAAGGAGCAGAACCGTTCTCGAAAGTTTCGAGCCACATGCCCGGAGCCACTTTTTTGGCGGTAAGATTGAAGGTCACGGGGTTCTCGTCGCCCGTGATGATGAACTTGGCAGTACCCGTGAGGATGCCTGAAGCGGCAGGGTCAACCTTGATGTCGAGATATTTTGTGCGTTCGTCGCTGGCTGCGGTGACCGGTCCTACCACGAAGTTGGTGAAGTCCTGGTCGCAGATGAAGCCTGCGGGAAGCTCGATGCCGGTAACGGCGAGGGGAACCGCGCCACTGTTCTGGATATAGATATGTTTGGAACCGTTTGTAGTGGCGTCTTCGGATACGACACCGAAGTTCAGGCCTTTTACAGCGAGGTTGTCGCCGCTGCAATATACCTTATAGAACATTTCGTAGGGATAAACCTCCATCCAGCAAACATACTTGGAGTTTCCGGTTACATTCTCCTTTGCGTGCAGGGCGAAACGGTAATATCCATAACTGCTGCTCTTTTCAACACCTGCATCGATAAGGTCCTGAATCTTATAAGTGCCGCTCATAACGAACTCTTTGGACTCACCTACGGCGAGGCTTTCGGTGGGAGTCCATGTGGCTATGGGAGCGCCGTTGGTGTCGGTAAGGGTGTAGGAGGAAGCGGCCATCAGCGAGAATGTATAACCTTCGTCGCCGGGATTGAGCGCTACCGTACCGTTGTTGGTTACATTTACTTTCACTGAATACGGTATGTCCGCGCCGGCTTCGCTTTCCGACAATTTGTCAGAACCGGAAACGGCAAGGTTGGCGCTGGTTATCTGCATGCTCTTCACTTCCACATTGGGGTCATACGCTGTATAAGTGATGGAGTGGAAACCTGCTGTCGTAAAGGCTATACCGTAGTAACCTCCGCTGTAGCCGGTATCGTAATTTGTGGTTGCAGAACCGGAATCGGTGCTCCAGGAGTTTTCAGATTTCAAGTAGCTTGTGGATTCCTTCTCCCAGGCTTGGGTTTCCTCGTTGTACTTCATCTTGAAGATGTAGACATTACCGGAAGAAGCGTACTGATCACCATCGCCCCAGCCCCAGCCGGAGTCGTCATACTTGGCGCACCATTTGATCTGGAGGTTGCCCATGATTTGCGGGGTGATGATGATGGTGTTGTTGCTTCCGTAGGAGGATGCGGAAGTTTCGATGTCTCCGAGTGACGAATAGTAGGTCCACGAGCCTCCGCCGCCCATTTTGAGCAGGTTCCACCCTTCGGGGACGCCTGTCAGGCTACTGGATTCTACCGTGAAGTCGTTACCCGTCACCGTAACCTCTTCTGCAGCCGCCGGCATGGCCAGCGAGGCGGCAAGAAGTCCGAGAAGTAATAATTTCTTCATAGGAATAGTTTGTTTAATTAGTTAATATTAAAAGTATTCAACTCTTCATTTTCGGGGAAAGCGCCTTGCTAAAGTTTCCGATTGTCTATGCGTCGGGAGGCCGCTCCTTCTTTTGCGGAAGTTTCCGGCGGCTTCTTCTGTCATTTCCGAAGCCGTCGTGCTTGTGACAGCTTCGCTCTTGGTTCAGCACACGCCCGTTTGTTCCTTTTGACAATGTGTGTGTGTTGCGGTCGGGGACGTCCAATGTTTTTATCTGCGTAGCGGCGGCAAGCGGGGCAGTTTTGCGCTCTACTGCGGCTTTGCATCAGGGGCGCGTGGCTGTGTGGGGCAGAGAGAGGTTCGGGAGGGGACGTCGGCGCTGTGGGGCGCCGGCGTTGTGGGGTATTTCCGGCGCGGCGCACGGATTGGGACGCCGCGCCGGAATTGGTTAGATTGAAGGGTTGCTTGTTTAACGTTTCACGAAGCGCAGCGTGCTTACGGCACCGCCGGCGTTGACGCGCAAGAGATAGACTCCGGCTTGCAGACCGCCGATATTCAGGCTATTGCCCCGTGCGTTCATCATTTCCATACCGGCCATGTTGTAGATGCTGAGGCTTGCCTCGGCGCCTTCAACCAGCAACATGTCGCCCTCTACGCGGACCTTGACGTCATCGCTGACTACCGACGAGATGCCGGAGAGGTCGAAGGTGAAGTGGTGGTATGTGAAGTCGTCGTAGAGATAGGCGAGGCCGTTGGTGTCAACGCGGCTTACCATGGCCACATGAATCTTCTTGCCGGCATATTCGCCCAGGTCGGTGACGAACTGTTTGTATTCCTCCTTGACGGGGCACTCCGGGGTGTATGTCGCCACACGCTCGTACTGTGTGAGGTCGGTGGGGTCTTCGGCCTGGCTTACCATGACGTCGCACTTGGCGCTCGAGAAGACTGCCGGTCCGTAGGGGTCGAAGTGCTCGTAGTTGCGGCCCCAGAACTCGAACTTGGAGTCGGACGTGGCGGTAAGGTCACGTTTGATGATCCAGTCAGCCGTCGTGTATGTCATCGTGGCGAACGAAACCAGGTTCTGGTCGCCGGTATTGGGATAGGGGTTGGGCCAGTCCACTTTCTTATAGTTGATGACCATGAAGGCCTGGGGGAGTCCGCGGTTGGGATATGTCACGTATCCGAGGGGGATGCAACTTGCGCGGTCTTCATCGACTGTAATGAATTCCTTGGGCTGGAGCGAACCTACCTCGTCGGTTTCAAAGCCGTAGAAGCGTGTATCCTCGGGCATCGCTATGCCGTGGAGGTTCATCGATACCGTAGCGCCTCCGCGGGTTGTTACGGTCATCACGTCGCTGACCTCGTCGGCGGTCTGTCCGGCGTTGAACTTGACATAGAAGGGTATTCCGGAAGCCGAGGCTATCTTGTCGCCGGCCTTCAGCGAGGTCTCGAAGCATGTGCCGGTGAAGGTCACGCTTGCCACCTCCGCTTCATTGCTGCCGTCGTTGAGCAGGGTAAAGATGTTGCCGGAGGATACCGACGCGTTATAGTTGACCTTCATGGCGTCCCAGGAGTCGAAGTTGAGGCTGAGCTTCTCGCCCACGATGTTTTCGAGGGCTATGTTGTCAATGACAGCTGTGCGGCCCTTGGAATAATTGAAGATGGAGCGTTTCCAGCGCAGCGCCACCGTCTTGCCGGCGTAGGGGGTGAGGTCTATGCGTTCGCGGTACCAGTAGAGGTTGTCGTCGGCATTGGGGTCGGAGAGTTTGGCGAGGTGGTGCCACTGGCCGTCGGCATAGATTTCGAGGTCGAGGTCGGCTATTCCGTTGGAGCCCTGCGTCGGGTTCTTCATGGTGCCGCTCTCGTCTATCTTCAGGTAAGCGCCGGAGCCGTCGCCCCAGAAGTAAGAGAGGTAAGCGGGCTCGGCGGGGAGCACTATGTCGGGTGTTGTGAGCGTTGCCACGTCACCGACGAGACCGGCCTGCACGCAGGCGGCATATTTGCCCTCCATAGGGCCGAAATCGGAGGTGGACCATTTGGTGTACTGGCAGTTGTCGGCCACCCATCCTACCGGCGGGAAGAGTCCGCTTTCGAATCCTTCTTTCCAGGGGAGGGAGCGCACCGTGACATCGGCCTGCGTGGTGAACGCGCGCGTGCCTGACTTGGAGGAGCCTTTGCCGTTATAAGCTTCCACATACCAGTTGTAAGTAGTGGCGTATGCCGCTTCAGCAATGGTATATTCCAGTGCGTTGCCGAGGTCGAGGCCGTTTACAAGATTCGTGGCGGCGCCGTCGCTGCCCACGTAGAGTTTATAGCCGTCGGCGAACTGCGCGGGTTTCCATGACAGCGCTATGCCCTTGGGATAAATGTCACGTGCATCTGCCGCCGGGGCAGTGAGTTCCGGTTTCGACGGAGCCGCATCGGCTCCATAGAGCGTCGGCAGTATGACGGCATCAACGTAGAATACCGAGATTTCGGGACCGTATTCGGTGTCATATTCCTCCAGGGGTTCGTATGCAATCTTGAAGAAGCAGTTGTCAGAGCCGTCGGTCTGTTCTGTAAATTTCTGGTGTATACGTTCGTTGTACGGGCCGTTGTAGTCGTATGTCTTGAGCAGTTTCCACGTAAGGCCGCCGTCCTTCGAGAAGAAGACGTCCACCGTGTTGTCGCATCCCAGGCCTTCCTCCTCGTTGGAGAGGTCATAGTAGTCGAACTCGAAAGTGAGGGAACCGGCGGAGCCGTCGAGGCGCGGTGTTATCAGGTCATGGGCAGCCGGCTCGAGGTCGGCCATCGAATAAGCCGCGAGATAACCCTCTATCGGGGATTCGATGACACGCCAGGAGCCGTTGACCGTCCAGCCGGCCGGCGGGAACACCTTTTCGCACCCCTCGAAGCCCTCGAAGCTGTAACCCTCGGGGAGCATCTGCTTGGAGGCGCGGACTGCCACCTCGGCGTCGCCGCCGTTGGTGTGGATGGTGACGTTACCGGTGGCCGCAGAGGTCATCGAGGCGTCGTAGACTATCTGCATGCGCACCTCCTCGTTCTTGCGCAGGCTGATTTCCGAGGCCGGTTTCTCGCATATCAGCGAGAAGCCGTTTGAAGCGTCGTAACCGCTGACGGTCAGCAGGTCTTTGCCGCTGTTGCGCAGAGTGAAGACTTCCGACAGCATCTTGGAACCTACATATACCTTCCCGAAATCCCACTCGCTGATGGAGGTGGCGGGTTTGGGGCCGTCGACTGCCTGCGAGCGGAATATCTTCACGTTGTCGAGTTCTATTGAGTTGAGCTTGTTGCAGCCGTTGTACCAATACTCGAAAGCTATGCGTATTTTCTTGCCCGCATACTGCGAGAGGTCGAGCGTAGAGACATTCTTGGCCCATCCCTCCCAGGGCACGGTATACCAGCCGTAATTGACCTCGGGAACGCCGCTTTCGCGCACCATGTCGGGGTCGTTGATGGAGAATATGAAGGGATTTGCAGTTATCTCCTTCCCCTCTTCCACCACACGCACGCGCAGGTCATACTCCTTGTTTTCGCGCGCCATGGCCGAGGAGGCCCAGGTGAACTGCACCGAAGCGGCACCGTCAAGCGTCACCCATGGTGTCAGCAGATAGTTTGAACCTTTATATGTAGCCCCCGAATAGTCCGAGATGTCGATATAAGCGGAATTGTTGCGGTTATTTTCCGAACCGGAAGCATAGATACACCAGCGTTTCGGGAAATTGGCGGTGGCGTTGGGTTCCACCCTTTCCCATCCTGTCAGAGTTTCAAGCGAAGCATAGTGCGAATCACCCTCGGGGTGTATGCTCTCGAAATTCTCCTCCAGTAACGTCTGGCCCTGAGCCGACAACGGCAACGCCACGAGAGCCGCCATAGCCAGTCCGGCAAGATTAAAAGTAGAAAATTTTAGCATAACGAGTCTATTAAGTTAGTATAAGATGTACCATAAAACTCTCCTTATATTCAAAAACAGAAATGCCGCGCAAGGCACATAAAAAAGCAATAGCATTAAAAACATGCCGCGCCGTGATTCCCGCACACGGGAAAACGGCTTCAATGCGTTATTCCCTGTCTTCGTGTGCAAAGTTACAGCTTATTTTTGGAATTTAAAAATTTTTCACCAAATTTTTTCAAAAAAATTTTCCAGCTGTTTCGTTTTAACCATTCTTAGCATACATTGAAAACAGCGCAAAGACGCCTCAAATAATACATCCTGACACTTTTTCATTGACAAAATAAAGAAAGAAATACTATACAGACACCCGTTACCATGTTTAATAATAGCAATATTCCATATTCATACCGCTTCACTTTAATTTTCACCGGGGAACCCACTGCACTTGGCTTTTCACAGCGCAATATGACACATATTCATTGACAAAACAAAGCAGAGGAAGCCGACGCAGGCTCCCTCTTCCAATAAAGAATGGCAAAATTCCATAAGCACAGGGCGGTATCACTTTTTCAGCAAAACCGCGCACGCTATCATCTTACTGCTCGGCAAGCGCCTCGAAATAGGCGTCGGCAATGACGGTCCACTCTTCGAGCGATCCCTGGCGGGTATAACCATCTTCGCGGTCCGGGTCGCCGAGCGACTTCTCCGCCATATCGGGGGTAAGGGTGACGACCGTAGGTTTCACCTCCGTGTTGTGGTCGTAGAAATCGCCGACGGAAACACCCACAGAGTCCTCCTCCATGAGATAGACGTTATCTTTATATAGGTAAAGGCCGGTGATACGCGCCGTGCGCGTATTGCCCGTGGAGGGGCACACCAGCTCTATTTCCGGAATCTGGTGGAAATTGGCGGACGCATTGTCCCAGATGATAGCGCCGATGTTGCGCGCTTCCATATCCTGTGCTATACTTTCCTTTGCGCGGGCGAACATCTCTGCGTTCGCGGCGCCGCTGTTCTGTGTGTTCATAGTGTATCCTTTTTTGTTTGTGAACGTTTTAACACCGTTTAAAGTTTTAACACATCCCCATTCTTTCGGGTGAAGGCCAACATTTCAGGCGGTGCGTTTGTTCCAAATGGAAACCAAAGACTGCTATGAAGACACTTTTACGCAATATCGCAACTTGCCTGCTGCTGTGCGGCGCAGTGGCCGCACAGGCGCAGTGGGAAGGCTCCATGACGCCGATAAACCTCGACCGCACACCCGAGGCAGTGCCCGACTCGCTGACCGGCGTCGGAGTGGTGCGCGTGGCACGCCACGGAGCACGCTTCCTTACCTCAGACAAAACCGTGGAGGAACTCCGCGGCCTGCTGACAGAAGCACAGGGAGCCGGACGGCTGTCGGCCGACGGAGCTTCCTTCCTCCGGTTGCTGAACGACGTGGCATCCACCACGGCCGGGCGCTGGGGGCAGCTCACGCCGCTCGGCTATCAGGAGGAAAGCGCCCTGGCAGAACAGTTTGCCCATGAGCACCCGGAGCTGCTGACGTCCGGACGCATCGTGGCCCGTTCCACTGCCGTACTGCGCGCACACCAGTCAATGCAGGCTTTCGTCTCACGGTTGGCCGCACTGGCGCCCTCACTTGCCATCGACGAAGGCACCGAACCGCAATACGACCCGCTGCTGCGCTTCTTCGACACCGACGCGCAGTTCCTGGCCTTCCTCAAGGACGGCACATGGAGCGGCATCTACGAAGAGTTCGTGAAGAAAGAAATACCTACCGGCCCCGCGAAACGTCTTTTCACCAAGACATCGGGGCTGAGCAAGGAGCAGGAGCGCGCCACCACCATGAAGATGTATGCCGTTCTCAGCTCGTTGCAAGCTGCCGGAATCACCGCCGACGTGTCGCAATATTTGAAAAGCGGTGAACTGAGCCGCTGCCATGACGCCGCCAACCTGCGGCACTGGCTGCAACGAACCTCCACACGATACAGCGCCGTGCCCGCCACCGCAGCCGCGCCGCTGCTGGAGCGCGTGATCGACGACGCCGACAATATGGGCGCCGAAGGTTCCGACACACGCTCATACCTTTATTTCGCCCATGCCGAGACCCTGCTGCCGCTCCTTTCGCTGATGCAGATTCCCGGCATCAACCGGCAGTTCGCCGAGCCGAAAGACCTCATCGACGAGTGGGACGACACCAATTTCATACCGCTCGGGGCATACCTCGACGTGGAGCTTTACCGAGGTCCGTCAGGTCACGTTTACGCCTCGCTGGTGCTCAACGGCGAGCGTATTTATCCCGCTCCGGGAGCCGGGAAAGTGATGTCATGGCCGCAGCTTAAAGGCGCCTGGCAGTCGGCGGCAAGCGGTCCGGCGGCAGGAAAGCCCTTCTGAGAGCAAAAATCTTTGAAAAATTAAATAACTGATAATCAGTATTATTTGGAAAATCTGATAAAATTTTGCCAAAAAAATTTGGCCGATTGCAAAAGGATTACTAACTTTGCACTCGCAAAATGCAGTGGGAATCTTCTGCAGTTGCGCTTTGTGGCCCATTCGTCTATCGGTT
>DKVK01000104.1:33526-34051 GCA_002491165.1 Porphyromonadaceae bacterium UBA7180
CGACTCTGCTATGGGCTACCAATTAAAAAACAGCTAAAGATTTTAACTTAGAAGATGGCAAACCATAAATCGTCACTGAAAAGAATACGTCAGACCGAGAAGCGGAGACTTGAGAACCGCTATTGGGCCAAGACAGCGCGCAACGCAGTGCGTCGTGTGCGCAAGATGGAAAACAAGGAAGAAGCCCTGACAGCTTACAACAAAGTCAGCGCCCTCCTGCAGCGTCTCGGCCGTAAGAACGTAATCTCGAAGAACAAGGCCTCGAACCTCTGCAGCCGCCTGATGCTTCACATCAACAAGCTGGCGTAAGCACCGGTCTCCCCCACCGGCCTCCGCTATCGGGAAACAAGTCCTAAGTAAAAGGCACAAGCGCACGCATCCTCCGGTCGTAGCTCCACGGATTCCCCACGAGCACGCCGCCGCGCTGAAAAACCGGATGCAGACATACGTCCGACACATGCCCCCCATTCCAGAAGCGGGGACAGTGACCAAAACGGACAAGCCGGCCCATTCGTCTATCGGTTA
>DKVK01000104.1:34377-36486 GCA_002491165.1 Porphyromonadaceae bacterium UBA7180
TTCGACTCTGCTATGGGCTACCTCGGAAACCTGTCAACTCCTTTCGTCGGCAGGTTTTTCGGCATATACCCCTAAGTAGCGCAGGTCTCCGACCATTACCGGTCGAAAGACACAATGTGGAACCGCGTAGCCTATGGGGCGGAGACCTCCGGGTCTCCGTGAAGTGCCGCAAGCGGGTTATTGAAACCTGCATGACAAGTGAACCGACAATTCCGGAGACCGGGAGGTCTCCGCCCCCTTGGCTGCGCGGTGCATCAATGCTTTTACCTGCTTTAGGCTTCCGGCATGTTGGAAACGGCTCTCGTTGTTTAGCATTTTTGAAAAAAGCGGGCGGAAACGGCGGCTGTTTCCCCTTTTTTTGCTAACTTTGCACCCGCAACTACATTGACTTATGCAAGACATCAGAAATATCGCCATCATAGCGCATGTCGACCACGGTAAAACCACCCTCGTCGACAAGATGCTTATGGCCGGCCATCTCTTCCGCGACAACCAGAACACCGGCGAACTTATACTCGACAACAACGACCTGGAACGTGAACGCGGCATCACCATCCTCTCCAAAAACGTCTCCATAAACTACAAAGGGACAAAAATCAACATCATCGACACCCCGGGACACGCCGACTTCGGCGGCGAGGTGGAACGCGTGCTCAACATGGCCGACGGATGCCTGCTGCTCGTCGACGCCTTCGAGGGGCCCATGCCCCAGACACGCTTCGTCCTCCAGAAAGCCATACAGATGGGCCTCAAACCCGTGGTTGTCATCAACAAGGTGGACAAACCCAACTGCCGCCCCGAAGAGGTTTCCGAAATGGTCTTCGACCTGATGTTCAACCTCAACGCCACCGAAGAGCAACTTAACTTCCCGGTGGTCTACGGGTCCGCCAAACAGGGCTGGATGTCGGACGACTGGCAGAAACCCACCGACGACATCACCGCCGTGCTCGACGCCATAGTGAAGTACATCCCTGCTCCCACCGTCTACGAGGGGAACACGCAGATGCTCATCACCAGCCTCGACTACAGCAGCTACGTGGGACGCATCGCCATCGGCCGCGTGCACCGCGGCACCATCCGCGAAGGCCAGGAGATCGCCCTCTGCAAGCGCGACGGCTCCGTGGCCAAGCAGCGCATCAAGGAGCTCCATACATTCGAAGGCATGGGTCGCAAGAAAGTGCAGGAAGTGGCCTCGGGCGACATCTGCGCCATAATGGGGCTGGAAGGGTTTGAAATAGGCGACACCATCTCCGTTCCCGAAAATCCGGAACCGCTGCCGCGCATCGCCATCGACGAGCCCACCATGTCGATGACCTTCACCATTAATGACTCCCCCTTCTTCGGCCAGGACGGCAAATATGTCACCTCGCGCCACATCTGGGAACGCCTGCAACGCGAGCTGGACCGCAACCTCGCCCTGCGCGTCGAAAAGACCGACTCAGAGGACAAATGGACAGTCTTCGGCCGCGGCGTGCTACACCTCTCCATCCTCATCGAGACCATGCGCCGCGAAGGCTACGAACTGCAGGTGGGGCAGCCGCAGGTCATCATCAAGGAAATAGACGGCCAAAAATGCGAGCCCGTCGAAGAACTCACCATCAATGTGCCGGAAGAATATTCCTCGAAGGTAATCGACCTCGTGACGCGGCGCCGCGGCGAAATAACACTCATGGAGACGCAGAACGACCGCATCAACATCGAGTTCCACATCCCTTCGCGAGGCATCATCGGCCTGCGCAACAATATCCTGACGGCCACTGCCGGCGAAGCCATCATGTCGCACCGCTTCCTCGAGTTCCAGCCATGGAAAGGGGAAATACAGCGGCGTACCAACGGCTCGCTGATAGCCCTCGCCCCCGGCACCGCCTACGCCTACGCCATCGACAAACTCCAGGACCGCGGCCGTTTCTTCATCTTCCCGCAAGAGGAGGTCTACGCCGGACAAGTGGTGGGCGAAAACGCCAAGGACAACGACATTGTGGTTAACGTCACCAAGTCGAAGAAACTCACCAACATGCGCGCCAGCGGCGCCGACGACAAGGTGAAGATAGTGCCGCCGGTAGTCTTCTCGCTCGAAGAAGCCCTCGAATACATCAAGGAGGACGAATA
>DKVK01000104.1:36757-44757 GCA_002491165.1 Porphyromonadaceae bacterium UBA7180
CGAAGAAGCCCTCGAATACATCAAGGAGGACGAATACGTGGAAGTGACGCCCAACCACATCCGCCTGCGCAAAATAATCCTCGACGACCTGGAGCGCAAACGCGCTGCCCGCTGATCCCGCCCCAAATTCCCCGAACATAAAACGCCGCCCCCACACCGGAGCGGCGTTTCTTTTTTACCGTAAAACCAAAGGACCACCTAATCCAAAAGAAAGCGGACGAGAGACGGCACGCACAAACTAAAGCTCGCTCACAGAACCTCAAACAGTCTGCGGGTACGACACTTGCATCTATTCGGCGAGGCGCTCCCGGCAGAAGGACTGGAGGACGGCGGCTTCGTTGTGGAGCGGGTCGCGGGAGGCGTAGACCAGCGTTACCACCGTGTGGGCGGCGAGGGTCTGCAGGAAGGTGGGGAAGGCGGGATTCGCGGCCAGTTCGGCTTTGTAACGGTCTTCAAACTCGGGCCAGCGGTTTCCCGGGTCGGCGTGGAACCATTTGCGCAGGTCGCTGCTTGGCGCTATCTCTTTTGCCCACAGCGGGCAGGCGAGGCGCTCGTGCGTAAGGCCGCGCGGCCATAGTCTGTCTACAAGAATGCGGAAGCCGTCGCTTTCAGCGGGCGCCTCGTAGGCGCGTTTTGTCTTTATCTCAGTCATCTTTTTTCTATTTATAACACCGGTGGCACACCGCCGGTTTGAACCTCCGGGGCTCCCCGGCTGTTTTATATGGTAGCGTCAAGCTTCTTGATTTGCAGTTCTGAAAATTCGCAATACCTCATTATAAAAACACACAATTATGCTTAAGACAGATTATAAGTTCGGAGAGGTGCTTCCGCTGGCCTCTCAGGTAATGCAAAACGCTGAAAAAGTGGAATTCCGTGAAATCATGAACAACGGCAACGGCGGCATCGCGCTGCTGGCTTTCACCGCCGGTCAGGAACTCGGGACACACCAGGCACCCGCCGAGGTGATGGTCTATGTGCTCGACGGCGAGGTGAAGTTCCGGATGCTGGACAGCGACCTGCATCTCCGCAAGGGAGATTTCTTCCTGATGGGCGACGGCGTGCCCCACTCCGTGCGCGCACTCACCGACGCCAAGGTCATGCTTGTTAAAATCAAACACGACTGAGCATATCCACCCCACACGGATAAGATCAAGCGTATCTACAAACCTTCATAACCTTTGCGGAGGCGGCTTCCCGGACGGCGGGACGACCGCCTCCGTTGCATTCCTGCGAATCGCGGAGTCTGCAGGGCAGCCGCCGCGAGCGCGAGCGCAGACAGTCGGCCGCCACACCGCAGGCGCAGGTGCTGACTTCGCAAGGACGCCCGGTCAACTTCGACATGAAGGCGCAACGGAGCAAGTTCAAATCCCCCGCATTCCCGCGGCAGTCAGTCTCCGCGAAAACACGCCAGACCGCTTACGGCGAAGTTGCCGAATGGAACCGAGATGGTCGACGAGTCGCGCCGCTATCCCCTCACAAATAACAAAAAGTTGACTCTTTCGGAAGAATCAACTTTTTCCTTTGACACGCACCGGCCAATTCATTATGGCCGGTGGCTTTACTCTTGTCTTTTCTTCCTTACTTTAACTGACTTTTTTAAACTCGTAACTTTTCCTTACTAACTTTACTCTGCTTATCTGACGAAAAGTTTTCCTGTGCGCCGGGCGCTTCCCTCGACGCAGTAAACATAGATTCCGACGGGAAGCGCGGCAGTCGGGATTATGCCGCTCCCGCTCACCTTCTCGCTGAAGACGCGACGTCCCGTCATGTCGTAAAGATTTACTTCCGAAGCACCTGTGAGATTGTATCTTATGCCGCCCTGAACGGCGCAGAAGTCGTTGTCGGCTACTATGGTTGTGATGCCCGTGCCTGAGTCGAAGACTATCTCAAGCTTGATGAGCGACGACGGGTCGTCGGCATACTGTGCCGTAAGTTCCACCTCGACGTGCGGGATGGGTTCGTCGGCCGAGTAGGTCTGGCCGGTCTGTTCCAGCTGGCTGGCCAGCGGGACGCCGGCTTTCACTTCGATGTTCCGCTTGGTGAGGGAAGTGCCCATCTCGCAACTGCCGCCGCAGCAGAGCTGTATGTTCTGCCCTGTGGTACAGGTGGCCGTCACTATCACGTCGTTGGCGTCCACATCGCTGAGGATGCTGATCCCAGGGTCGTAGACGTAGTCTTTACCGTCGGCGCCGTAATCTTCGATTTTACACTGGTTCCAAACCAGGCGGTCCTGCGCGTTGAACACCTTGTCGCCCTGGCAGAACTTGAGTTCCCGGGCTCCGGCAGTGGTCACCGTGAGCAATGCCGCTGCCGCAATCATGTAAATTTTCTTCATAATAAAGTAAGATATTTGAGTTGTTTTATATCCAGAGTTTAGCAAGATTCAGGCCGGCATTCATGTATCGGGAATGACTTTCACGCGGGTGACGTTGAGCACCGAGCCGTCATAGACGAAGGCCGTGACGTAGAGGTTGTTGACTTTCCAGACCTCTTTCTTGTTGTAGCGGCACTGTATTTTACCATCGACGGTCACGGGCTGTCCGGCCGGCAACGGGCAGAGTTTGCCGCGCGTGTTGTCGCCGAAGACCATCGCGCGGAACACGTTGTCGTGCACATAGTCTTTCTTCACCGACGAGTCGGCCAGTTTCTGTTCGGCTACTATCCCGTTTTCCGTTATCCAGAACTGCACGCGTGCATCGGGATGCTGGGCCAGCGAGGTGACGGTGGCCGTCACCGTGATGGTACCGAGTTCCTCGTCGCTCTTGCCGTCGATGTCGCCCTCATATTTCACGGTGGCATGTATTGCCACATCGGTATTGACGCGGAAGGCGTCGCTGACGGCGGCCGCCCATTGCAGGTAGTCGAGGGGACTCCCCTTCATGTCCACGACGCCCATGGGCCATTGCGTTATGGAGTAGGAGTCGGCGACGCGCTGCGACTCTTCGTTCATCAGCCCGACGGAGCCCTCCAGGAAGTTATTGCGGTTCTGGTTCTTGGCCATGGCGCCGGAGTGGATGCTCACCGCTATGAGGTGCTCGCGGCCGTATTGCTCTTCGAGGAGTTCTATGGTCTCGTGCGCCGCCGGACAGTTAAGGCAGTTCTGTCCCGTGAAGTCTTCGAGCAGCACATTGCGCTCCGGCTTCACGCCGTCGGTCTTTATGTAGCGGTCATCCTCGCTGACGTTGTCGCAGGCTGTGAAAAGTGCGGCGGCGCCGAGTGCCGTGGCGGTCATGATTATTGAGAGATGTTTCATCTTTTTCAGAAGTTATAAGTGTAAGCTATCTGGAAACCGTGCATGGCCGGCACTTCGCGGCACACGCCTCCCGAGCAGTTGAACCCCTGACGCGTGCGGCCGTAGGAGAGCATCAGGCGGTTATTGCGGTATGTGCCCGTCAGTCCGAACATATAGTAGTGGGTCCCGGTGTCGCCGCAATTCCACATGTCGGATACCGACGCCATCAGCCACGGGTTGAACGAGAGTTCGAGCAGACCGTAGGCCCAGTCTTTCTGGTCCTGGTTGGTGAAGAGATATTGCAGCTCGCCGCGCAGCGTGAACTTGCGGTTGAACCGATAGCGCGCGTCGACCACCAGTATGTTGGAGCGAATGTATTTCTCTTCTTTCTCCACTATCTTCATCACGTTGTTGTTGAAGAACTGGTTCATGTACATGAATGTGATCTGCAACGGCGCCGAGAAGCGTTTCTCCACCTGCACGTTGACGTCGAAGTAGTTGGCCTGCCCCATCTTGAAGAATGGCGACGAGTATCCCTGCGTTCCCATCACGGTGTTCACGGGTCGGCCGTCAACGACGGCCTGCGGGTTCCCTTCGTGCACGAGCGAACTGACGTAGCTGGCGTTGAGCGTCACGCGCGTGCCGTAGCGGCCGCCCAGCGGAGTGTGCTTCCTGAAGTTGTATGAGAAGCTGCCCTGGAAAGCCCATTCCCCCGGGCCGTACTGCGAGGCGTAGGGATAGAGGGCCGGCAGAGCGTAGGTGTGCTGGTATGTGAAGGCCGGCATATTGTTGATGAAGGCGGAAATGCCGCTGCGGCTGCGCTGCGACCGGAACGCCATGTTCTCGCTGCGCTTGGCCTGCACCAGTGCGCTCAGTCCCTTTTTTGAGTAGGAGGCGCTGAGCATCACCGCCGAGCCGTGACGGTAGGTGTATTCGTTGTCGAACGAGGGGTCCTGCCCTTTCCAGGCGTATTCTGCCAGCACGCTCCACGGCCCTTTGTTGAAACTGGAGCGCACGTCGATGGCGTTGACGCAGCCGGGAAGGTTCAGGCGGTAGTCAATGCCGGGGAGCATGATGTCTTCGTCGCGCTCGTGTTTGAGCACATACGAGCCCCCCACCATCCAGCTGGCACCGCTTTCGCGCAGCTTCGGCATCCATGTCTCCATGTACACTTCGGCGTTGGCACCGTACACCTGCGAGTGCTTGCTCCAGTCCCAGTAGCGGCGCTGCACGCCGCCGAGCGCCGTCAGCCTCACGCCGTCGATGGCGTTGACGTTGACGCGCGCGCCGCGGATGGAATTGTCTATACCAAGGGCGCGCTCTTCGTAAGTACGCAAGATGAAGCCGCTGCCGAACTGCTCGTAGAAGTCGCCGCCGGTCAGCTCGAAGCCCTTGTACTTACCTTTGACGTAGAAGTTGGAAAGTCCCCAGCCGGCGAAGTCGGGCTCGTAGCCGGGGAGCGGCCATTTCATGAACTCGGCGCGAAGCCCGGCGTCCACATAACGGCTCGCCAGGTTCACGTCGGCGTAGGTGTTGAACAGTATCTTGTGGTCGTAGCTCCCTGTGCCTATGGCGTCGTCTTCCTGCGGAAGCACGACGTCGGCCTGCACCGAGCCGTGCACCGCCACCTTGTTTTCGGCCGCGCCGGGAACGGCGCACAGCAGCGCCAACAGCGCGGGGAACACCGGTTTATATTTTTGGAACTGTCTCATCCTCTGTTAGTTGGAGGTTATTTTCCTTTTATCAGTTCGCGTACTTTCTCTATAAGTTCCTCTTCGGAGCCTTCGGTGTAGCCGCCGTGCGATTCCACTACCTTGCCCTGGCCGTCCACTATGATGACGTGCGGAACGTTAGAGGCGCCCATGGCGCGCTGGAAGTCACCGCTCGGGTCGAGGAGCACTTCATATTCCCAGCCTCCGGCGTCAACCACCGGCTTCACCTTGGCGGTGTCCGAGGCTTTGTCCACCGAGACGGCATAAAGCTTCACGCCGGTTTCCTCAACCCAGTCGGCGTATTGGTCGGCAATTGCCTTGAGTTCGCGCCGGCACGGTTTGCACCATGTTGCCCAGAAGCTGATAATGAAGGGTTTGCCGCCGTTCGAGAGAGTGGCGGTGTCCACGGGTTTGCCGCTGAGGTCCTTGACCTGCACCGAGGGGAGCTGTGCCTGGGCGGCCAGTGCGCCACAGAGCGCCAGCACCATCGCCGCGATTATTTTTCCAAATATTTTCATGGTTCTTTTTGTGTTTAGGTTTCTGACTTGCAAAGTTATTGCTTTTTACCAAAAAAATCGCTTTAACTATTGATAAATAATTTTCCTTACTCCCCTTAAACGGGGGCAATTAGCGGAATAACACTCTGTTTTGCCTGAAGGGAGCCGCATTCCCGGCACAGCCACGGCCGCTTACTTCTTGCGGATGCGCCGGGAACACGGTCTTTACATGGTATCAGACATTAGTCAAATTCTTTATGAGTGCATTACGGTCGTGCCACCATCACCTTGCGGACGGTGCCGTCGGAGTAGCGCACGATGTTGACACCGGGCACGGGAGCGGAGATGCACCGGCCGTCCAGGGTGTAGCGTGCCACTTCAAACACGTCCGCATCTGTGATGACGTTCTCAACGCCGGAAACGGGAGCGAAGGGTTCGCCGTTCATCCATGCCGACGAGTTACAGTTTACATATTTGCCGGTAGCGCCTTCAGTAAGGACAGCTACTACGCGCATCTTTTCGGGAACGCCTTTCACTGCTAAATTAACTGCGGCGAGGCTGAACTCGTGGGAGTGGCTGTATTCTTGGCCGGCAGTGATTTCAGCGGGGATAGAGCCGGCCTCACCTTTATAGTCGGTGACGGCCACTGCTACATCGTTGAAGGTCAGGCCTTTCACGGGATCTTCGCCGTTGATGAAAAGGTCGCCGAGTTCGCCGGGCATCTGACTCTTATAGCTGGGGTGGCCGGAGTAATAGTTGGCCTGCTGCCAGCGGGCGTTGGTAAGGCCGTCGGCCACAAGGATGTAACTCAGGCGGTAATCGGCTCCGGTGTGGTCTTCGGGGAAGCGGGCCGTGGCCGTTGCCTTTATGGCGGTGTGGGATTCGTCAGTCCACTCTACGGTTACGTCGAGGTCGCCGGCGGGAACCCAGTCGCGATAATCATACCAGCCGTCGTATATTTCACCGGGGTCAACCCCTGCGGAGCGGTTGATGAACGCGTAGGGAAAACCGGGGACAGAATTGGGGTAATTCCTGATGACAGCCATAGGGTCGCCATTGTGGTAAGCCACTGCGATGAAGAGGTCGCCGATGGTTTCCTTCATTGTCTCGAGGGCAACATAGCCGCGGGGACACCATCCGCACCACAGACCTGTGTACTCCTCAACGAGGGGACGGTTGACGGGCATGAAGGGGTAAATCTTCAGCATTCCCTTAATCTCGGGAGCCTCTACGTCGAAGCCGTTGATTTTTGTCACCTTGAGAGCGAGTGTGTGACGTCCGGCGTCGCTGACAACAGGAATCTCGATTTTGCAGACGGAAGAAGCGCCGATAAAACCTGGAATCGGAGCCGTGGTGGTGGAACCGCTGAAGGTCTGGCCGGCTACGGAGCCCGTGTAATCAATCGAGGTTATCTCGGTAGTGCCGCAGTTTACTATCTTCATCGTTGCCTTTGTAGGATCGGTGGTAGAGCCGATGATTTCGCCGAAAGAGAAAGCGGCCGAGCGCTCGGGGAAGGTGCCCTCGAGGGTAACTACCATTGAAGATACTCTGCCGCCGGCCTCCTCTACCATCGAGTCCCAGTTGGCTTTGGTGCTCGATGAGTGTATGTAGAGACCGTCGGGTTCAGTGCCGCCCACAACGGAGACAGGGCGCAGTGTCTTTGACGCCAGCCTGGTGACATCGAACGAATAGCCGACGTATACACCTCCGGCGGGGATAGTGTAAGGAGTGTCGAAAGTGACGTTTAGCATACCGTCGACCACCTCACCGGCAATGCTTGTGATGTCGGGGTCGTTGACATTCTTGCCGTCGACCTCCTTCAGTTTCAGACCGGAAGTCATCCATGCCGATACGTTTCCGATGTGTTTTTTAGGAACGGCCACACGGATTCCGGTCACTTTTGCCCCTACGAAGGAGGGATTGTCGATGCGGATGGCTACATCGTATGTCTCGGCCTTGTTAAAGCCGTAATCACTATTCTTCGCCCCCTCGAAATTATAGGTAAAATCGAGAGTGGATGCCGATGCTGCCAAGCTCATTATGGCCAGACCGGCTGTTAGTAACAGTTTATTCATGTGCTTATTATTTTAAGTAAATTATTCAAGTGTTTATTATTTTAGGTGAATCATTCTTTGCCTCGCGGTGCATCAAAATAGTTTTCGCCACAAAGTTACAAAAACAAATTCGGATTACCGACTTCTGACTAATTTTTGCAAATATTTTGAGTAGCAACGTGCCTACAGACTTAGGGAGCGGACTCTCCGGACCTCCGGCAAGGAGAGGCGACCTACGCCGGATATATCCTTATGAATCTCAATGGCCCAAAAGGCAATAAAGCTGTTAATACCTTAAATTTCAACACTTTAACAATCAGAAACAATTACACCACAATCCTTTGAGAAGGGTTATTAGCCTGAATATCTGTCTGCGGGATGAAAGCCGCGGTTCCCGGTGCAACCACGGCCGCTTACTTCTTGCAGCTGCACCGGGAACGCGGTCTTTACATGGTATTCGACATGATTTATTATTGATTGACTATAGTACTCCCCGTTTTTCGAC
>DKVK01000113.1 GCA_002491165.1 Porphyromonadaceae bacterium UBA7180
TTTGTCGGGCAACTTTAAACGTATTAAATTTGCAACAAATTTCGATACTTGAGATGCTCTTTAATTCGTGCTTGAAATATTCAACAGCCCGAATCGAGCAACAAAGTGTAAATGAAACTTTAGAAATAAATAAAAATCAACCAATAATTAACACTAATCTTTACATTAATGAAGAAAATCCTTACAACCGCGCTATGTGTCGGCATGACGCTGACCATGTTTGCAGGGGTTGGTGAAAGGGGTGCGACGCGGGAAGATTCCCGTCTGTTCCCGTATCAGCCCAAGGCAAAGGCGGAATTACTACAGTCGCATTTCGGTAATCTGAACTCGCTGGAGCGCCGCAGCAAGCAGAAGTCCGAAGCCAATGTTTCAACCTTCTCGGCGCCTCAACTTTCTGCTCTACCGGCTTCGTCGCTCGTAGGATATCTCGACGGTCCGAACGGCGACATCTGGTTCTATACCGGAGATTATACCTACGGCAGCAATAACGAGATCAACGGCTTTGAAATGACGGTTTACGACCCCGAGTTCAAGAAGTTAGGCACAATCCGGGATAATATCACTCTTGCGGAAAACGAGACCCGTGTGGCGGAAGTCAGCATAGGTCCGACCATTACCCAAAAATTCTTCAACGTTGACAATAATTACGAAATAATGGTGGGTATCGCCACCAATACCACGCAGTATGTCAACAACTACACTACCCGCGTCTACTCTATTCAGAATATAGAAGAGGGTGCCACTTCGCCGGTGCTGACTACCATAGCAGGTTACTACTGCTCGGCCATCAACACGGCGCAGGACGCCTGGAGCGAGAACTTCTTCATCACCTTCCTTACCGATGAAGCAACTGAAACCCCCGAAGTGGGAGGCATTATCAATGTCTCGGATTACCATTTTGTAACTTACAAGAAGGCAGGATACAGCGGTGGTCCGGTAGCGATGCTTGACAAACGCTTCCCATCGATTCTCGTATCGGGTCCCGACGGCATCCCCTTCAATGTATCGCAGAAAGACGGTGTGCCTTATTTCTCGATAAACCATCTTAAATATAGCTGGTTCGAGGATCCGTATGATTACACAAACGATAATCCCACGGCTGATAACGAGCTTATAGTGGAGGTATACGCCCCGGCTTCGGCTTACTCCTCTACGGCCGAGCTTTACAGCACGTCGCGTTTCCCGCTCAATACTTCGGCAGATGACCCTTTCTATCTCTATCTGGGCAATTTCCAGGGCAATCTGGACTTTGACATGGAGCGCAACTCCGACGGTACGCCATGTTTCTACCTGTCTCGCGCGCACAATCTCCAGGGAGGTGACTTTTATTCATACGATTATGAGGTGTATGACGGAGCCAACAAGGGGCTGGACAGCACCGGTACTCTCCGTTACACCATAGGCAAAGGTATGGAAGGCGGTATCTTTATGAACGACCTGCCCGGTTTTGACCCTCAGGTGCTTCTCGCATATCAGGATGGGGATATTTACCGTTTCCGCTTTGTCAACGTGCTTACCGGACAAGTGGAGCATACAATTCCTTTCAACTTCAACAGCGAAGAGGAATACCTCAACATGAATACTCTGGTGAGTCGTGTGGCTTCCGGGGATTCCTATATCTATGCTGTGCCGCAAACACGCGGAATGTCAGATGACAACGGAGATATACACTCGTCGGTTGTTTTCTGTTCCACGGAGGGCGACATTTTGCAAGTGGATGACCTGAACCTCGGCCAAAACATTGACCTGGCGCAGATATATTCCGGTCCGGAGTCCTACAATCCCTATATCTTCAATCTGGATGACAACCGCGAATATATGGTACTCCTGAAGCGTCGTACTCCCGGTGCCGACCGCAATCATGAGGAACTCTCGGTTGTAAGTTCCGATGCTTCGAAAGGTACTTTACTCAACATCGGCCCCGATGAAGAGATGGGTAACTTGGCTTCGGTAGGCATATACAACGCGGATACCGACAATCCTAAGATGATAGTCTACTACAGACAGTTGAATCCCGGCAACTGGGTGTACACCACTACTTACTACGACCTTCCGTTCACGCTTTTCGAAGCCGGCGACGGTACGCTCGAGAATCCGTACGAAATCAGCACTGTAGGCGGCCTGAAGCAGATGAAGGCCTTCCCCTCGGCACACTTTGCGCTGGTAAGCGACATAGATGGGGCAGGAGCCACCATCGTGCCCTCCAACTACGAACTCACCGGCTCGCTGGACGGCCGTGGCCATACCATCAGCAATCTGAAAGTGAGCGGCCGTGCGCTGATACCTTCGCTCCGCGGACAGAATCCTACTACCGGCGAGGATGGCGAAACCTCCGAAACAGACCACAACCTCGGTGCCGTGAAAAATCTCAACTTCCTGAATTCGGAGTTTGACGCAACGGTGTACGAGCAGGGCCTCGTTGTGGGAAGCGCCACAAGCGCCTTCATTACCAACGTCCACGCTTACAATTGCAGCGTGATGGGCGACGGCAATCTCGGCGGTCTCGTGGGACGCGCCGCGCTATACTCTACTATCGCCGAGTGCTCGTTCAATGGCGAGATAGCATCGCAGGGTGCCGTTGGAGGTGTGGTATGTTCCACCTTTACCAGTTCAGTCGTAAATGCCTGTGCATTCTCCGGCAAAATCAACGGCGGGACCAACGTGGGCGGTATCCTCGGCGAAATCAGCAGCAATGCGGGCAAAGTCACCAACTGCCATGTAAAGGCTGACATTACCGGCAGTAATACCATCGGCGGTATCGCAGGCTCGGCTACACGCATCGAGGTGATGAACAACTATGTGGAAGGTACCCTTACCGCCACTGAAAATGCCCGTTGGGGCGGTGGCGCAAAAACCGGCGGTGTGGTAGGCTCGTTCCCCAACAGCCAGCAGAACGACGGTGAAGACGAGGTGGATCCTCTCATACAGGGCAACTTTGTGGCTCTAACTTCCATAACGGCTCCCGAGGTTACGGAGGGTGATTTCCCCGGCCAGAACAACACCGTTCACCGTATAGTGGGCTACACTCGTGCCAACGAGGCCGAGGAGCAGGATTATGACGAGGACTACAATCCCATTTATGGCCCGAATTTCGAGGCCGACAAGGCTCTCAAAGACAACTATGCCATTTCTACACTCGCAATAGTGGAACCGGCTATTGCCGACGATGCTGCAAGCACCGAGGGTAAATCCATAGAAGCCGGAAACTTGAGCCGCGACTTCTTCGCCGACACTCTCGGCTTCCGTTTCGGCTACGAAGCTGCCGAGCCGTGGGCCGGTACGGAGACTTCCCCGCGCCTCTACTTTGAAAACGGACTGCTCGTTATCACACCCGCCAAGGCTTCCGTCGAGGTTTCCAAGGAGGTTGAGTTCGTGGTTTCGCTTTACGGCGAAGAACTCACCGAAGAGATGATTGAAGGTTTCACCTGCGACTATAACGAGTCGCTGCTCGAAATGTCGAACATGGAGATGGCCGAAGACGGCATACACCTTACACTCAAAGGCCTTGCCGAGGGTGAGTGTGACCTGACTGTAGGCCTTAACGGACAGACGGTCAAAGCCCGCGTTTCGGTAACCAAGTTCACCGCAATCAACGGTGTTACCGCCGATGCCAAGCTTGCCTTCGACGGCAACGTGCTGCGTGCCGAGGGTTGCGCCATCGATGTCTTCAACACTGCCGGCACCAAGGTGCTCAGCGGCCGTGACAATGTCTCCACCGCAAATCTTGCTTCCGGTATCTATGTCGTGACCGCAACTTCTGAAAACGGTCGCAAGACCCTTAAGATTCGCGTGAAATAAACGCTGGACAAGCGTCCATTATAAAAAAGGAGTCCCGGTGTGGACTCCTTTTTTGTTGCCGAGGAACTTATGCCGGAAAGATTTATTTGGACATAAGCGAAAAACGTTGTATCTTTGCACGCCTCCGGGCAAAGATAGGAACAATACATTATGAAATACCAATATTCCACACAGGGCACATGCTCTTATCAGATAGACCTCGACGTAGAGGACGGCGTCATTAAAGACATACAGTTTTACGGCGGCTGCGACGGCAACCTCCAGGGGATTTGCAGCCTCGTCCGCGGCATGAAAGTGGAGGACGTCCTCCCGAAAATCGAAGGTATCCGTTGCGGCATGAAGACCACCTCGTGTCCCGACCAGCTGGCGCGTGCCCTGCGTCAGGTTATGGCCGCAAAGAAATAAACAGCCAAGCAGATGGATTCTACCGAAAACATCAGCGCCGTGCGGCCGCCGGAGAAGCATCCCTGCCTGCGCCTTTTCCTGTCATTCCTGAAAATCGGGGCGTTCACCTTCGGCGGCGGCTGGGCCATGATTTCAATTATCGAGCGCGAGATAGTGGACAAGCACCATTGGATAGAGCGCGAGGATTTCCTTGACCTGCTGGCCATAGCGCAGTCGCTCCCCGGCATCCTGGCGGTGAATATCGCTACGAGCGTTGGCGACCGCATACGTGGCTTCAAGGGGTGCGTATCGGCGGCGCTGGGAACCATTATCCCGTCGTTCGTCATCATCCTGCTTATCGCCATCTTCCTGACTCCCGATACCATCAAGCATAACCATGTTATCTCATCCATCTTCATGGGGATACGCCCGGCGGTGGTGGCGCTCATCGTGGCGCCGGTCATCACCTCGGCACGCTCAGCCAAGATAGGGTGGAAGACATGCTGGATTCCCGTTGGTGTAGCTACGCTCATCTCGCTGAAACTCGGCTTCCTCTCCAATCCCGTGCTTTACATAGTGCTTGGCGCCGTCGGCGGCTACCTGCATTTCCTTTATTCACGCAGAAAACTCTGTAAGTAAGTGTTTTAAACGGTAATGAACATTTTTTGGCAACTTATACGCGCATACATCAAGATAGGACTGTTCGGTTTCGGCGGCGGCTACGCCATGCTCTCGCTCGTGGAGAACGAGGTGGTCGGCCCAGGCTGGATTTCCGAACAGATGTTTACCGACATCGTGGCCGTCTCGCAGATGACTCCCGGGCCTATCGGCATCAACTCGGCCACGTACATCGGCTTCGTGGCGCCCGGCAGCGTAGACCCGGCATACGCTACAATCTGGTGGGGACTGCTCGGTTCGTGCCTCGCCACGCTGGCGGTGGTGCTTCCGTCGTTCTTCCTGGTGCTTTACAGTTCCCACTTCATACGCCGGCACCACGAAAGCGGCGTCATTAAAGGCATTTTCTCCGGACTGCGCCCCGTGGTGGTCGGGCTTATCGCCTCGGCCGCAATCCTGCTCATGAATGCGCCGAACTTCAACCCCAATGGCATTACGTGGCAACTCGTCACCAATATAATTATCTGTGTGGCAGCGTTTTGCCTCGTCTACTTCCCCATGCCGTGGAACCATAAGAAACTTCATCCGATAATAGTAATCGTAATCGCCGGATTGGCCGGTTATCTCATATATGGACTATAACGAATCTACACAATACCTGTTCAGCCGCCTGCCGATGTTCTCGCGCGTCGGTGCCGCGGCCTACAAACCCGGGCTCGAAACCTCGGAACGTCTCGATGCCTTTTTCGGACATCCGCATCGCCGTTTCCGTAGCATCCACGTGGCCGGAACCAACGGCAAGGGGAGCTGCTCGCACACCCTCGCCGCCATTCTGCAAGAGGCCGGCTACCGCACCGGGCTTTACACCTCGCCTCATCTTGCCGATTTCCGCGAACGTATGCGCGTGGACGGCGAGATGATTGAGCGGCAGGAGGTGGTGGATTTCGTGGAGAAATACCGCAATTCCGGTTACGAAGGGTCGCCGTCTTTCTTTGAGCTGACCATGATGATGGCCTTCGACTTCTTTGCGCGCCGCAAGGTGGATTTCGCCGTCGTTGAAGTAGGGATGGGCGGTCGCCTCGATTCCACCAATATCATCACCCCCGAAGGTTGCGTAATCACCAATATCTCGCTCGACCACACGCAGTTTCTCGGCGACACGCTGCCGAAAATCGCCGGCGAGAAAGCCGGTATCATAAAGGCTGGAATACCGGTAACGGTAGGTGAAGCCGAAGGTGAAGTGCGCGAGGTTTTCGAACGGAAAGCGGCGGAAGTCGGCGCACCGATAACCTTTGCTCAGGATTGTAATCTGGCGGAAATCACGCGCGACGAGGAAACCGGGAAATGGCGCATACTGTGGCGCGGCCGGTCATTCCTCTACCCGCTGGCCGGGGAATATCAGAAAGCCAATATACGCACAGTCCTCACAGCTATTGAAATGTTGCAGAAAGCCGGAATCGGGATTCCCAATGAGGCTGTGGTGCGCGGCATGGAACAGTGTGACAAACTGACCGGACTGCGCGGCCGCTGGATGGAACTGTCGCAGTCGCCGCTGACCATCGCCGACACCGGCCACAACGAAGCCGGACTGAAATATAACATGGCCCAACTGAAACTGCTGATGGCCGAGCGGCCTAAAGACGCGCGCCTGCGGATAGTCTGCGGATTCGTGGCTGACAAAGACGTGGACCACATTCTGCGTCTCTTCCCCAAGAACGCCGAATACTACTTCACGCAAGCGCAGATACCGCGCGCCCTCCCGGTGGATAAACTGTTGGAGAAAGCCACGCAAAACTTCCTGATAGGCCGCGCCTACCACACAGTAAAAGAGGCCTATGAAGCCGCCCTCGCCGACGCCGCGCCCCACGAGCTCCTCTACATAGGCGGCAGCACCTTCATAGTAGCCGACCTCCTCCTCGCCCTCGGATTGTAACCGAAAAAGGAGGAGGGTGTATCAAAATGAAGGT
>DKVK01000053.1:0-24863 GCA_002491165.1 Porphyromonadaceae bacterium UBA7180
GCTTTCACAGGATTTTGCTAATACGAAAGAAACCAAATGCATCGTAAGGATGCCGAAATTCGACATCGGTTCCAATCAGGACATCACAAGATTGCTTAAATCCAAAGGGCTGGATTATATGTTCGATTACGGTTTCAATGCAATCGCTTCGGACGGTTCCCTCCTGAAAGTTACCCAAGTTCTTCAGGAAACACGCGTTTCTACCGACGAAGGCGGCACGCTCGGCGCCGCTGTCACCATGATGGGTATTGACGCTGCTTTGAATCCGGACGCTCCGGAATTCAAACCGGTTGAAATAACGCTCGACCGGCCTTTCCTATTCATGATTGAAGAGACGTCCACCGGCACAATCCTGTTCATCGGAGCCGTAACCAAACTCTGACACTCGCATTTACTCGATACAAATCCGGGACAGCCTTTTGTCCCGGATTTATTATTGTCTTACGCGAACTAACATTTTAGCTTAAAAAATGTTATAAGTTAAAAGGCGTGCGGCGAGATGGTCCCACCGCGGCGCCGTGTCCACACTTCAATACTATGTCTGCACACTCTAAACACACCTCCCGTTCGCCGTTGCGCATCCTTAAGATTGTGCTGCTGTGCCTCGCCGGCACCGTGGCGCTCGCCGTGGCGCTGCTGGCCTGCCTGACATGGTATCTCTCGTCGGGGCATCTCCGCGAAATCGTGGAAGAACGCGCCTCCTCTTATTTCGCAGCAGACTGCACCGCCGCTCACATCGACTTCACCATCTGGTCCACTTTCCCGCACTTCCGCCTCGAAGTGGACTCCATCAACGTGGTGAGCCGCACCCTCCACCGGAGCGCGGTCACCGCCGCGCAACGCGCCGCGCTCCCCGCCAACGCCGACTCCCTGGCTTTCCTGCGGCACATGAGCGGAAGCGTGAACTTAGTGAAACTTCTCTTCGGGAAGGTGGAACTCCACGAGGTGGAGGCATCCGGTTTCCGCCTCAACATGGTGACGCTCAACGACTCGGTAAACAACTTCGACATCCTGCCGCACGACACGTTGCCTTTCGACATGCCTTACATAAGCGTAGACAAGGTCTCGCTCCGCGACATCTACGACTGCACTTTCTATTCGGCACCTAACCGTCTGAACGCCCGCACATCGCTCAGCGACATCTCCCTGACACGCCGCTCGCCCCGCTCCGACTCCTACAATGTAGCGGTCCGGGGTAAAATCTCCGCACAGTTCAACGGGATGCCGTTAGTGACCGGTTTCCCGTTTGACCTCGGCGGCGACGTAGACTTCAGTTTCAAACCCTTCGCCCTGAAGTTCGAGAACATGAGGGTGCAACTGGCCAATGTCTCGACCACTACCTCAGCCACCATGGACTTCGGCGAGCGGTCAAAAATCAGCAATCTCCACTCCGATATTTCAACCTTCGACCTAATGAGGCTGCTCGAGTACCTCCCCTCGGAGTTCCTTTCCGGACTGGAGGGGGTGAAGGGAGACCTGCGCACAAGCATATCCATACGCCTGACCAAGCCCTACCACTTCGCCGGAAGCGCCCTCCCCTGCTTCGAGGCGGTGCTGACGGTGCCGGACTCGAGGGTGACATACACCATGGCCGACGGCACGAGCTATGTGGTCAACGGTATCAAACTGAGGGCGTCGCTGACCTTCGACGGTGATAACTGGCAGCAAAGCTACTGTACCATCGACGGGCTGGAGGCCGCCGGCGAAGGGATGAAACTGCTGTTGAAGGGAGAAATCACTCAGGTATTCTCAGACCCTCGGTTCCATGCCGCGCTTCGCGTGGACGCCGACCTCTCCCGGCTGGCCGCCGCCATCCCCCCGGTGAACAGTTACCGCCCCGGAGGCACTGCCGTGCTTACCTCTATCCTTGACTTCCCGCTGTCACTGATAGGGAGCGGTGAATACCGCCATATCCCCCTGAGAGCGGAGGCGGTCCTTTCCGACGTGTCTGTGAGGCTGCCCGACGGCGGCCGGGTTTCGGCGCGCGACGGCCGGGTGACGCTGGCCAACAAGAGCGGCCGGCCACTCGCCGCCACCGCCGACCTCTCCGGCATAGCCATGTCGTTGCCGGAAGGCATAAGGGTTAATGCCTCGCAGGCCGATGCCACCGTATTGGCGGCGGGACGTTTCCCCGACGCCGAAGCCACGTTGCGCAACGTGGACATGGCGCTCCCGCAGGGCCTCTCGCTCTCCATACCGGAGTTCAACCTCAGGCTCCCGGGCCTGCGGGTACAGAACCTCGCCTTCGACGCCCTCGTACCGACCGCACGCCTCCGCGAAGGTGGGAAAAAGGAACTTGACATGGGCTCACTGCGTGCTCACATAACCCTCGCCGACGGTACAATCGTTGAGCTTACCGGCGACACGCTGACACTCGACCTGGGCGAACGGCGTATGCTGACGGCCGGCGATGTGGCCATAGAGGAGCACAGCGGCGACCGCGTGACGCTTCGCGTAAAGCGCCTGCACTATTCGATGCCCGACTTCGCCGACACCACGCGGCTGATGCGCGCCACAATGAACGACGCCACGGTGCGCCTTCTGCTGCGCGACGGGCGACCGCGTACCCTCGGCATCGACGCCGCCCGCGCCTCGCTGCGGATGGCCGCATACCCCGCTCCGATAACCATAACCGACCTCGGCGCCGACCTCTTCACCGACAACGACAGCATCTCGCTGCGGTCGCTGCACGTAGCCTCGCTGAAAACCGCTTTCTCCCTCTCCGGCACATACCGCCGCTCCAGGCGTGACGGCAAACCCTTCAACCGCCTGCGCGCAAAGCTCGACGTGGACACGCTGCACTTCAACCAGATGGCGCACATCTTCACCAGCGGCAGCGCATACAAGGCGAGCGACGACACCGAGAACGAAGCGCCGAAATCCGCCTTCATGGTCCCCGGCGACTGGGATGCCGTCATCGACGCCAAGGCCAAAGCCACGGTCTACACAAACCTGTGGCTCTACGACCTTGCGGCCAAATGCCGTATGCAACCGGGAGTCATGGCCCTCGACACGCTATACCTCTCGGCCGACTTCGGGCACGCCGGCGCCTCGATGCGCTACTTCTCGCCCGACCGCGACTCGCTGCGCGCCGAGTTCGGGGCACGCGTCTACAACTTCAACCTCACGGAGTTTTTCGACTCCTACCCCAATGTGCTTGCGCTAATGCCGCAGATGGGCAACCTCCACGGCATCTTCCACGCCAATGCCCGAACCGGTTTTCAGATATTTCCATCCATGGACATAAACACCGGATCCATGACCGCCAGTATAAAGGCCAGTGCCACCGACCTTTACCTCCACCAGAACCCGTGCATCAAGAAACTGATGCACATGGCTCTTATTTTCCGGGACGGCGACATCCACATCCCCTCTATCGAGGCCGAGGCCCGCGTCTTCGACCACCTGCTGCAGGTCTATCCCTTCGACATTTATTTAGACCGCTACCACCTGCGAGCAGAGGGGCGCAACGACTTCTCCGGCGACCTGTACTACCACTTGGCTGTGCTGAAGACGCCGATTCCGCTACTGCGCTTCGGCATAAACATAGGGGGTATGTACCATCATCCCAAACTGAGGTTCACCACCAGCCGCTACTCGCCGCAGGCCGCGCAACGCATCGACCATATTGACGTCAACGACCGCATAAACATCATAGACATGGCGCGGCACTACGGCTGGCTGCTCATCCGCCACGCCGCCAAAGCCGACATCGACGGCGGCTCAAAATAAGCCCTACAAAAACTTCCGGATTTCATTGTGTCGCAAACAAGTTAAATAATCTTGCCGATTAAAGCAGGCGCATTAAGTATTTGTGTATTTTGGGAAAGGAAGTATAGGAAGTAAAATGCCAAGGAATTGTCGCTATTTATATTGCTCATCCGTCAGAAAGTGGATTTAGCAGTTGCTCCGCACACCGCGGCGGCGTGGGAGCCAAAGACAAGAATACAGGCATCCTTAAAAAGCCCGAACCCCAACTTTCCTCTCATTATAGGGTTCCATCTTGCCGTTTTTACTGTAGTTTATATCGATTTGTCATTTATATTTCGTAATTTTGCATTATGGAAATTTCTCTTGACAAATTCGACAGTTCCGACATCGTTAAAGCTGTCAAAGATATAAAATCAACGATTCTCGCAAGCAGATATAATGCTGCTCGTTTGGCTAATCGTGAGCAGCTTTCTCTTTATTATAACATAGGTGAATATATATCTGTCAAGAGCCGTACTGCTAAATGGGGTTCCAATGCTATTGCTTCCATATCAAGATTATTGCAGCAAGAGCTACCCGGCCTAAGAGGCTTTTCGGAGTCCGGCATCAAACGTATGCGCACCTTTTACGAGGGATGGTCCAAGTATGTGTCAAATCGTCCAATAACGTTGGACGATTTCGGCTATTCCTCTGAATCTGCTATTCCGGTAAATCGTCCAATGGCATTGGACGATTTTTCGGAGCAAGAAATTGAGTGGTTTCTTAGTATCGGTTTCTCACATCATTACAATATCTTAATCAAGACAAATTCACTGCAAGAGCGACTTTATTATATTAGAAGATGTGCCACTGAATTTTGGTCTGTCGAAAAACTTCGTTATATGATCAAGAGCAATCCATATACAACCGGACTTTCACAATCAACATTCGATGCCACAATACAAAATAAGGATTTGAGAGCTGCCGCACTTCGATCATTTAAAGATGAGTACCTGTTAGACTTTGTCAATGTCGAAGATCCCGACAATTTCGATGAAAGGATATTGGAAAACAGGATTGTCCATAATATAAAGAATTTTATCATGGCCTTTGGCAATGATTTCACTTTCATGGGCAACCAATACAGAGTTATAGTGGGAGGAAAAGAGTATTTCATCGATTTGTTATTCTACCACAGGGCGTTACGCTGCTTGGTTGCAATAGAATTGAAATGGAGCGAGTTCAAGGCTGAACATGCCGGGAAACTCAATTTTTACCTCTCCGCGCTCGACGAATACGTAAAAAGACCGGAGGAGAACCTATCCATTGGCATTGTATTGTGTAAGGATAAGGACGATAAAACAGTGCAATTCGCCTTTCGGGGAATTACGACTCCTATGGGCGTTGCCAAATATAGAACTGCTGATGAGTTACCGCCCGAAATTCGTTCAGCGCTCCCAAACCCGGACGATTTGGTTAAGCTACTTTAACCTCAAATTCCCAACATAATATTTCTGCGCAAATTCTGCGAGCGCGAGTGAAGCAATGCGACCTAAAGTTCTTCGAGTGAATAAATATAACCGTTAATTTAAAGATTTTAGGTAAACCAGAACCTGAATAAGTAGTGACAAACTGTATGAAGTTTCCTGAAATAATCAGCGCCGCCCTTATCGACATGGACGGCGTGCTCTACGATTCCATGCCGCGCCATGCCCGCGCCTGGCAGAAGATGATGGCCCTGCAGGGCGTCTCTACCACCGCCGACGAGTTTTTCCTCTACGAGGGGATGACCGGTCCTGCGACCATCGACCTTATCTTCGGGCGCGAGCTGCACCGCCACCCCGACGCCGAGGAGTGCCGACGCCTCTATGCCATAAAAGGGAAATTCTTCGAGGAGCAGGGCGAGCCGGAAGTCATGCCCGGCGCCGCGCGGATGCTCCGTGAGCTGAAGCGCCGCGGCGTGCGCTGTATCCTGGTGACCGGCTCGGCGCAACGCACCACGCTCGACCGCCTGGATCGCGATTTTCCCGGCGTCTTCGCGGTCAGAGACCGCATAACGGCCCTCGACGTAACACATGGGAAACCCGACCCGGAGCCGTACCTCAAAGGTCTCGAGAAGGCCGGCACGCGGCCCGAGGAAACCATCGTGATAGAAAACGCGCCGCTCGGCGTGCACGCCGGTAAAGCCGCCGGTCTCTTCACCGTGGCCGTAACGACGGGGCCGATTCCGCGCGAAGCTTTCGTCAGCGAGAAAGCCGACGCCATCTTCCACTCCATGCCGGAGTTCGCAGAGTTCCTGAAAACCAGACCATTATAATAAAGGAGGTAATGAGCGAGGAGATACACATCGGCGCCACACTGGCAGAACTCGGAGTGTCGCTACCGGAGCACGACCGCGCCCTGTTGGTTACAGACAGTAATGTGCAGCGGCTATTGCCGGAGATTCTGCGCGGCACCATGCTGGATGAGCTACCCGTGGCCGTAATCGAAGACGGCGAAGAAAATAAGACGCTCGACAGCGCGGCGCACCTTTGGCGCGAAATGCAGCGCCACGGCCTTACACGTTCATCTATTGTGGTGAACGTCGGCGGCGGCATGGTGACCGACATCGGGGGATTCGCCGCCGCCACCTACAAGCGGGGACTACGCTTCGTCAACGTGGCCACAACACTTCTCGGCGCCGTGGACGCCTCGGTGGGCGGAAAAACCGGCATCGACTTCGACGGCCACAAGAACCAGGTGGGCGTTTTCGCCGAGACATCGGCAACTTACGTACCGCTCCACGCCTTCTCCACGCTGCCACGCGAGCAACTGCTTTCCGGCTTCGGCGAAGTGCTGAAAACCGCTTATATAGGCGCGCCCGAACTGCTGCCGCAATTACTCGAAACCGAGGAACTTAATCCCGAAGCTATGGCAAAGACAGTTGCCACCTGCCTGCGCGTGAAAAGTGAAATCGTGGAGCAAGACCCGCACGAACACGGCTTGCGGAAAGTGCTCAACCTCGGCCACACGGCCGGGCACGCCTTCGAGAGTCTCGCCCTGCGGCGCGGCCGCCCCGTACCCCACGGCATCGCCATAGCACAAGGACTGCTCACCGCTCTCATCCTGAGCCACACGCAACTCGATATGCCCTCCGCCCACATTTACAGCTACGCCGAAATGCTGCGCCGACTCTTCCCCGCCGTCCCCTTCACCTGCGACGATTACCCCGAACTATTGGCACTGATACGCGCTGACAAAAAGAACGTCGCCGACCAAATACGCTTCACTCTCCTTCCGACTCCCGGCGATGCCCTCCCCGACCAAACCGTCCCCGAAAAAGCCCTCGAAACCGCCCTCGACATAACCCGCGACCTCCTGGGCCTCTGACCTCTGACGGCACCTTAGCCAAAACAGCATCAAATTTTTGGGAAAGCATCATTTTCGTGGTTTCAAATTCAGGGGACAGCATCATTTTCGCGGTTTTAAATTCAGGGGACAGCATCATTTTCGCGGTTTCAAATTTGGGGGAGAGCATCATTTTAGTGGTTTTAAATTCAGGGGATAGCATCATTTTTGCAGTTTTAAATTTGGGGATAAGCAACAAATTTTGTAATTTTGCGGCAGAAACAAGTATTATTGAGTATGATATTCCGACGTAAATTATACAACGAAATGCTGAAATGGAAGGAGGATTTTGACGGCAGTATGGCGTTGCTTATCAAAGGAGCACGACGCGTGGGAAAATCCACCCTTGCCGAAACTTTCGCCAAAAATGAGTATAAATCATTCATTGCCATAGACTTTGCCAATTGTCCAAAAGCAGTGCGCGAGTTGTTTGAGGACACATCGGACCTAGACTATATTTTCATGAGGTTACAGATGATTTATGGCGTCGAACTCTACAAAAGGCAATCGGTCTTGATTTTTGATGAAGTACAGAAATGCCCGGAGGCCAGACAAGCTATAAAATATCTGGTAAAGGACGGGAGATATGACTACATAGAAACCGGTTCTTTGCTATCAATACGGCAGAATGTAAAAAACATCATAATTCCGAGCGAGGAATACAGTCTTTGCCTATATCCCTTGGATTATGAAGAATTCAACTGGGCACTGGGCAACGACAACTACGTGACAATGCTCCATAGATTCTTCTCCATGGGGAAAGGATTGGGCGATGACGGCAACCGTGAGGAAATGAAACGGTTCCGGCTCTATATGCTTATAGGGGGTATGCCACAAGCTGTAAAAACATATATCGAAACCAACAACATGAAGAGGGTTGATTCCGTGAAGCGTGCCATTATAGATTTATACGAGCAGGATTTCATAAAGATAGACCCTACCGGTTATGCCTCGAAGATGTTCATGGCCATTCCGGCTCAGTTGACCGGCAATTATTCCCGTTATCAGGCTACAGCTGTAACCGATACTACAAATTTCGACCGCCTCCGGGAAACAATATATGACATGCAGGATTCGATGGTAGTAAATCTGGCATATCACGCCAACGACCCACATGTAGGTTTTGCATTGCACCGTTCATCCGACCGATTCAAGATGTATCTTTGCGATACCGGGCTATTTATCACCATTGCTTTTATGGACAAAAAATTCACAGAAAACATCATCTACGAAAAGTTACTCTCCGACAAACTGAGTGCCGACCTTGGATATGTTTACGAAAATGTGGTTGCGCAAATGCTGAAAGCCAAAGGACATGAGCTCTATTATTACACATGGCCTTCGGAAACAAGCAACCATCTCTACGAAGTGGATTTCCTGCTGTCCCACGGGACTAAGATACAGCCGATAGAAGTGAAGTCATCCGGCTATAAGGCTCATAAATCGCTTGATCTGTTTTGTGAAAAATTTTCCTCACGCGTTAATAAACGATACATTATCTATACCAAAGATTTTCGGAAAGAGGGTGAACTGACATATTTACCCGTTTATATGACATCTTTTTTATAGACTGAAACAAATCTTCGTAAAAATTTCAACCATCATTATGTACAAGAAGAGGGCCATGTGCCGGCTTATCGAGGAGAAGGCGGGGTTCGCGGTGAAGTCGCCGTCCGATTTTACCCGCCTCGCGGAACTAGTTTTCAACGAGACCGGAGCCTACATCAGCGAGACTACCCTGAAACGTCTGTTCGGATACATAGAAGGATGGCAGAACCCGCGCCCGGGCGTGTGGAATATCCTGGCGAGATACGTGGGATTCGCCAACGAGGATGCTTTCGTGAAGGGTTGCGGCCTCGACCCGGAGTCAATTTCCGGCGCCGTCACCGCCGACTCTGTGCTCAGCGCGGAACTTGCCTCCGGCTCGGAGCTGGAACTCCGCTGGTTTCCGGACCGTTACATGCGTGTGCGCCACGAGGGGAACGGCGATTTCCTCATCCTTGAGGCGCAGGGAACGCGACTCGAAGCGGGCGGCCGTTTCCACGCCGACAGCATAGTGGCGCACGACGCGCTGCTGCTAAGCCCATACACGCCGCCCCAAAAAGTCGTCGAGCCGCTGCTCTACGAGATAGGGCGCACCGGCGGTGTCGAGCTTAACCTGCTCCCTACGCAGTGAGTGTCTACGGATTTGCGTTGACGAAACATGAGCGGACTTGTACGTCAACATGTATTATGAGTTTTAGATATTCATGATAAGCATTCCGGTCGTCAGGCCACGCCCCCGCAAAACCTCCGAGGTAAAATTCCCACATTATGCCGAATGCATCATCATTTCGAGGAGCCACATTTTCCTCTCTCAACCGTTCCTTGCACTTTTCGAAGTCACGGCGATAAGCCTCGGCTACTTCCCGGGGAGTATGTTTTCCGTAACCGGGCAATTTCCTCATATCTTTTAACAAATCTTTAGACCGGTCACAGAAATAATCGTGATTCGGCAACTCCATTCCGCTCAGCGAGGAATGGAAGATGGAATGGTTTCTTGCCGGATCCTTGCGGGACTTCCCGTCAGCGATGTTATTGCGGTTTCCCTCCGCCGGAGCAGATGCGCTTTTGGGCTCAGGGACGGGAGCGGGGGATGGAGAAGCCACACTTGGGCCGGTGCTTACATCGCCCGTAGGCAGAGGCATATTGTCGGCCCCCACAAGTTGCGGGACGCCAATATCAGGCTCACCGGAGGAAGAACTGTCGGCGGCCGACGATTCATTATTTACAACACCATTCCGGTTCGCACCTGCCATGCTGTCTGCCGCAGTCTGCGGGTGGTCTAAGGGAAGCATTTTAACGCTATCGGACTGATCGCTTCCCGAATATGAAAACATTGCTATCAGCGCCATGATTACGACGGTGGCCGCTGCGGCGCCTGTTTTCAGCAGGCGGTCGATGGCGCCGACGGCACGCAGCATCCTGCCGGCGTCGGCGTATCTCTTTTCGGGGCGCGGGTCGCTCCCTTTCTTTGCGGCGATGAGCCACTCCGGGCCGGGACGCAACTGCCGTATCAGCAGGCTCAGCGAATAGACGTCGGCCGTGGGATGCGCGTCGGCGCCTTCCTGCTGTTCGGCGGCCGAATACCCGGCATTGCCTGCGGCACGTTTCAGCACGGCGGAATCGGCCGTGTCGGCGAGGCCGAAATCTATGATTTTCACACTGTTGTCCTCTCCTGTAATGAGTATATTCTCAGGCTTCAGGTCGCGGTGCACTATCCCGCGGCGGTGCATGTAGGCGGCCGCTTCGAGCAATTGCCGGGCAACGCGGCGGCGCTCCTTGCGCGACGGTTTCCCTTCGAGCCATTGCCTCAGGTCGAGGCCGGGGACATACTCCATGAGGATGGCGTCGCCCAGCTCTTCGGAGTAGAAGAAATCAATGGCGCGCACTATGCCGTGATGCTCCGCCTTGAGCATGATGTCGAACTCCTTGCGCAACTGCCGGCGCAGCGAAGGGTCGTCCCGCAGGTCGGCGCGCAGCGCTTTCACGAAGTAGAACCGGTCGTAACGCCTGACGCGCCCCACCCGGCAGTTGCCGTGTACGGAGAACTCAGTGAAGCTATCGGCAAAGCCCTGACTTTCAGCCTCTTCGAGAATCACCTTTCCTGAAATATTAGCATCACGCTTTCCTCTCATGCCGCAAAATTAGCAATAACTTCCCTTTCCCGCAAATCTACGTCCTCAAATCTATGCCTCCCGAGAAAAGGATGGAAAAGGACTTGCGCAACCGCCTCCCATACAGTAATTTTGCCCTGCGAACAGAAATAATATTCCATATCCGTTTGGATTTATGGGATTTTATGGTTAACTTTGTCGGCGGGTAGAGGAGTCTGCCCCGTTTTGCAGTCCGCTCCAGTGCACTGCAAGAAAGTTATCGCTCTTCTTTCCTGAAGGAAATCGCCAATTTTTACGCATGGAACAAAGAAGAGGAATCCCTGAATCCGCTAATCGGCGGACAGACCGGCGTCAGCGCACTCAGCACAGACGCAAGGTTCTGCCGCAACTACGGGTATGGAATTTCCTGTTTGCATGTTCCGGGCGTTTGGCGATGCCCCTTCAGGTCAAACACGAAATCTTCATACCTTTTTTGCGCCCCGGACGCAAATCATGACGACGAAGATTTCCGCGCTGAAAAACCTGAATTTATCAACAACCTAAACAAATTAGAAATGAGGAAATTACTTCGCTATTTTATCATCGCGGTGCTTTTGGGCGGACTCGCCTTCGGAGCTGCCGCGCCGGCCTCGGCCAAGAAGAAACGCAGCAAAGCACGCACCACCGCTACCTCCAAGAAAAAGAAATATGACGAGGTGTGGAAGCTTCGGGGCACCGTCGGCCCTTACGCAATTACTATGACTCTGTATGTTTCCGAACATCGTTTTGGAGGAGTAGGAGCATGGGTGACTGACTTCGAAGGAAGTTATACTTACACAAAAGCGGGGAACACACTCCGATTGGAAGGGAACGTCAATCCAATCTTAGTTCCCCGACGTATATGCCTTGAGGAATATACAAAAAAGGGTCGCAACAGCGGCTCGTGGGAATTGTATGAAGACTATCCAAGATATTACGGCACCTTTACGAATAACTCTACCGGAGAAGCATTTGAGGTTAATCTCATCCGCACCAACTGAACCACAACAACCCTACTGTCCAATTTGTTAATTCCGAATATCAAACGTTAAGAGATACATTTATGAAAATCAACTACTTAATAGCAGGTGCGGTACTGCTTTGCTGCTCCTGCGGGCAGAAGACCGCTTCGTCCACCGACTCCGATACCGCCTCCGCGCCGGTCGCCGATACCGCGCCGGCAATTTCCGCCGAAGAGAAGGCGCAGGAAGACAGTGCCCTCGCCGCCAAAGAGGCCGAACAGAACGAGGAGGCCGAGAAACAGGCCCTCGAAAAACGCATCCGCGAAATCTGGAAGCAGATTCCGTGCCTCACTAACGAAAATGCGCATCCCGAGCGTGTGATGACCCCGGAGTTCAAGAAACTCTACTCCACGGCAAACGGAAATGCCGAATATTCCGGTGACATGGACCTTATGGAGCAGGCGTCGTTCTGCATCGATTACCAGGACCCGACGCCGGGTGCAAAAATCGTGTGGATTAAAATCGACTCAATCGACGGCGACAATGCGCGCGCCACAGTGAAATACTCGGACCGCAACGTTCCCCAGCCCCACAAACTGAAGCTAAAGCGCATCAACGGCGTATGGCTTCTCGACGACTTCGACAACCTCCGCAAAAACTGCCGGCAAGTAATCAACATGACCGCCGCGTAACAGCTATCATTTATAGAAGGAGCTGTAAGTATTTGTACATTTCCTTACTGCACCCACTATAGCAGGTTAGAAACTTCTTCAAAAAAAAATTAGCTTATCGCCGAACTATTTACACGCTGCGTTGTAATATATATAGAAAGCGCGATAATCGAACCCGCCAAAAGCGGTATCCGCTTTCCGATAAAGGTTAATTTGTAGATAGAAAAAGTTTTTAGTTTGCTGACAAAGCTTAAGTGCTTTTTTGAAAATGTTGTTATTGTTGTTTAGTTAGGAAAGCTGCTCCGCCGAGGATACAGCTTTTCTACCTTTTTAGAGGTTCGGGACTTACCTACAAAATCCGGGCGCTTTCCGATGTGGATAAGTGCCCGGCTTTTTATGGTTTACAGCTTCTTCTTTACCTGCCGAAGAGGCCGTTTATTACGTCAAAGAGGCCGTTGCCTTGCTGCTGGTTTTGCTGCTGGTTCTGGTTGTTCGGTGTCTGCACGGCCGGAGCCCGCCCCGTCAGTTTGGTGGAGAAGCCCACGTACATACCGTCGTAGGAATTAAGAATCTGCGAGGCGGCTGAGACGAGCTTGCTGCCGGAGATGGCCGAGACGGTGCTTAGCACTTTCTTCATCTCATCGGCGTTGAACATGATATCCATCGACTGCGGCGTCTTCTGCACGTAGGCGGTCATCTGTCCGAGGGTAAAGAGTCCCTTCAGCGCCTGGAACTGGAAAGTGAAATTGCCATCGCCGTCCTTAACGATTACGCCGCTGATGGAGGCTCGTTTCAGTTTGAGGGTGAAGTTGCCGGCGGCATCGATGGTGAGTTTGGCACCGGTGAGGCCGTATTTCTTATAATAGGGGTTAAGCTTCGACTCCACGGCGGTTGCGGCGGCGATACCGCCGGCCTGCTGAAGGAAGTTTTCACTCTTGAAGCTGACAGCCGAACCTTCTACTGTCCATTCGCCTGCCATATCCTTGATGTCGATTTTCGAGGTGGAGAACACACCTTCGATGAGTGACGTCACCGTTTCACCGGCGCTTTGTCCGCCGAAGAGGTCGCTAAGTTTCCACGCCGATGCCGTCTGGGCGCCGAGCGCCAGCATCACGGCTGCGAGTATTATCGTTAATTTCTTCATAATCTTGATGTTACTTATCCTTGTTTACTGATGTTTCCTCGTTCCAGAACTCATCGTTCCAGTCTTCGTCGCTCCAGTCGTCGCGGCTTTCCTCGTCGTCGTCGAGCGGTTCGGCCTCGAAGATGAAATTGTCTTCCTCCTCCACGCGATGGCGCACGTCGAGCGGGCGGTGCGTGATGGTGGTCTGCACCATATTCTGCTCCGAGTTTATCTCGCGCCACAGCAGGTCCTTAAGCTCGGTTATTCCCTCGCCGGTGACCGATGAAATGAATAGCGTGGGAAGGTCGTCAGGAAGCTCCTTCGAGAGCTCCTCCTTCAGCTCGTCATCAAGCATATCGGCCTTGGTTACGGCCAGAATACGCGACTTGTCGCTCAGCTCGGGATTGAACTCGCGCAACTCGCGGAGCAGCACCTCGTAGTCGTGCTTTATTGAATCGGTGTCGGCCGACACCATGAAGAGCAGCACGGCATTGCGCTCTATGTGGCGCAGGAAACGCAGTCCGAGCCCGCGGCCCTCCGAGGCTCCCTCTATGATGCCGGGGATGTCGGCCATGACGAACGATTTGCCGTCGCGGTAGCTGACAATTCCGAGGCTCGGCTCCATGGTGGTGAAGGGGTAATCGGCGATTTTCGGTTTCGCCGCCGAGATGGTGGAGAGCAACGTGGACTTGCCGGCGTTGGGGAAGCCCACGAGGCCGACGTCGCCGAGCAGTTTCAGCTCGAGGACCACGGCTTTCTCTATGGCAGGCTGGCCGGGCTGCGCGTAGCGCGGCGCGCGGTTGGTGCTTGTGGCGAAGTGCCAGTTGCCGAGCCCTCCCTTGCCGCCGCGCAGAAGCTTAACTTCCTGGCCGTCTTCGGTCACCTCGCAGAGGAACTCGCCGGTGTCGGCGTCGAAAACCGTCGTGCCGATGGGCACTTCGATGATGCGGTCCTCGCCGTCGCGGCCGAAGCTACGCCCGGCGCCGCCGGACTCGCCGTTGGTGGCGAAGACGTGGCGCTGGTAACGCAGGTGGAGCAACGTCCAGAGGTTGCGGTTGCCGCGCAGTATTATGTGGCCGCCGCGCCCCCCGTCGCCGCCGTCGGGGCCTCCCTTCGGCACATACTTGGCGCGGTGGAAATGGCGCGAGCCGGCACCGCCCTTGCCCGAGCGGCACAGTATCTTTACGTAATCGATGAAATTGGAATCTGCCATTGGTGTGTTGATGCTTTTAAAACTGACCCAATTGGGAGTGCGTGGTTTAAAGGGCGCGGCGCGTGGACATTATGTCGCAGGCGCGGCGGTAATCGTCCGGCGAGCCTATGTCTATCCACGTTCCCTCGATGGGGAAATAGCTTACCTTCCGGCCTTTGGCTATCAGGCGCTCCACAAAATCGGGTGCGTCGAGATACTTCCCTTTCTCTATGAGCGGGAGCACTTCGGCCTTCATCATGTAAACGCCGGCGTTGGCGTAATAGTTGTAGACCGGCTTCTCCTGCAGACCGGTGACGCGGTCACCCTCGGTGTTGATGATGCCGAAGGGGACGCTGACGTTGTAAGGGACAACCGACATGGTGAGGTCGGCGCCGGTGTCCGTGTGCCGGCGATAGAGAGCCTCGAAGCTGATGTCGGTGAGCAGGTCGGAGTTCATCAGCAAGACGGTGTCATGGCGCAAATCCTCCACGAGCGAGAGGGAACCCATAGTGCCAAGGCGCTTCGGCTCGGAGACACAGCGCACGCCGTCGCCGCGCTTCCGGAAGTGTTCCTCCAGTTGCTCCTTGAGGTAATTAACGGTGACGTGGATGTTCTCGACACCGTTGGCGCGGAGCTCGTCCACGTTATAATCGATGATGCACTTGTCGCCGACGCGGAGCAGCGGTTTCGGGGTGTTGAGCGTCAGGGGACGGAGCCGTTCGCCGCGGCCGCCGGCCATAAGCACAGCGTCGACGGGGAGCAGCGACTTGAGGCGCGAGAGGTCGAGGATGTTTTCCGGTCGGCCGGCGGCGTCGAGGCGCGGCAGAAGGCGAAGTCCCTTTTCGCGCGCCGCGGCCACAGCAACGTAAACGTCGCAACCCCGGCGCAGGGCATGGGGACAGCCATTCATCACGACCGAAACCCTATCTTCCAGGCCACAGCCGGCTATCAGGGCGCGACGCACGTCGCCGTCGGTCAAGGAGCCGCACAGACGTCCCTCGCCGTCGGTCACGAACAGGGTCATGCGGCCGCCCGGCAGCGCGTTGAGCCGCACCAGAGCCTCGCGCACGGTACACCCGCAACCCACCACGTGGTCGGACGCCTTACAAACAAAATCCGTATTCATACCGCAAAATTAATCAAAAAAAACCGAACCACACCACTTTCCACCCCGAAAATCACAAAAATGACCTTACGAGATAGTTTGACATAAAATCGCTTCGCTTGCGTTCGCAGATTTTGCGAAGAAATATGGTTGACTTTTTAATCGTTGCTGGAGGAGTGGTGAAAATGTATGAGGGGGGATGTTGTGAAATCGCGTTTTTTTGGCTAACTTTGCAGTATCGTTCCTTTCCTTATATATAACCGCATAGGAAGGCCTTATATATAACCGCACAGGAAGGCTCCGCTTGCGGTGACTAAGTTATGAGAATACTTGCCATCATCATAGCAATCATTGGTTTCCTGACACCGGAACAACCGGTATCGGAGCAAGGTCTGCAAAAACAAATAGAAAACGGGAAAACGGCATTGCGCAAGCGAGGCTATCAACGCGCTCACACCATTTTTTCACAACTCTCCAATGACAAGGAGGCACCTCCGGAAATCCAGTATGAGGCCCACCTGTATTTAGGCATAACATACAGTATGATAGGCGAATACGGCAAAGCTATGGAGCAGTATGCCATAGCATCCAGGATTTGCACCAATAAGGAACTGGGCTGGCAAAAGGAGCTATATGTGATGAACTCGGTGGCCGGGGTTTACTATTCGGAAGGCAATTATATAAAGTCACGCGATATGCTCGGCAAGTGCCTGACGCGCGCCATGGAGGAGAAGGATTCCACGCAGGTGGTTTCCTACGCCATGAACCTTGCTCAGGTGTCGAACCGCATAGACGACACACGCAGTGCCGCAAACTATCTTAAGACGGCGCACGATTATTACCCGGGCAGCAAGGACCGCCTCCGGACCGGGTTCCACACGCTGAAAGCCGAGATTCTTTTCCGCGAGCACCGCTACCGTGAGTTCTTCGCCGAATCAGCCATAATCATCGCCGACACCACTATGGTGAAGTCAGAAAGGATGGAAACTATCCTTTACCATGTGAGGGCACTCCGCAGTACAGGGCGCCCGGAGGAAGCTTTGCGCATGGCGCTACATTATGTAGAACAAGCACCAATGGAGCTGAAACCCGATTTTTTCGCTGAAATAGCATCGGTTTACCGTGGCGGCGGAGCATTCGACATCGCGGTACGGTATCTTGATTCTGTAGCCGCCGCCAAGGAGAGGAAAAACGAGGCCCACAACCACAAACTGGTGGAGGACAACCGTGTCAAGATGCAGATATTCGAGTCGGAAACGGGTATGAGACGCCAGATAGAGGAAGCCCGGCATGAACGCGACATCTCCATCCTGCTCTTCATAATAGCCATTCTGGCCCTTATAGGAGGCGCCTTCGCCGTCTATTCGTTCGTCAACCGTTCGCGCCAACAGAAGCGGCTCATGGAACTCGACATAGAGCGCGAACGGCAAGAGAAAGCACTGGCAGAAACGCAGATGCGCGAAACCGAGCTGTATGCACGCTACCGCCATAGCATACTTGAAAAGGAACTCCAGAAACAGCGCCACGAACTGGCGGCCACCTCCATGTTCATAGCCTCACGTAACCGGCTCGTCACCGAGCTGCTCGACTCTATCTCCCGGATAAAGGGCGTGGACAAAGACCCGGCCGCGAAGGGCACAGTAAAGCACCTCACGCAGCTACTGTCGCAAGGCGAGGACCGGGAGAAATTCATCACCGATTTCCAGAAAGCACACCCGACGCTCATGAAGAAACTCGCCACCCGCCATCCCAATCTCTCGGAATCCGACCTCCTGTTCCTGTCCTATATAAGCATGAACCTCAACAACCGCGACATAGCGTCGCTGATGAACATTTCCCCCGATTCGGCCAAGAAACGCCGCACACGCATAGGCAAAAAACTGGAGCTCGAATCCTCGGCCGACCTTTACAAATATCTAACCGGCCTGGAGCAGGAGGAAGAGCAGTCCCTCCAATCACTTAAACCGAACTGACACACACGTTTCACCCCTTTTCCCTTATCCGGAATAGCCAAATACCTTTAAATTAGGCAGTTTTAACAACTCCGTCCCCCATTTGTCCCCCACCGCCCTTGGGCGCGAGAGAGCGCCGGGCGTTAACTTTGCAACCAGATTCCACTACATAATTTATTTCGTTATGACTAAAAACCTATTACTACTTGCCGTCCTCGCGGGACAGACATTCCTGATGTCACCGGGCATCACCGCCGGGACGCGCGTACAGGGAATGCCGATTACCCACGACTGTACCCTTACCGGCACTCCCGCGCCCCAGCTGCGCCTCCACCGTGCAGCCGACGCCAACGATGAAGAACAGGGCACGATGCTCCCGCTCAACGTCCGTACTTCGGAAAACGGCACCGGAAAGGGCACCCTCCTCTGGGATGCGCCCGAAGGTTCGGACGCCGGCAACTTGGCCTATAACGTATATATCGGCCTTGACGAAGACGGTTATCCCATACAGGCAGCCACCGGAGTGAAAGGCAACAGCTACGGGTTCACATATCCCCCAAGCGGCGACCAGGCCATGCTATATGTGGGCGTATCTGCAGTAAAGGACGGTCAGGAGGGTGACATCTCCTTCGGCCCGGTACTCGTCACCGGCACACCTTACACAATGCCTTTCTTCGAGACTTTCCCCGGGGAGCACGTAACATATCCGATGTGGCATGTCAGCAGCAAAGGTGCAACATGGAAATTCAATATCAGCTTCGACTCGGCCGATGACGCCGGCGGCTGCGTAAAGTTCATGACATACGACGAAGACGACTGGTCGGAACTCACCTCCGGAAAAATCTCGCTCGCCGGAGTTCTGAACCCCGTCCTGGAGTTCGACCTCCTGGAGCGAGGCACCTATGACAACAAGACCGCCAAGCTCACCGTCATGGCCTACAATCCCCTGACAGGCAATAATATACCGCTCCAGACCTTCGAGTTCAACGAAAGCATGGAGTACAACTGGCGGCATATCACTCTTCCTCTCGAAGGGCTCGAAGACTGCCTCTACACCGCCATCGTCTTCCGAGGTGAGTGCAACGAGTTCAACGACGGCATCGCCCTCGACCGCATCTCCGTAAACTATACACTCGACCACGACCTGGCAATCACCGGTACCGCTCCCGACAAGGTGAAAGGCGGTTCTGTAATCCCCCTGAAGGTGCAGGTAAGCAACAAGGGCGCACAGCCGGCCAAGAAATACACCGCATCGCTCTACGACGGCGACGAACTCCTCGAAACGCTCGACGGTCAGGAACTGCAACCCGGCCAGTCGGAAGCGTTGACATTCAACTACTTGACACCAGTCAACTCCAATGGCTATGTCACTCCCGAAGTGCGTCTCGACTACCTCTACGACATGGAGCCGGACAACGACTGCGCCCCCTTCCGCATCGGCGTGGGCAAGAGCGACATGCCGGGCGTCCGCGACCTCTCCATCTCGCGCGACGGAACAATCTCATGGACCGCTCCCGAAACCTCCGGACTGCGCTTCACCGAAGACTTCGAGCAATACCGGCCCTGGAGCATCGCCGACCTGGGCCAGTGGCAACTCCTCGACCTTGACGGGGGGAGCCAGACCGGATTCGGATACCAAGGCAAATCTATGCCACACACCGGGGAACCATTCGCATGGATAGTATGGAACCCGACTGATTTCGAGCTTGACCTCGAAGAATATCCCGGCTTCCGCCCCCACAGCGGCAACCAGTTCATCACCGCCTTCAACGTATCTTATTATTGGCTCACCCCTGACGGGCACAACAACGACTGGATTATCTCGCCCGAGCTCTCCGGCAACGCCCAGGAAATTTCCTTCTTCGTGGCTAAATATCTCGACAATTACGGCAAAGAGGAGAAATTCGAGGTATTGTGGTCAGACGGCTCCACACTCCCTTCCGACTTCGTATCCGCAGGCACCGGCGAAGTGCCTGCACAGAAATGGACGGAGATGAAATACAGGCTGCCTGAAGGCGCACGCCGCTTCGCCATACGCTACATCGGCGAGGGGCAGTACTACATGGCAATCGACGACATCTCCTACGAGCCCGCCATCGCCGCAATCAAGGGCTATAACATCTACCGCAACGGCGAGCCGGTAGCCTTCACTGAGACTCCGGGCTACAAAGCACAGAGCGAGGCCGGCGACATCTACAACGTTACCGTGCGTTACGAGAACGCCGAATCCGACTTCTCGGAAGGCCTCCTGCTCCGCACCTCCGGCATAGACTCCGCAGAAGCCTCCGGGGCAGACAGCAACGTCACATACCATTACCTCAACGGCCTCAAAGCCGCCGACGGCGACGCTTACGACTCGCTGCCCCGCGGCATCTACATCAAAAAAGATCACAATTCAGGAAAAGTAACCAAAATAGTCAAGAAATAATGAGACACTGCAAACTATATATAGCCGCACTGGCCGCGGCGGCCGGATGCGCACTGTGCGCCGCATCACCGCGCTCGCAGGCCGAGATGAAAGCCATAGCCTCGACACAACTCGAACACTCCAGATTTGCCAATGCCACGGCCTTGGCCTCGCTCCATGAGGTTTATGCCGACGCCAACCTCGCCGTGATAGCCACACGGACAGCCGACGGCGGATTCGCAGTCGTTTCGCGCGACGACCTCCATCCGGCCCTTCTGGCCGTGGCCGACGGCAGCTTCAACCCCGACGCCAACCCCGCCCTCCGCCTGTGGCTGAAGGAAACCAGCGCCGCCCTCGAAGCCGCCAGACGCACCGGCGAACCCCTGAAATTCCCCACACCCGACCCCAAGCTCTATCCCGACCACGTGGACCCGCTCGTGACCTCCCTCTGGGGACAGGCAGAACCCTTCAACCTGCTCTGCCCGCCCGACCCATGGTATGAAGACACGCATCTCATGACCGGATGCGTGGCCACCGCTGTATCTCAGGTTATGAACCACTACCAATATCCTCCGACCGGTGTCGGGCAACATTCCGTGGAACAGGAAGACGGAACCATACTTTCAGTGGACTTCGACGCCAATCCCTTCGACTGGAGCAACATCCTGAATGACTACAACGGGGAGTACACCGCAGAGCAGGGAGCGGCCGTCGCCAACCTCCTCTACAACGTGGGCATAGCCTCCGGGATGCAATACGGGGCCTACGGCAGCAGCACGTCGGCCGAGAGCGCCGCTTACGGTCTCAGAAGATTCCTGTGTTACCCCACGGCATACGTATTGAAACGCAACGCCATGAAAGACTCCCGCTGGATGGACATCATCTACAACGAACTGCTCGACGGCTCACCGGTGGTTTATAACGCCGTGGACGTGGTAGTGGGCGGACATTCCTTCATAGTGGACGGCTACCGCGCCGACGGGATGGTACACGTCAACTGGGGATGGAACGGCAACTCCGACGGTTGGTATGCCATAACCGACCTTCAACTCGACGGTTTCACATACGATTCCTACCACAGTGTCATAATTGGCCTTCGCCCAGCTTACCAGCCACCGGAACCCGTGACCGTTTCCTGCCCCGCTCCCGGTAAACTCGCCGAAGTCCTCACCGGCGACAAAGGTGGCGAAGCGCTGAAAGTACGCGGTGTCCTGAACGCAGACGACATCCTGACGCTCCGCGAAATGGCCGGTCGCCTCGCCGACGGGCGCCGCAGCGACGGACGCCTCGCATACCTCGACCTCTCGGAAGCTGTCATTGCCGACGGCCTCCTGCCCGACCATGCCTTCGCGGGCTCCACTTCGCTCCGCCGCGTAATACTCCCCGAAGAACTCGACGGCATCGGCACAGGAGTATTCGCCGGCTGCCCTTTCATAGAATCGGTTACGATGCCTGAAAGCGGCGAAAATTTCCTCCGCGAAGGCAACCTCGTCTACAACGCCGACAAAAGCGAGCTGATAACCATGCTCCCGGGTGAAGACACCGACGCCACCGTGGCCGAGGGAGTGGAGAAAATATGCCCGGAAGCTTTCTCCGGCCGCTGCCTGGTGCAGAAAATCGACCTTCCCGCCACAATGACAGAAATAGGCGACGAGGCGTTCAAGAACTGCTTCCAGCTGACCGAAATCACCCTGCGTGCCCGCGAAGTGCCCGAAACGGCCGACAACATCCTCGACGGCGTGGAGATTCCAGCCTGTACGCTGCGTGTACACGGCGGCTCGCGCAAACTCTATGCCGCACACCACGTCTGGGGCACATTCATCGGCACCGACAACACCGGCTCCATACCCGTTGACTTCGACAACATCGACGAGTTCGGAACCACCGTCACAGTGCGGGACGCCGTTCGCGATTACGGCTCGGAAAATCCCCGCTTCGGCTACAAGACAGAGGGCGAAACGCTGCTCGGCATCCCCGAAATCACCTGCGAGGCAACGCCGCAGTCACTTCCCGGAACTTATCCCATAAAGATAAGCCGCGGCACTGTTACCAACGAAGATGTAGTATTCGTAGACGGCACGCTGACCGTCCTTCCCGGCGCCGGGATCGACGGCATCCGCACCGATGCCGACAGCGACGCCAAAGCCTACGGTACGGACGGGCTGCCGGTAACCGACGGCCGGGCCAAAGGCATCGTTATCCGCAACGGACGCAAGACCGTCAAAAAACAGTAACGTACCTTATCACAGAAACGGGAGGGGCGCATCAAGATTCCGATGCACCCCTCCCATTATTCACAGGATAGCGCCCAGTCAGCCAAGGAATAGCGGAGCCAGACGGTATTGCCGAGGCGTTCGACCCTCTCTAAGTTGAGGCGTGTGGGAGGATAGTCGGCGGGCGTTATGCCGTCGAAAACGGCGGTCATTCCGGCGCGTCCGTCTATGCCGCCGCCTATCATCAGGCTCACCTCGTCGAGCAGTCCGGCTTTCAGGAAGGCGCCGTTGATGTGGCCGCCGCCAACTACGCCGAGCCGCTTGACGCCGAAGACATCGCCGAGTATCTCCATGGCACGCGCGAAGTCGATTCCCTCCTTGCCGACGGCTATCCATGAAATACCGTTGTCGGTGAGGTACTTATGATACTCACGCGGGCAGCGTTCGTCGGTGATTACCAGTAGGTTATCGACCGAAGCCGAGGCCGGCCACCGCAGCGTGCCGTGCGTGTCGACGGCGATGTCGTAGCGGTCAGCAAGGTGTGCTATGTGGTAGCTTTCCTCGCCCACGGGAGTGGCGTCGGCGGTGTGGAAACGCTCCGGCAGGGCGTAGTGCATCTGGCGGCTGACGCGCCCTTCGAGCACGGCGTCGAGCTTGAGGCTGTCGAGCGCGGTGTAGTAAACGTCCGAATCTTCTATGACTTCGGTCATGGCGCAGTCTATGCGGCCGTCGACCGACGACATCATGTGGCAAACGATATAGGGTTTCATCTTTTCAAGTTTTTAATTTGGGACAAAGTTACAATGAAATCCCCCGTCCCCACCTACCCCGATTCCCCCATCCTTAACCATTTTACCGAATCTCACCGGGCCTTCAAGAGTAACCATTCAAGAATAGTATTGCCAAGACTTCAGGTTGGCAGGTGGTTCATGAGGGTTTCTTTTTTCTTACGCGCTGGCGCTTGCGCTCGTCATCGTAGTACATGTAGGGGGATTCGGGAAGTCCGGGGAGCAGCTGTTCCCAGTTGAGGCCGAGGCCGATGGCGCGCAGCAGGCGGTACAGGGTGCTGAACGATATGTCGGTCATATTCCCCGACTCGAATTTATAGAGCGTGGTCATCCCTATGCCGGCTTGCTCGGAGACCTCCTTGCGCGTCAGGCTCATCCGCATACGGTATTCGCGAAATCTCTCGCCGAGAATCCGCACAACATCGGAACTCGATAATGAGTTGTTCGTAAATATCACCATAATGACAATATAGCGCCAAATAAGGGGTTAATATTCATCTTAATGACACTTACAAAGTTAGGAACAATTTCCCGAACTGCCAAATTTTCCGCCACTTTTCTATTTTTGAACTCAAGTTTCTATATAGGTAACGCAGTAAGTGGGCATCGACCCGGTTTACGCAGGCCGGGAGGCCTGCGCTCCGTATGATTTCGCGCTTGCCGGATTACAGGGTCTGGACGCCGCCGCCGTTGACCATCAGGGTCTGGCCGCTTACCCACTCGGAGACGGGGGCGGCGAAGAAGAGTACTGCACCGGCTATGTCGTCCACTTCGCCGAGGCGCCGGATGGGGGTGTTGGCAAGCATTTTCTTCTCGATTTCGGGCGTGAGGACGGAGGCGAGGGCTTTGGTGCGCGTGGCGCCGGGAGCCACGTTGTTTATACGTATCCCCATCGGGCCGAGGTCGTGCGCCAGGTTGGCCGCAAGATGGTTGAGCGCCGCCTTCGACGAGCCGTAGATCGACATGTTCGGGTCTGCGTTGACCGAGCTCATTGATGTGATGTTGATGATGCTGCCGTAGCCCGACTGCTCCATGTAGGGAGCCACGAGTTTGCTCAGCTCCCACGGGGCGAAGACGTTGACGGCATAGATACGCTCAACGTATTGCCGGTCTATCTTGAAGGGATTCTCGCGGCCTCCGCCGCCGAGTCCGGCATTGTTGACCAGAATGTTTACAGTCCCGTACCCGCGCACCGCCGTGTTCACGAGGTTCCCGAGGTTTTCCGAGTCCAAAACGTTGCAGACTACGGGGATTGCCCGACCGCCCTCCTGTCGTATCAACCGACTGGTTTCCTGCGCTTTGACAAGGTCGAGGTCGCTTACCACTACCGAGGCGCCCGCATGTGCCAGAGTGCGGCACACGCCGCGGCCGATACCGTCGCCGCCACCGGTAACGACGGCCACCTTCCCGCTGAGGTCATATAATTTCTTAATGTCCATTTCAGTAAATTTTACAAAGTGAGAACGTCCGCGCCGCGCCAATGGTTTAGAACAGGGTAACTGCGTGTTAAACAGACTTGGTAAAAAATCAGGCGACCCACTCGGATCGCCCGATAACTTATGCCAATTTGTTGATTGGCCGATTTAGCTTGCGTTATCTCGAATTCGCGTAACGAGATATTCTCCTACAACCTTGAGCTTCCCAACGAGGAGGGAACACGACTCAGTGCCGAGTTCGTGGCTTTTTTAAAAGACGAAGG
>DKVK01000053.1:25172-26019 GCA_002491165.1 Porphyromonadaceae bacterium UBA7180
CGCAGATGTACTGCGTCAACGGCAAATATTTTGCCGAACTGTATCGTAATAACGGGAGTTCGGGAAAGATATATCGGACGATTCTATGCCGCTTGCTGTAAAGTGATGCTGTCCCGTCGAATCTACGGCTTCCATGATAAGGCCGGGCAGACCGAGCAATTTCCACGGTCCGGCATCAACAGGGATTTCAGGAGCGAACCAAGCTTTCCAATGCCGCCCGTGATAGTCTGACTCGGCAAGCACACACTCATATCCAAGAATGTTCTTAGTGGAATCCGCCACCATATTCCAATTCCGTTCCTCGGTATCTTCGAAATATTTGCGATACTCGCTATACACTTCGTCCCAAATCTTGAACTTCCCCTTTTCCTTTACAACATACATGGTCACAGAGCGACCAATCCCTGACGATTCAAGAATAGCCTCCACTTCTTCACGCGGTTTCCCCATTACCTGCCCCACAAGCACCATTCCAATCTGTGTGTACCAAGCCTCACCGTCTTTTGTACATCGGGTTGAGTCGAGCCACTGGGTATGATTGTTATAAAACAGGGACTTGTCACGGTTGGCAAGAAGCAGGAAATCGTGATGTTTCTCTATCCCGCGCGGATCAAAAAAATGATAATCGTAATAGGCTTTTATCTGCGCTTTTTGTGCAGATAAAGGTATACACATGAGCAATGTAATTATTACGGTAACGATTTTTTTCATAAACCGACCTTCGTTTGTTATTATACTCTATTGGCTCGATAGACACATTTTTTATCACCTTTACACGATTTGGGTGTAGAACCGGGTGTATATACAACAAAAGCCTGAAAAATCAGGCTTTATTGCGGAGAGGACG
>DKVK01000053.1:26200-32172 GCA_002491165.1 Porphyromonadaceae bacterium UBA7180
GCGGAGAGAACGAGATTCGAACTCGTGGTAGAGATTGCTCCCTACGTCGGTTTAGCAAACCGGTGGTTTCAGCCACTCACCCACCTCTCCTTTTGCAATTTCAGGTGGTCTTACTCTTTATTGCGGTGCAAAGTTAATGCTTTTATTTGACCCGTGCAAATTTTTCCGCACATTTTTTGTCCCAAACTGATTTTTACACCGCTTTTAGGCGTGGCTTTCCTTTTGTAGGCCGGGATTTTAACCATTTCTTAGCTGCCTTTTGTACCGGTTTTTCGATGAAGTGGTTCATTATGACCGATATTGCGAATGTTACCGCTATGACAATAGCGAAACATTCCCACTGCCCTAAGAACGGCATCAATCCGAAATAAGCCACAAGCTGGCACACGGGAAAGTGGACAAGATACATGTTATACGACACGTTGTCATGCTTTCCTTCCCAAGTTCCCCATTTGCCAATCATGGAAAAGCCTATTACAAGGATTGTGAACGCTATCGGGTCGAACAGGATAGCCAGATAATCGCCATGCGTGGTAACCAGGAACCACGCGGCGGCCACAGCAATCAGATACCACCGGTAACGCATGAATACGTCGAACCACTTATAAACCATCACTCCACAGTAGAAGAAGCTGAGTTGTCCGAACATCTGCCGCCCCAGAATTTCATATATCTGTTTTCCGGTTTCCACGTAAAGGTACCTGAAGAATATGCCGTAAGATACCGACACCGCGAAGATTATCACGAAAGTAAGCGTGGCACGGTTCCTGAACTTGCCGATTATCCATACAGCAAGCGGTACCGAAAGATACAACATCCACTCCACCTTGAGCGTCCAGAGGGAGCCGTTGACGGCCGGGACCTCAAATCCCTCGAACACCCCCGGCAGCGACGGTTGCAGGAAGTTCATGAACGACAGGTTTGCCGCGAGATATTTCCAAAAGCCGGAATTTATAAAATACTCGCCGGGAGGGAGCGATGACACACCAACCAACCCCACGGCAAATGCGAGCACCACGAAAAAGTAGGCCGGCAGGAGCCTTATCATTCTCGAAGTGATATACGGAAGGAATTTGCGTTTTTTGAGATAGCTCCCGTATATCAGGAAACCGCTGAGCGTGAAGAAACCGCCTACAGCCTGATAGCTCGTGAACGGGAAATAGATGTCGCCCCCTGTCAGAATGTTGAAATGTTCCACAATGACAGCCAGCGCCAGGATATACCGTATTACTCCCATATTGTTAGGGAAAGGTATGTCGTATGGCACTTTATTGGGTCTGAAATCCGGCTTTGGATGTCCGGAACTGTTTTGACGGCCTTTCATCGTGGTCTAATCGGAGTTGTGCTACAAATCGCCCTAAGCAGAAGCCTGTTTTTAGTATCGGATACCGGACTCTTTAAGGGCACCGGAAGTATATTATTCATTCAGCCCCGAACGGTTGTCCGGGGCTGATATGTCTATCGTCACGCTTCGGCGGTGTTACGGCGCGTTATCAGCACGTACACTTTCTCGGCTATCTGCCCTTTGAGTATTTTCTTCAGAGCGTGGCGCCTGATCTTGTTGGCGCGCAGGAGCACGAGCATGACAGCGTCAGGAGCGTCAGCCAGTTGCACGATGTCGGCGAGATGCTCCTTCGACGGGACGTCTACCAGTATCAGGCGATGGTCTTTGAGCAACGCTTCGCGTTTCTCCTTGACGCTGTTGGTCAGCAGCACATCGTTGGAGCCGTCGGGCGAAGTGACCATGAGCCGTGCCGCCGGGATGTCCACGTTGTTGAAGCTGTCAACCAGGCGGTTTTCAAGTTCACTGCCGTCAGCGGCATCGGGAAGCAGGTTCACCACATAGACAGTGCCGGTGTCCGGCTTGGAGGTCAGCAAGGTGCGCAAACCGCGCAGACCGTTGTCGCCGACCGTCTGTAACACGGTGTTTTTCTCAACCCCGAGGAAAGCCACATCCATAGGCTGACGCACCCTGTCGCGCAAGCGCATCAATATATACAGAAGCAGCGCCGGACCCAACAGCGTGAGTACCAATGCCACCGCGTAGGCAATATGCGTTTTGTACATATCGGGCTTGGGATAGGTGAAAGCTTTGTCCACAATGAAACCGGGGGTATCGGTGGAATACAAAGTAAGTTCCGCCGATTCGCGACGCTGCAAGAGATATATGTAAAGCTGGTTCTTTATGGTGCGGTCCCGTAGCATGTCGAGCAATTGCCGCTCGAGGGCCGGAAGCTGGGCCATGCTTTCGCGGGCATCGCCCTGAAGGCCGTAGTTCGACTCTATGTTGCGTCGCTGCAGATCTATTATCTGCGAATAACTCTTTGTTATGGAGTTTTTTATGTCAGAGATTTGAGCGTTTATTTCGCGCATTGCAGGATGGTCAGACTTAGCGGAGCGTTCCAGTTCCTGACGTTCGCTGAGCAGTGTGTTGTATTGTGTGGCGAGAGGGTCCGGGGTCTGGCCGGCCAGCGGCACTATGAATGCGTCGGGGTCATGGTTGATGGTGTAGAGCACCTGGTCGTAATACGTCAGGCGGTTCTGCGCTTCCATCATCTTGTCGCGACCGCCGATGCTACGCACTACCCACGAGGCCGAGTCTACGGCCAGTGCCGCCAGATTGTTCTCGCGTTTGAAATCCTCCACCTTTTGTTCCGACTCCGAAAGCTGTGCGTAGAGTTTCTCGAGACGGTCCGTACAGTAGTTCAGCTCGTTGAGCGACGTTTCACGCCGACGTTCAAGACGGCGTTCGTTGTAGCGTTCCATTATGGCGTCGAGCACGGCTTCGTTGCGAGTCTTGTTGGGGCCGTCGAACGACAGCACGATGGCATCACTGTTTTTGTCACTTCCCACTGTGCTTACATCCTTCCGCAGATCCGAAATGATACTTTTGGTACCCGTGACAATGATGTCGATTTTAAAGTCGCGAGCCGGGTCGTAACCGGCCGAGGGCTGTAATTCCACCGTTATGCCGAGCGGTTTGAGGCGCAGCCGGTAAGGGAGCGTCACGTTGTTTGCCACCGCCAGTGTCTTCATACCCATAAATCCGGAAGTGGCGCACACATCGAGGCGGCCGCCACGGTTCCTGAGTTTGATGGCCACACCTGTGCTGAGCGAGTCGAGGGTCTCCTGCCCTATTCTTGCCTCGACCGGAGATTCGGGATAAAGCACCTGTTTTGTGAGACCGTTGCGCTCCACGTATGTTATATTCAAGCCGGTCTTGTGCACGACATCGGTAAGATTCTGGTTAGAGAACATCAGCTGCTTTTCGTTTTTCACGTCCGAGTTTCCGAATCCGAGCATCTTTGCCGCACCGCCGGCGGCCGACTTCGAAGCCATGGCTGCCAGGGGGTTGCCGATGTCGCTGTTTTCTATCAGGACAGATGCTTGTGACGAATAAACAGGCATACGTATCTTGCCGTAGATATAAGCCGCACCGAAGCAGATTGCCGCCGCAAGCGCAAATAGCCACCAATTGCGGCGGCACGCACGCCAAAAACGCCTGAAATCAAGGTCGTTGTTCATTTTTTGTGTCATATACGTATGGGTAATGTTTTTACTTTTTTGTTGGAGGCGAGGGTTTCATTTTTTTTCTTTTTCTGTTGCTGACGCAATCCGTTGCCGCTGGCTGAAATCATGCCTAAAAGGAACAGGGCCGCGACACCGGCCGAGGTGACGCCGGCTGTTCCGGTGGTCAACTCCACAAGTTCGAAGACCAACACCGACGCACCCACTATGAAAGGATAGCGCCAACGGGGATCCGGTGTGCGCGTCATAGCCCGGAGGTTGCGGTATAGCCAGACCCAGAAATAAACGAATAGCACTATCCCGACTGCACCATACTGTGCCAGCGACGTATAATAGGCATCACAAATAAAATCAGGCATGTCGGGGGAGATGCCCCATACTTTGTCCAGACCATATTTCCCGTAAAGGGCCGAATATGTCTCGGACGACGGGAAGGTGGCATACGACGCCAGTCCGGAGCCGAACAAAGGATAATCGGCTAATATCAGTCCCATGCCCAGGTAGAGCGCCAATCGCGCGTATGACGGAAGAGCATTGAGATCCAGTTCACTGAAGTTTACCGACAGGAAGTAATAATCGAATTTTTTCCATGCTACCGCCGCTCCGAGCACACCTACGGCCACGAGAATCACCATGTTCGACAACGTGAGATGCCGCAACATCCCCCTGCGGTAAACGAAGAGCAGGAACAGCACCATCACAAACTCAACGTAATATTTGGAGCGCGTGGAGAGAAGCCCCACGAAAAGCGTCACCACCACGAATACGATGTCCGACTTCTTGAGACGGCCCTCATCGTCGGCAGAACAGTAAACATATAACAATGCCGTGAGAAGGGCGAATGCCCCTATATACGCCACATGGAAGAATATCGTGCATAAGAAATTCTTATAGAAGTAAAACGACAGTCCCGCCAATAGTAGCACGACGGTCATAACGCGGCAAATGCCGCGGAGCACCATCTTGTCGCCGGGCGTGAAACGCGGAGCTATGCAATAAGCGCACAACGCCACCACAAACGGTTTGAGCTCTATTATGAAGTCTTTCAACACCGCCGCGGTGGTATTGAAATGCACCACCGTCAGAGAATATATAGTATAGAAACCGAACACTCCCAAGGAAATGAACATGGGACGGTAACGCCGCCACTGCCGGTTGCACACGCAGTCAAGCAGCGACAGGCACACCAGCGCTATGGGGAAAAGCTCGTCAAGCGGCTTCACTATCTGCATGGAGAAGATAGCGGTGGCGTAGTAGACTATGAACAGCCAGCAGGCTATGCGGTCTATCCTGAGCATGGGCGGGACGGGTTACGAATTCTGTTCGCCGGCGACCGGGGCGACGGCTATTTCAGCGACAGCGCTATGACGAGCGACGCTATCACGGAAATACCCGATATTACGGTGCTTATCACCGAAAGTTTGAATCCGTTATTCTGGTTATACTTGGAGTTTGACTGTTTGATGTCGTTGGGTGCCACATACACCACGTCGTTCTGCTTCAGCACGAAGTAGGGCGACGAGGTGATTTTGGAGTCGGCGAGGTTGAGGGTGGCATAGGTGGAGGTGCCGTCGGGGTTTTCTCGTATCACGGCCACGGCGTCGCGGCGCCCGTATTCAGTAAGGTCGCCGCAGGCGGCCAGCGCGTCGAAGAGCGTAAGGCGCTCCCGCTTGCTTTCCACAACCTTGGGTTCGTCCACTTCTCCCAGCACGTTTACTTTGAAGTTCACGAGCCGCACGCTCACCACCGGGGCTTTGACGTCTTTCTCTATCTGTTTCAGCAGATAGTCACGCAAGCGCGAAGTGGTAAGGCCGGCCACATGGATTTTGCCGAGCACGGGGAAGTCGATGTCGCCGCTGCGGTCCACTATGTAGGTCTGCATGGTCTGTCCCGAGGCCACCTCTGTCTTGACCCCGCTCTGCGAGCTTATGGCCGGACGGTTGTAACGGGCCACCACGGCGGGAATTTCGGCCGTCACCGTTATCATAAGCTCGTCTTCCGGCTCTATGGTGATGTCGTTTCTGGCAGTGGCCAGCTGTCCCACGGGGGTGCCGGAGAGGTCGGCCATATATGTCAGGTCGTTTTGGATCTTGCACGAGCAGACTACTGTCAAAACAAGCGCTGCAAGCACATATTTGAGCAATTTCAGCATATTCGTATCTAATTGTAAAACAATGGCCTTTCGGCCTCCTATATAACGGGGGCGGCGCGGGATTATTGCGCCCGGTGACACGCGGGACGCCAATTCCTGTCGTTCCGCGGACACAGGCTCACTCCGGGTCGCGCCAGTCGCCGTTTTCGCGGATTATGCGCTTCAGGCTTTCCAGTGCCTCTTGGGCCGGTATATTTTTGACCATCAGTTGCCGGTTCTTGTAGATGGAGACGCGGCCGCGTCCCGCTCCCACGTAACCGTAATCGGCGTCGGCCATCTCGCCCGGACCGTT
>DKVK01000053.1:32411-53787 GCA_002491165.1 Porphyromonadaceae bacterium UBA7180
CCGTAATCGGCGTCGGCCATCTCGCCCGGACCGTTCACCACACACCCCATCACCGCTATTTTCAGGTGTTTGAGATGCGAAGTGGCCTCGCGTACCTGCCGCAAGGTGCGCGGCAGGTCGAAGAGCGTGCGGCCGCAGCCGGGACACGCTATGTATTCGGTCTTGGAGATGCGCAGGCGGCAGGCTTGCAGGATGCTCAGCGCCGTGCGGTCACGCTCCTCGCGGCTCAGCGCCGGTGCCACGAGGTCCATGCCGCTGCCGTAGCCGTTCAGCAGCAACGCGCCGAAGTCGGCCGCCGCTTTCAGCTTCACGGTGTCGGCATCGGCGTCGCCATACTCAAGTCGTAGCACAACGGGGCTCTTCCCTCCGGCGGCGTAATAGCGGTCCAGCCAGGAACTCATCTCCCCTACCGCGTTGCGGTGCGACGAGGTAAGCGTCAGCACCTCGGCTTGCGGCGCGGCGGCGGGGTCGGAGGAAGCGTCGACCGCCTTCCAATCATCTTCCGGCTCAATGTCAAGCCCCACCACGGGGAAGGGATTGCCGAGTGCAGGTGCATGTTCGCGAGAGGGGCGACAGTCCACCGTTTCCGGTTCAACGACAGGGTCATGCCCTTCGCGGGCACAGATATAGTCGCGCAGCGCGCGGGCCACCGGTATCTCGTTCTGCGGAGGTTCGGAAAGTGACACGCGGATGGTGTCGCCGAGCCCCTCGGCCAGCAGCGTACCGATTCCGACGGCGCTCTTGATGCGTCCGTCCTCGCCATCGCCGGCCTCCGTCACACCGAGATGAAGCGGGTAGTTCATCCCTTCCTTCTCCATGGCGGCGACCAGCAGGCGTACCGTGCGCACCATCACCACCACGTTCGAGGCCTTGATGGAGATAACGATCTCGCGGAAACCGGCACGTTCGCAGGCGCGCAGGAACTCCATCACCGACTCTACCATCCCCTCAGGCGTGTCGCCGTAGCGGCTCATGATGCGGTCGGAGAGGGAACCGTGGTTCACACCCAGGCGCAGCGCGGTGCCACGTTCGCGGCACGTCTTCAGCAGCGGTGCCAGCGCCTCGTCTATCTTCCGCAGTTCGGAGGCATACTCGGCGTCGGTGTATTCCAGCTTCTTGTACACGCGGCCGGGATCCACGAAGTTGCCGGGATTGATGCGCACCTTCTCCGAAGTCCCGGCGGCCACGTATGCGGCGCGGGGATTGAAGTGCACGTCGGCCACCAGCGGCACATCCACACCCATTTCCTTAAGACGCGCGGAGATATCGGCCATGTTGGCGGCTTCGCGTTCACCCTGCGTGGTGAGGCGCACTATCTCGCCGCCGGCGCGCGCTATGGCCGCGGCACACTGTGCCGACGCTTCGGTGTCGGCCGTAGGAGTGTCGGTCATCGATTGCAGGCGCACGGGATTCCCTCCCCCTACGCCCACATTGCCGACCTTCACCTCGCGCGAAAGGCGTCGCCGGTAGTTGTATCTGCTCACTTTTCAGTTGGTTTTGAAACGGTATTTCAGTTCCGCCAGGCTTTCGTTGGCTTTCACTATCTTGGTTGAGAGGGAAGCCTTGTAGTCCTCCACTTTTTTAGCAACCACGGGGTCGCCGACGGCCAGGATTTCGCTGGCGAAGACAGCGGCGTTCAGGGCGCCGTTGACCGCCATAGTGGCCACGGGGATACCCGGCGGCATCTGCACGATGGCCAGCAGCGAGTCCAGTCCGTCGAAGGTTGAGCGTATGGGCACGCCGATGACGGGCAGCGGTGTCAAAGCCGCTATGATGCCGCCCAGGTGCGCCGCCATGCCGGCGGCAGCAATGATTACCTTTATGCCGCGCTCCTTGGCGGTGGTGGCATACTCTTCCACTTCGCGCGGGGTGCGGTGGGCCGAAAGGGCCAGCACCTCGAAGGGTATTTCCATCTGCTCGAAAAAGTCGCAAGCTTTCTGCATCACGGGCAGGTCGGAGGTGCTGCCCATTATCACTGTCACTAATGGTTTCATGTCGTTATGTGTTTCAAAGAGAATTTCGGTTTAACTGAGGAAGAAAACGAAGCTCCATACGCAGACGAAGCCGTTGGCCATGCCGGCGAGGACCTGGGCCACGGTGTGCCGTCTGAGCCATACGCGCGCGGCGCAAAGCAGCCCTGTGAAGACCAGCCACGCGCAAAGCCATGCCACGGTGCGAGCGTCGGGCACCTGGTGGGCTATATAGACAAGCAGGGCAACCACACCACCCATCCCGGCGGCATGTGCCGATATTTTCCACTTGAAGTTGACGATGAAGTTAACCAGCGCAGCCAATGCACCGCCGGCGTAGAAGAGCGACACCCACAGCGGCGCCGCTATGGAGGTCAGGAACTTGGCCGACGCCAGGTAACACAGGAACACCACTATATAAGGCAGCGTGCGCTCGCGGCGACGGTTCAGCCCGATGTCCGAGACCACGCCGAGCATCTTCAGCACAAGGAACACAACCGCCGGGACGGCCACGTTTATACCGGCTATGACCAGCGTGGCCACCCACTTCTGCGCGGTCTGCGCCGTTACTGCGAGCACCGACAGGGTGAGGATGAAAAGTATGCCGTAGACCGGCGTCAGCAGCGGCACGAATACCCATGAAAGGAAGTTGGAGATGCGGTCGAGCGGCGAGCCCTTCTCGCTTTCGGGCGGCCCGGGGAGGCCGTCGTCATTGCGGTCGTCGGAAGCGAGTTCTATCATACGCTTGAAACCCTCTTCCGCTATGTCGCGCGGCGAAGGCCTGCGTCCCTCCTCCTTGGGCTGTGGCATTTCCGGCTCCCTGGTTGCCTTTTTCTCCGGGTCGGCAGGTTGCGGCGCCGGAGCCGGCTCGCGGTAGCCCGGCATGAAGCGCTCGTGCCCCGACGGTTCCGGGACGTGCGGGGCACGGGAGCTTTCCGCAGCGTCGCCCTGACCGGGGGGCATATATCGTCTATTATCGTTATCTTCCATAATCTCAATACCTTACAAGCCCGACGAACTTCGAAGGGACCGGTAATTCAAATTTCATGTCGCGGCGGGTGCGCGGATGAGCGAAACGCAACGTGCGGGCGTGCAACGCAAGGCGATGTATCGGGCTGGCCTTGGCGCCGTATTTCCGGTCGCCCACTATGGGGAACCCGAGATCGTGGGCATGCACACGTATCTGGTTCTTGCGCCCGGTGTCGAGCGAGAAGTCGACCAGCGTGTACTGGTGGCCGCGTTCGCGCACACGGTAGCGCGTCACCGCCGGCCGTCCTTCGCCGTTGCGCGGCGAGGAGTACACCTCGTAGGCCGACGTCTCCATCAGGTCGGTGCGGATAACCCCGCTGTCCTGCGGCATGACGCCTTCAAGCACCGCCGTATAGGTGCGGTCCAGCACCATGTTGTTCCAGTTGTGCTGCAGCGCCGTCTGCGCCTCTATGTTCTTGGCGAAGAGCATCAGGCCCGATGTGTCGCGGTCCAGACGGTGCACCACGAATATCTTCTCCGAGGGATGGTCCTGCTTCACGTAGCGCTTCAGAATCCCGTAGGCGGTTTCCAGCTTTTTGGCCGAGCCGGTGCCCACGCTCAGCAGGCCGTAGCCTTTGTTGACCACTATGATGTCATCGTCCTCGTACACAATCTTCAGACGCGGATGGGCGAGCCTCGGCCAGGGGCGCGTAAGGTTCAGGGCAACCTCTTCGCCGGGTGCCACCGGGGTGTCGTGGCGCGTGGCAACAACGCCGCCCACACGTACATGGCCGTATTTCATCCATACTTTCACGTCACTGCGTTTCGGCGTGCCGAAGACGTACGGCCGAAGGTCGGAGCTCAGCAGCAATTCCATCAGCGGCTGCGCTTCCGCCCCCTTGTTGGTGAGCAGGAGCACCTTGTTCTCGCGGTAATCGTTTTCGCGTCTCATAGTCTTAATCTTTTTAAACGGTTATTGTTCGCCGCTGATCTCAATTTCTATGCGGCACCCTTCCAGTCCTTCGGGGGCGGTGCCGGTGAAGGTGAGCCGGCCGTTCTTCAGCGCGTAGACGCGGCAGTTCCCCTCGCGGCCGTGTACGTGTATCAGACGTTCGTCGCCGAAGGGAAGACAACTCACCACATACTTAGCCAACTCGTCGGCACGCATGTCGCCGTCGTTGACGTTCGACAGCGTGGCGCGCCCGGCCGACAGCACTTTAACTTCCCAAACGCCCGGATTCGTCTCCGTGTCGAGATAAATGGGTTTTCCCTGCCCGTCGGTGAGCACACCCCGGTAGTTATAAACCGCAGAGTCGAGCTTTTCGCCAACCTCCACGGCGTCGACCAGCGAACGCACCACCATTGCTATGTCGTTGTCGGCATGAAACTTTGGCTGAGGCGGCGTCACCTTGGCAGAATCCGCGGCGGAATCGGCCGTTTCACGGTTGCCGTTTCCGCACGCCACAAGCCCCGCGGCCAGCACGCAGCCGACCGCGGCGAAAATCACTAATTTTCTGCGTATCATATTCAAACTGCAAAATTACAAGTTTTTCACGGCATTCCGGCACTTTTCAGCACTTTTTTTCGTCCGGAACCCGAAAATTCTCCTCCGGCCCGTTACCGGCAGCACGATAACCACCGAAAAAGAATGCCCGAAACGTTTCCGCATCGGGCACCCGTTCTATGTCGGTATCACCAAAACTCATCGTGCAATATGCTTTTCGCCGTCCTGAATGTAGATGGCGCCGCGCTGCGGATTGCGGATTTCCCGACCCATAAGGTCGTACATACGGGTGTCGCGCTCCGGCTTTTCTGAATTTATATCGCTGATTCCCGTTGTCGGGAAACTGTCGTTCAAACCTTTATAGATGATGTTCCCCTCCAGATCATATAGATTGTTGAAGTTGCGGTAAACTCTATAAGGCAGCACTTCATTGGTAAGCCGCAATTCTTCTGCACCAATCATGTCTCCTTTACCTATATTGCCGACTCCCTCTTTATATGTGAAGTTTATACTATTGTATTCCTGTGCACTATATTTATCGGGAACGTAATCTTTAAAATCCATACCGCAGACAAATTCACGGTTACCGTCCCCGTCGGAAGATATTTCATTGACTTTGAACTGCATCTTGCAGTCCGGAATCAAATCTCTGAAATCGGGATTGCGCTGTATGAATTTCCAAAACGAATCACCTTCGTTGAGCGAGAAGTCGTACAGCAGAATTTCTTCTCCCTCCTGGAGAGTAGCAGGTTGTTCCTCTACATGGGAAGTTGTCGGATTAAGAATAATATAGTCACGGGTATTAGGATTGCGGAAATACACCTTGCCATTCTCTTCACGCATATATCCGATAAGCGTATGTTCGGGCACAAACGGTTTTGCCTGAGAATATTCCACGTATACATTACCGCTGTCATCTACCATGAGGGTTTCTCTCCAAGAGGAGACTCCTATGCGGACAAAATTATGGTAAAGGATAGTGCCGATTTCAGTTGTCCCGTCAAATACATATTGCTGCAACCGGACATCGAAGAAACCGTTCACCACCCCTTCCTGCTCAATATATTCCCATACACGGTCTTCGCGTATAAGCGGCTCGTAAGCCTGCGCCGTGAGGCTTACAAACACTAAAAAAATTAGTATCAGTTTATTCATAAGCTTAATGTTTTTAAGGTTGTTATTATTAATGGAATTGACGAGGAGTTTAGTTCACGGGCGGAGGATGCTTAGGATTCCGGCCTTAGGATAGTCCGAGGGTAAATTATACTCGACTTCAATTCCGTGGAATTTTCGTTAGTGATTCGCAAATATATAGATAAATTTTCAAATAAGTGCTAAAATTAACGTTTTTAACATTTAATATTAACAATATAATCGCAAGTCAAAAAAGCTATTAACATCAGCTAATTTCTTAATTAAGTAGGAGAAGTAAGTAAATGTGCTTTTTTCTGCTGCCTGAATTGCGTCAGAGCCTCCTGGCGGAGGCGCTACGCAATACAGATAACTGCATATTATTAGAATTACACGCCTTTAACTTCGGTTTATAAAGAGCACATATACTTACGTGCCTACTATACTTTATTTGCTTCATAATTCTCAAAACTTTTAGAAACTTGGAGAATTATTTGCGGGAACCGGGGATATTTGTTACCTTTGCATCCGTCAGTTCCGCAACATCGGTCGCCGTCCGGCATGACCCGTATCCCGGAAATCCGGCGTTTATTAGTTTAGCCGCCGGATAATCCTCCGTGCGGTATCAGATATACTAAACTCTTAAACCGATTAACTTTAAGTTGAGCTTGCTAAACTTAAACAACTTATTTCTATTCGAGATGCAGAAAGAGAGCAGCGACCAGCGAGATTATACCCAAGAGATAGAGGACCGCGCCGAAGAGGTGATGCGCATCATGTCGTCGCGCACAGGCAGCGCCGACATGCGCCGTCTGCGCCAGGCCTTCGAGATGGCCCGCGAGGCCCATGCCCCGCAACGGCGCAAAACCGGCGAACCCTACATTTTCCATCCCCTCGCAGTGGCGAAAATCGCCGCCGAGGAGCTGCACCTCGACGTTAACTCCGTTATCGCCGCTTTCCTGCACGACGTGGTGGAGGACACCCCGCACTCGGTGGAGGAGATAAGCCGCACGTTCGGTCCGGATGTGGCGTTCCTTGTCGGCGCCGTCACCAAGCAGAAGAAGGAGCACTACGAGATGTCGAAGCAGCTCGACAACTTCAAACAGATGCTCGACGCCATGGGCCACGACATCCGCGCCATCCTGGTGAAACTCTCGGACCGCCTCCACAACATGCGCACACTGGCCTCCATGCCGGCCGAGAAGCAGATGAAAATAGCCGGCGAAACCGACTATTTCTACGCCCCGCTGGCCACGCGCCTCGGCCTCTACAACATAAAATCGGAACTCGAGAACCTCTCACTGCGCTACCGCTGCCCCCACGAGTATGCCGAGCTGACGGAGCAGATTGAGGCCGACCGCCAGTTCCAGAGCGGGCGTCTGGCACGCTTCCGCGAACAGATCCACGACCAGCTCCGCAGCCACGGCATAGTGGCCCGCGTCTTCACCGACTACCGGCGCCCATACTCGCTGTGGCGCAAGATGCTCAAGAGCGGCGACGACTTCAACCATCTGAAATACCGCCACTTCACCGAAGTGGTGTTCGACGCTCCCGAGGGCATGACCGAGAAGGAGATGACCCTGAAAATCTATTCCCTGCTCACCGACCGTTTCCGCGAAAAGCCCGGCGGAATCGTCAATTACATCGACTCGCCCAAGGAGAACGGATACCAGAGTTTCCACCTCAAACTGCTGGCCGACTTCGGCCGCTGGCAGGAGGTGCACATCAGCTCCGAAAGGATGATGCGCGAGTCGCAGTACGGCATACTGCTCACCGACCGCTCAAGCGCCGACTTCAATTCCTGGATGGAAAAATTCCGCGTGCTGCTCAGCGACATACGCCGCAACCACCCCGACGCCAACACCTTCATGGAAAGCATGGCGGCATCCTTCTATAACGACGACATCCTGGTCTTCTCCCCGAAAGGGCGCGACGTGGTGCTCCCGCAGCGCTCCACCGTCATCGACTTCGCCTACGAGATAAGCCCCGACCTGGGGCGCCACGCCCATTACGCCCGCATCAACACGCAACTGGCCTCCATCAAGACACCGCTCCACCGCGGCGACATAGTGGAGATCTTCACCAGCCGCGACGTGCATCCCAACCCCGACTGGCTCAACCATTGCGTCACCTACAAGGCTCGCCGCGAAATCGGGGAATACCTCGACCACCGACGCAAGTCCCCCTACCGACGCTGCCCCGTGTGCCGTCCGCTCCCGGGCGAGGAGGTCATCGGATACAGCGAAAAAGGTGATTTCCAGATAAATGTGCACAAGCGCGACTGCCGCGTGGCCATCCGCCTCGCCTCCCAGTACGGAGACAACATAAAATCGGTGGACTTCCATCCCGACGACACGCTCTATCCCGTCAAAATTTCCGTACGCGCCGTGGACCGATACCACCTCTTCATAGACCTGGTGAGCTGCATCACCGACCGCCTGGCCCTCTCCATGCATTCGTTCGACACCGAGACGGCCGACGGCATCGTGACCTGCCACATAGCCCTTTCCGTCCATTCATACAAGGAGCTGGAGCACATCATCAGCCACATCGCCGCCATCAACGGCGTCGACGAGGTGAAGCGCATCGTCGAGGTAGAAGACTGATTCGTCATAAAAACTCCGCCGTTCGTCAAAAAAGCCATCTTTTTTGTTGGGAATCCGGCATTTGCGCCTTAACTTTGCACCAGAATCAAAACAACCGGAAACATGAAACTGAAAAGATACCTCACCATGGCGCTGGCCGCCCTGCTGCTCGCAGGCACCGCCGCAACGGCCTCGGCCGACGGGAACGGCCGCCGCATTCGCGAACAGCAACGCCGCGAAGCACGCAACCTCCTGGACGAAGAGATTCCCAAAGATTGCCGACAGACGGCCAAAGCCCTTGAAAAAGAGGGTTGGAAAACCGCCCCGACGGCCCTGCCCGTCGCGCGCCAGGTGTTCGAGGGCCAGACCTACAGCGCCCTGAAGGACAGCGAAGGATATCCTCTCTACGTAATGGGCGACGCCCGCTGGACCACCGACAGCTACAACAGCGCCAAGGAAGCCGCTATCTTCTCGGCCAAACAGCAGATACTGACCAAGATAAGCGAAGACGTCATCGACGCGGCCATCACCGCCGTGACCACCGACCGCACCCTCGACGGGGGCACCAAGAAGGCCATCGAGTCGTATCTGCGCAACTCCTCGCAGAGCATCTCGCGCAGCATCCGCCCCATCATGGTGCAGGAAATTTACCGCGAGAACGGCAAGAACTTCGAGGTATGGGTGGTCATGGCCCTCAGCACCGACAAGGTGCAGGATATGGTGACCGGCAGCGTGCAGCAAGACATCGAGCGCGACGGCCTCACCCTTCAACAAGACCTCATGAGCCTGCTATGGGGAGAATAATCCGTATTTTCGCTGCAGCGATGATATTGCTGGCGTTCCCGTGCGGGACGCCGGCTTTCGCCGCAGGGCGCGTGACCCCGGAGCAGATGCAGGAGGAAATACGCCGCGCCCGCGAGCAGAACGACCCCGAGGCATGGTGCAACATCGGCGCCGCCTCCATGATGGGCGCCGGAGGCCTCCCCATGGACTATAAGAACGCCGAACAGGCATTCCGCCATGCCGCCGATGCCGGCCATCCCCGCGCCCAATATTTCCTGGCCGTATGCCTGAGACGCGAAGGCAACACCGGGGAAGGCGCCTCGTGGCTGCGCCGCGCCGCCGACGCCGGTGTCCCACAGGCCATCTACCGCCTCGCCGCCGACGCCTACGAAGGCACCGGCTTCTTCTCCGGGAAAAACAAGGAACTCTCGGCCGTATACTTCCGCAAACTGGTGGAAGGGGACTTCCCAGACGTGCCGGAAGCCGTAATCGGCGACGCCTACCTGAAACTGAGCCACCAATACCGCTGGGGCAGAGGAGTGGAGAAAGACATAGACCTCGCCGACCGCTACCTCCGCGAATCCGAAAAGCGCGGCAACGAAGACGCCGCCTACCTCATCTCCCAATGGCTCGCCAACCCCGCCTGAATGCCGGAACGCAACAAAAAATATACCGCGACTCTCTTGCAAATGCTACCGGGAAACGGGATCTTACGGATAATGGACTTTTCAGTTGCCCACCGGCTCAATCGGAAAGAAGCCTCAGCAACGAGGCCAACAGCGAATCGCCATTGTCCCCGACATCCTCGGAAATACTCAACACAGCAATAACGGCAAGCGGGACGATGCAGAGCAATATTGCTCCGGTAATCCGTAGCTTTTTCGGATGTTCATTCAGAAGTTTCTTTATTTTAGGGGAATGTTTCGGCATTGAATTATCCATCGCAGTCTGCTTTTATTGTCCTAATTCGAGTTGATTTTTTATCAAGGAATAATAATATCCTTTCCGTGCGCACAATGATTTATGGTCGCCGGTCTCCACTATACGGCCATGGTCAAGCACTACAATATTGTCGGCATTGCATACAGTGGAAAGTCTGTGGGCAACTACTACTACTGTCCGCCCTTTGAAATAACCCTGGAGGCTTTCCACAATTTCGCGTTCGTTTGTGGCGTCGAGAGAATTTGTGGCTTCGTCAAGAAACAGGAACCGCGGGTTTTTATATACGGCACGTGCTATCAACAGACGCTGTTGTTGTCCCTTGCTGCATCCCATTCCTTCCGGCCCGATTATCGTATCATACTTCAAGGGCAATGATTCTATAAATTAATCTATTCACATTCATAAGGCAATAAGGGCAATATATATCATAGACGGTTCACCCCCCATTTGTGACAAAATTTTTCTAAAAATCTTCTTCCCGTCAAAAAAAGACAGGAATCGCGCGGCCGGGACTGCGCGATTCGCTTTGTGAGGGGGGGAGTAGGAATTAGTAGAAGTAGTAGAACTGGGAGCGGTCTCGGGTGGTGATGGCGTCGTAGCTTACATTCTGGCCGTAGAGCCACGAGGAGAAGATGCGGTTGCCGTCGTAGGTCAAGCGCAGCGCGTCTCCGTCATTGTCGCCCACGAGCACGAAACTACCGTAGTTCTCGATGGGACCGAACGGGCAACTGTATACTTCCTTGGGCTGCCCGGCAACGCTGTGGTAAACGTGCCAGCAGTAGTCGGCGTGGCGACCCACATTGTAGGAAATCCACATCTCCGGAAAGCCATTGCCGTTGAGATCGGTCATCAGGTAGTCTTCGTTGGGATTGGCATCGAGGATTCGCTTGCATCCGGCCATAAAGGAGTTGAAGCGTTGCTGACGCGTGGAGGCTTGGGCTCCGTTTCCGGCCCACGGCGCGGTGGCGAGGATTGCGACAGCCGCCACTAAAGTCATTCGTAATAAAGGTTTCATAATAGGTTGGTTTATAGTGTATCAGTTATGATTACGGAGTGAGCGGATGCAGTCTATCAGGTCGGTGACGCCGTAATAAAATGCCAGCGAGGCGTAGAGGATACTGACCGAGACGTTGGTGAGCAGTTCCACGCCGGGGAAGAAAAGGCCGCGTCCGGCCACGAGCAGTGTGATGCCCACCGTCACGAGGCCGAACAGCGCGCTCAGCACGGCGAAGACTATCCCGGCCACGAGGTAAGCGGTGTAGTGCTTCGGGCGCTCGGGCAGCAGTTGACCGAACGTGTGGTAGCCGCGCGCTTCGGCGTAGGCGCCGTAGTCGTAGCCCGGGCCGAGCAGTTGAGAGACGGCCTGTGACAGGGGAATGTCACCATCGCCGCCGGCGTTGCGCACGGCTTCGAACATCGCCGAGCACATCCTTGTGTTGCGTATGTAGGAGAAGAGCAGCAGCCCGAAGATGGCGGCCGCTATCCAGTCGATGTTATGGAATCCCGGCAGCAGGATGGCGATGAAGGCCACCAGAAAGTAGAGCATCCCGATGAGCGAAACGATAAAGCGGCGGCGGAAGTAGCCGACCAGCCACTGTTTGTCGTCCCGGTAGACGTGCTCGGAGAGGATGACGGCGCGTTCCTGCACGGCATACATCACCATCGGCGCCAGCGGGCGGCGCAACACGTATGACAGACCGAAGATGGCCAGCAACGCTATGAGGAAAGCGTTTTGGTCGATAACCGGGGAGTGAAAAAGACCCAGCAGCGGATACACCAGAATCCACAGTACGAAATAGAAACTTGTCTTCATGCCGCAAATTTATACAAAATCTCCTTAATCCGCAGATTCCGGCCCAATAATCACCGTTTGAGCAAAATGTAGAACGTGCCACGGCGGCTTAGTGAGCGGAGTCCTCCACACAGCGGCTGGGGCGAAAATATATGAAGCGCAGGCCTCCCGGCCTACGTCAATCGGGCCGATGCCAAAGCAAGAGCGGGCCTTCGCCCCACTTGGCTGCGCGGTTTGCTATCTGCGCGGAAATCGGCCTCCTTTCCGGAGGCCTGTATACTTCTGCGCTATGAACCCCACACGCCCGGCGGTGTGTGGGGTTACGATAAATCCGCCTCATTGGCGGAGGCGCTGACGAAATATATTTACTTGATTTCGCCCAAATCTTTGATTGCCAATGTTTTAACAAACACACCATGATACATCCTACTATTCGACGAGGCGATTTCGGTGCGGGTTATTCCATTGAATTCGATGAGGTTTTGCCGAAGCCGAGGATGCCTTTGCCGTCGGTCTTCTCGCGGATGTAGTCTTCGGCTTTCCCTTTGGCTTCGTCCATCCGCAACTTGGCCTCCGCTTTCTGCAAGTAGAGGTTGTCTTTCTCTATGTTCCATCGCTCCTTGGCTTTGGCCATGGCGGATTGGACTTTCTCGTTGTTTTTTATCTCGTCGGCTTTCTCCTTAACCTTGTTCACGGCAGCCTGGACCTTCTCATTGTTTTTCAGCTCTTCCGCTTTTTCCTTAGCCGTGTTTATGGCGGATTGTACCTTGCCGCTGTTCATGAACTCCTCGACTTTCTGTTTCAATTCTTCCAACATATCAGTGCGTTTTTATAGTTTTCTGCTATAAAAACGGAAAGGGGGCGACAGTGGTTCAGAGGCGGGCGGAAGATACGCGCGAGCGAGCGAAACGCGAGGAGATGAGAGCCGTAGCCGCGCCGATTATCAGCACGGGCACGTAGACGGCCAGGAGGTCGGTGAATATTACCTTCACGGGATAGGATTTCACGACGAGCGTCGAGGGGTCGCCGGCCAGTTTTATCAGTCCGAAGTGCTGTTGCAGCAGGCACAGCGCCACGCCGAGCAGCACGCCGCCCGTAGCGCCGATGAGGGTGACGTAGAAACTCTGCCAGGCGAAGATGGCGCCTATCCGCCGTTTCGACAAACCGAGGGCATGGAGCGTCCCGAGCGAGCCCTGTTTATCGAGGATGAGCATCGAAAGCGACGAGATGATGTTGAAGGAGGCCACCACCAGAATGAAGGCAAGGAGGAGGAACGACACCCACTTTTCAATGGAAATCATGCGGAAATTAAGCGCCTGCTGGCGGAAACGGTCGCGCACCAGGGCGTTGCCGTCGCCGAGTTTCTGCTGCAACGAGGCAGCCAGCGCGGCCAGCGGCACGGTGCCGTCACCCTTGACCTCTACGGCGGTACACTCGGAGGTGTACTGGAAGATGTCGCGCGCCAGCTCTATGTCGGTGATTACATAATTGTCGTCATAGTCGTTCTGCATGGCCTGGAAGACGCCGGCCACTTTCAGCGAATCCTGCACGAACGAGGTCGACGGGTTCGCGGTGTTGACGTGTCCTCGGCGGCGTGGCGCGAAGACAATCATCTCCGGGTTCTGCGGCGAGGCATAAAGGCGCGTGGAGACGCCTATGGCTATGTCTGCCAGATATTTGGGGGCGGCGGGAAGCTCTACATAGTCGCCTATGTCGGAGTCGTAGACCATCTTCGGGGCGGTGTCTTTCTCGCGCGTGGCGAAGCGGCCCCCTTCGAGCGTGATGGTGTCGATGGCGGTGATGCGGCGATAATCCTCAGGGACCACACCTTTCAGCAGCACGGGCATTTCACGGCCGTCGCAGATGAGCAGCGCGTTGTCGGCGACCGTCGGCGTGGCGATGGCCACACCTTTCACACCGCGCACCACCTCAAGCAATGAGTCGGTGTCGGCGAAGGTCTTCCCTGCAGCCGGAGTGATGATGACATCGGGAGCCAGGGTGTCGAGTTTTTCGGTGAGCAACGACTTGAAGCCGTTGAACACCGAGAGCACACACACGATTGCAGCCGTCGCCACGGCTATACCTACGGTTGCGGTTACCGAGATAGCCGTGACGGCGCTGTGCGATTTGGGAGCGAAGAGGTATCTCCGCGCTATGACGGCCGAAAGTGGCGTTTTCATCATTCAGCTTCGGGGGCATCCCCATCGGGTGCGGCAGGATGCGCGCTCTTGTCGGCGGCCAGCAGCCGGTCTATGTTGTCGATATAGTCCAGCGAGTCGTCGGGATAGAACTGAAGGTCCGGGCATTTGCGCAGCGTCTGGCGCACGGCCTGCGCCAGGTCGTAGCGCACCGTCTTGGACTGGCGGCGCACGTTCTCGAGTATCTCGGCGGCCTTTTCGGGCGGGAAGATGCTCAGGTACGCCTTGGCGATACTGAGGTCGGGAGTCACGCGCACGGCGCTGACCGTGACGAGCACACCGCCGAGCTTGGCTGTCTGTTTGCGGAATATTTCACTGAGTTCTTTCTGAATATAGCGAGCTATTTTAGCTTGTCTTTTTCCTTCCATGTCTTTTTGTTTTTATAATGTATCTAAGATAAAAACACGCGGGAGGCGGTTAAGTTTTCTTATAAATGAGGGTGAGGCCGTCGCGCAGCGGGAGCATCACTTTCTCCACTGAGGAATCGGCGGCCACAAGGTCGTTGAAACGGCGCACACCGGCGGTCTGCGCATCGCGTCGCGCAGGGTCGGCCACATGGCCGTACCACAAGGTGTTGTCTGCCACTATGAAGCCTCCGGGACGCACCATAGGCAACACCATCCGGTAGTATTCGTCATACTGGCGCTTGTCGGCGTCGATAAAGACAAAGTCGAACGGCTCGTACCCGAGTCGCGGAAGCACTTCCGCGGCATCGCCGAAGTGCGGCGTCACTTTATGGCCGTGGGGAGAGAGGCTGAGCTGGCGGCGGATGAAGTCTTCCAGCTCATCGGAGATTTCAATGGTGTGGAGTTCGGCGCCGTCGTCGAGCCCTTCGGCCATGGCGAGGGTGGAATAGGCGGCGTAAGTGCCGAGTTCCAGCACGCGGCGCGGCCTCGCCATGCGCACCAGCATCTTCAGTAGGCGTCCCTGCACGTGGCCCGACGTCATCTGCGGATTGAGCAGATGCAGCCAAGCCTCGCGGCCCAGACGGTGGAGTTCTTCCGGCTCCGGGTCGCTGTGCTCTTCCACATAGCGCGCCAGCGCTTCGGTCATCGGCTCTTTTTCCAGCTCTATGTCGTTGCGGTCACTCACAGTTGTGCTATGAATTTAGCGGCCGCCACGTAGCCGTAAAGGCCGAGTCCGGAAATCACGCCGACACACTGCGCGGCGGTGACCGATGTGCGGCGGAACTGCTCGCGGGCGGCGATATTGGAAATGTGCACCTCCACCACCGGCGCGGGGACGGCCTCTATGGCATCGGCTATTGCGTAGCTGTAATGTGCCAGAGCGCCGGGGTTTATGATGATGCCGTCGGTCTCCGGGTCGAAGCCGTGCTTGTGGATGGCCTCGATGATGTCCCCCTCGAAGTTAGTGCAAATCTCCACGAGATTTTCCACTTCCACCTCTTCGGAAATCATCGACGCTACCTCTTCGAGGGAGCGGGTACCGTAGATTTCCGGTTTCCGGCGTCCCGTAAGTTTGAGGTTGGGGCCGTTGATAATCACAATTTTCATAATCACAAGGGTTATATATGGCCTCATAGGCCGGGAGGCTTATAAATCGAAAAAAGAGCAATAGGAAACCGAAGTTTACCATATTGCTCTTTCCTCTCTCCTCGGCGGTGCGGACGGGACTCGAACCCGCGACCCCATGCGTGACAGGCATGTATTCTAACCAGGCTGAACTACCGCACCTTTCTGGGTCTGCATCCGGGAGGTTTCTTGGTTTGCAACCTCGTTGCTTCCCGTTTGCGAGTGCAAAGTTACAACCTTTTTCCGGTCCCACCAAATTTTTTCGCCGAAAAATTTCAAAAAAATTTACTTTCTCCTTACAACCAATTGGTAATCATCGATTTAAACTCCAAAAAAATTACAAGATTTTTCGACCTCCCCGAGACCCAGTCAGACCGTAAAGCCCCCGCCACGCCGGAACTTTTATTTTTCAACCCCGAAAAGTTGCATATTCCGCCGAGGTTCGTTAATTTTGCAGACAGTAGAAAAACAGGAAAACAAGTCTCGGCGCGGCGTACATTCGCCCCGCGGAGCCACACGCCGATGAAAAACCTGCGGACCATAAGAATCATCCTGACGCTGCTCTTCCTTGCCGCGGCCATAGCCTACGCCTGCTTCCCGAAGCCGGCGCACCACGCCGCCGCGCTGATGCCATACACGCAGATAGTGCCTTCGATGATTGCCGTTTCGATAGGCGCCATCCTCTTCTGGCTGGCGGCTACCTTCCTGCTCGGCCGTGCATATTGCGCCGCCTTCTGCCCCGTGGGCGCAATTCAGGACGGCGTGATTTTCCTGCACCGCAAAATTTCGCCACGCCGCCGCCCGCGCCGCTACCGCCCGCACCGCAACGTGCGCTACCACCTGCTCATAATATATATAGTGTGCCTGATTTCCGGCTTCCTGGCGGTGCCCTACCTGCTGGAACCGTGGAACATGTTTCTTAACATAGCCTCGGCCGTGAACGCCGACGCCACGCAGGCCACATGGATACGGCTCGGAACAGGAACCGCCACGGGAGTGGTCGCCGGCATCGTGTCGCTCGTCGCGATAGCCGTCTGGGCATGGTTCGCCGACCGCGATTTCTGCAACACAGTGTGCCCCGTCGGCACGGTACTCGGGCTGCCGGACAATTACCAACTGATGCACATAGAGATAGATCCCGACCTGTGCGTAAACTGCGGCAAATGCGAGGAGACATGCCGCGCCGGCTGCATCAAGGTGCTGAGCCGATATGTGGACAACTCGCGCTGCGTGCTCTGCTTCGACTGCCTGGCGGCATGCCCCAACGACGCCATAAGATACCAATCCAACCGCAACCGTCCGGCCACGCCGCTCTCGCGCCGCGTAGGGCGTGCCGGGCGCTGACATTTCAAAAAGCATCCACACGATAATGAAACAATACCTCGACCTGCTGAGACATATCCTCGAAAACGGCCACCGCAAGAACGACCGCACCGGAACCGGAACCATCTCCACCTTCGGATACCAAACACGCTTCGACCTGGGCGAAGGGTTCCCGCTGGTCACCACCAAGAAGGTGCACCTGAAGAGCATCATCCACGAACTGCTGTGGTTCCTGCGCGGCGACACCAACGTGCGATACCTCCAGGAGAGGGGCGTGCGCATCTGGAACGAATGGGCCGGCCCCGACGGCGACCTCGGCCACATCTACGGCTACCAGTGGCGCTCATGGCCCACGACCGACGGCGGACACGTGGACCAGATAGCGCAGGCCGTCCACGACATACGCCACAACCCCGACTCGCGCCGCATAATTGTGAGCGCCTGGAACGCCGGCGAACTCGACAAGATGAACCTCCCCCCCTGCCACGCCTTCTTCCAGTTCTACGTCAACGACGGGCGCCTCTCGCTGCAACTCTACCAGCGCAGCGCCGACTCCTTCCTCGGCGTCCCCTTCAACATAGCCTCATACGCGCTGCTGACCATGATGATGGCGCAGGTGACCGGCCTCGAACCCGGCGAGTTCATCCACACCTTCGGCGACCTGCACATCTACACCAACCACCTGGAGCAGGTACATCTCCAGCTCACCCGCGAACCGCGCCCACGCCCCAAGATGATTATCAACCCGGACGTGAAGGACATCTTCTCGTTCCGCTACGAAGACTTCCGCCTGGAGGGCTACGACCCATGGCCCGCAATCAAGGGGGAAGTCTCAGTCTGAAAAAAATTTTTGCGGAATCTGAAAAAGTTACTAACTTTGCGCCGAATTTCACACCCGTACCTCTTTATATTGCGCCCTCGGACCGTGAACTTTTCACCTCCCGTAAGCGTCAAGTTGTAGAGCAGGTATGCCACGGTGCATACGCATTTCGTCTGAAATAACAGTATTAACTAAAAAAATTTGCTCCGGCAGCCGCGGGTCCCACACAGGGCCAGCCGCAGGAGTTTGGAAATGAAAAATTTAGTAATTGTAGAGTCGCCCGCGAAAGCAAAAACCATCGAGAAGTTTCTTGGCAAAGACTATACGGTGACCTCATCGTACGGCCACATCCGCGACCTGCGGAAGAAAGACTTCAGCATTGATGTCGATAACGATTTCACCCCGGTCTACGAGATTCCGGAAGACAAGAAGGAGCTGGTGCGCCGTCTGAAGAAAGAGGCGTCGCAGGCCGACATGGTATGGCTCGCTTCCGATGAAGACCGCGAGGGAGAAGCCATAGCCTGGCACCTGTACGAGGTGCTGGGTCTCAAACCTGAAAACACACGCCGCATCGTCTTCCACGAAATCACGAAACCCGCCATCCTGGCAGCAATAGCCAATCCCCGAGGCATAGACATCGACCGTGTCAACGCCCAGCAGGCGCGCCGCGTGCTCGACCGTATGGTGGGCTTCGAGCTCAGCCCCGTACTCTGGCGAAAAATCAAGCCCGCACTTTCGGCAGGACGCGTGCAGTCGGTGGCCGTGCGCCTCATCTGCGAACGCGAAAAGGAAATCGCCGCCTTCCAAAGCGAACAATATTACCGCCTTGCGGCTGTCTTCGCAGGCCAAGGCGCCAAGGACCGCGTGAAGGCCGAACTCAACAAGCGCCTCCCCGACGCCGAAACCGCCCGCCGCTTCATGGAGCAGTGCAGCGGCGCCACGTTCCGCGTTTCCAAGGTGGAGACAAAGCCGGTGAAACGCTCCCCCATGCCCCCCTTCACTACCTCCACACTGCAGCAGGAAGCCTCCCGCCGGCTCGGGATGTCCGTCAGCCAGACCATGATGGTGGCGCAGGAACTTTACGAGAAGGGACACATCACTTACATGCGTACCGACTCGCTGAACCTCTCCAACCTCGCCCTGAAAGATATAGCCGACACCATCTCGGCCGACTTCGGCAAGCAATATCTCCATACCCGCCAGTGGCACACCAAGTCGAAAGGCGCACAGGAGGCACACGAGGCCATACGCCCCACCTACATAAGCCACGCCACCATCGAAGGTACCGCGCAGGAGAAACGCCTCTACGAGCTGATACGCCGCCGCACGCTGGCCTGCCAGATGGCAGACGCCGAAATCGAAAAGACTTCCGTTCACATCGACATTGAGCCCGGCCAACTCCACGCCCCGCTCGCCGGAGAATACTTCGAGGCCTCGGGCGAAGTGCCCGTCTTTGACGGCTTCCTGAAAGTCTACGCCTCCGCCGATTCGGCCGACTCCACACGTCTGCCGGCCCTCCACGAAGGGGATATGCTCGACTTCGTGCAGATAACCGCCACCGAACGGCGAACCCTCGCCCCCGCACGATACACCGAGGCTTCGCTCGTCAAGAAAATGGAAGAACTCGGCATCGGCCGACCCTCCACATACGCTCCCACAATCTCAACCATACAGAGCCGCGACTACGTGAAACGCGGCGAAAACGAGGGTGAGCAACGCCTATATTCGCAGCTCGTGCTCTCGCCCGGGCAGGACATCGTCACCACCACCCTCACCGAAAAAGCCGGCAGCGACAAGGGACGACTCGTCCCCACCGACGTAGGCATGGTGGTCAACGACTTCCTGACCGAAAAATTCCCCGACATCCTCGACTACAACTTTACCGCCCGCGTGGAGGAGAAATTCGACGAAATATCGGAAGGAAAACTCGGCTGGCAAAAGGAGATAAAAGACTTCTACGGCGACTTCCATCCCCTTATCGCCGAAGTAAACGCCACCCGCTCCGACCACAAAGTGGGTGAACGCGTGCTCGGCACCGACCCCAAGAGCGGCAAACCGGTGTCTGTAAAAATCGGCCGCTTCGGGCCCGTGGTGCAGATAGGCGAAGCCACCGACAGCGAGAAACCAGCCTTCGCCTCGCTGCTGCCGGGCCAGAGTATGCGCACGCTGACGCTCGAACAAGCGCTCAAACTCTTCGAGCTGCCGCGCACCGTCGGCGAACTCGACGGCAAACCCGTCACCGCCGCCATCGGCCGCTTCGGCCCATACGTGAAATACGGCTCCCTCTTCGTCTCCATCCCCAAGGACATGGCGCCGCAGACCATCACCCTCGACCAGGCACGCCAGCTCATCGAAGCCAAACAGCTACAGGAGAGCCAGAAACACATCAAGACCTTCGAGGACTTCCCGGAAGCCGAAGTGCTGAACGGCCGTTACGGCCCCTACATCGCCTACAAGCCCGAAGGCGCCAAGAAAGCCGTCAACTACAAAATCCCCAAAGGCACCGACCCCAAGTCGCTGACTGCCGACGAAGTCCGCGCCATAATGAAAGCGCAGGACGAAGCCCCCGCCAAGCCCCGCCGCCCCCGCGCCAAAAAATCCTGACGATTCAATCCCGAAATACCCATCCCCATAATAACCCGGAGCCGCACCAACAGGCGGCTCCTCCTATTTCCACACCCCTACTCACTCGGAAACGCTAACCACTCTTTTTTGCAGTCGAAAAATTCGACCGCAAAAACTTCACTATTCCGAAACCTTTAGTTTATAAGAAGTTACGCCTAACTTGCCGGACGCGCGTCAACATCTAAGAATAAAATTTATGCTATAATTCTTGGTCGATTCCCGAGGATTATGTAACTTTGCAGACACTTAAACAAGTTCAACCAAAACATTTATAACCCGCCTTCATGAAACCCGATAATCCCCTCACCGCCCATTTAGTTTTGGCGTTTTTGCTGTTGCCGACGACGGCTTTTGCGGCTGCCGGTTTTGCTGACCGCGCGGCTGACTACGAGCAATGGATGTTGCCGGCGTATTACTATTGTGGCATTTTTGGCCTGACGTTTTTATGCGTATTATTTGGCTTGTCATTGGTCTGTAAAACAAAAATACGAAAAACCGCAGGCAAAATTTCATCATATCTCGTACATCATAATAGATTGCAGGCAATCATTGTTGCCGGACTTCTTTTAGCAATACCGCTCGGAATAATCGAATACGCATTAAGTGAGATTGCAGGTTTGCTATTCCTATTCCCGGAATTCGCTTCAATGATTATATTCCCGATTTGTCTCGTAGAACGCAATTTCAGAGAAAAATGCTTGTTATCACCATTTTACATAAAATGGTCTCTTATTGTAACAATCTCCGCAATTGCCGCCTCACTCCTGTTTATTGTTTTGACAAATTTTGATATGCTTTCTGGCACAGATATTACATTCCTTACACGCTCGGGACGGTCGCATCATGGACACGCTGAACTGACTCACCCTTACGACAGTATAATGAAAATCTGGGAGATACCTCTTTTCTTCATCGCGGAGATTCTTGTCGTCCTCATTGTATATTCGATTAAATTGTCAATCAAATACTTGCGCCGCAAACTCTTTGGGATTCGGCATCGCGGACAACGCCGGAAATATTAAAATTTGAAAAAAAGAGAGGGAAAATTTGGTGGGGACGGAAAAAGGTTGTAACTTTGCAGCGGGTAAGTCCTACGCGACTCTGCTCCCCTAATCCCCCAGGTCTTGACCGAAGCAAGGGTACGGGTTGAGCTAAGTGCGATGTAGTAAGCTTGCCCACCTGCCTCTTTAGCTCAGTTGGCC
>DKVK01000053.1:54139-70018 GCA_002491165.1 Porphyromonadaceae bacterium UBA7180
GTTCGAATCCGACAAGAGGCTCGACAATGTTGTTAGCAACATTAGCGTTGAATGTTTTTCATAATTTTGTTTTGGCGGCGTGTTTAGAAATAGACATGCCGTTTTTTAATCCCCTCCCCCGGCGATTTAATCCGCTTTATCACACACGTTTACCAACAACGCTTAGCCGGATTCCATTCGCCGGATTTGAAAAGATTCGCCTCTATGAAATACTGTTACAACATGACTTTCCTGGTGCAGGCCGGGACGATGGCCCAGCAGCTGGATTGGATAACACGCCGCGTGGAGCATCTGCGCCGCAGTCCCTCTTTTACCGGCACTGACGCTTCCGTCGCTCAGGTGCTGGCCGTCTCCGGAATGGGTGATTACGGCCGCGACGAGACTTCGGTGACGGCACAGTTCGAGTTTGACGACCGCGATGCCGCCACGGCATGGGGCAACACACATTTCGCCGCCCTGGCCGGCGCCTTCTCCAAGAAGTTCGGCCAGCGCGCATACGTGATGCCCTCCATTATCTCAATGCGCAAAATATCCTGAGAAGATGCCCCTTGCCAAGCAATATGAACGCATCATAATGGGCATTGACCCGGGTACCAACGTGATGGGCTACGCCATGCTGGGCGTCAACGGCAAGCGGCCGGAACTCATCGTGATGGGGGTCATCAAGCTCTCGAAGTTCGAGAGCCATTACCTGCGCCTGAGCCGCATCTACGAGCGCGTGAGCGGTCTTATCAAGGAGTTCCTGCCCGACGAGCTGGCCATCGAGGCGCCATTCTTCGGCAAGAACGTGCAGTCGATGCTGAAACTGGGCCGCGCACAGGGAGTGGCAATCGCCGCCGCCATAGCGCGCGACATCCCCATAGCCGAATACGCCCCGCTCACCATCAAGCAGAGCGTCACCGGCTCCGGCTCGGCCGACAAGCAGCGCGTGGCCACCATGCTGAAGCACCTCCTCTCGATTCCCGACGAGAAGATGCCGCACCTCTTCGACGCCACCGACGCCCTGGGCGCAGCCGTGACACATTTCTACGAGAGCGCGAAACCCGCGCAGCTGAAAAAGGGCGCCTCCTCCTGGGAAGCCTTCCTGAAGCAGCATCCGGACCGCGTAGCCCCGCGACGCCAAAAACCGGAATAACCCCTGACAGTTTGAAAACATGGAATATATGCAGGCAACACAATGTTCTCTTTTCAGCGAGATAGACTTCATGGATATCAAATTCCCCCAAACGCAATATCTCGGGGCAAAGTATATCCACGGCGACTGGATTGCCGGCTTTATTCCCGAAGATGCAAGGGTGATACTGGATGCTTTCAGTGGCTCGCAGTCCATCGGTTTCCTCTGCAAGAAAATGGGCAAGTCGGTAATCACCAACGACTTCCTGAAATTCAACAGCGAGATAGGAAAAGCATTGATAGAAAACAAGCATGACATACTGACTCCGGATGACATCCGCATCCTTTTTTCCAAAAATACCGAGCCGGAGCGATATGACCTTATGGAGAAACTCTTCACCGACCTTTTTTTCGTCCGAGAAGAGGCGGCTTTCCTCGATTCGTTCCGGAGCAATATCGGGCGCCTCGGCAACGAATACAAACAGGCTCTGGCATTCGCCACCATCAACCGCGCCATGACGCGGAAAGTGACTATGGGGCATTTCGCGCACACGCAGGCACTGGTTTATGCCGCCGACCCGCAGCGCGTCAAGCGGAACCGCAGCCTGATACGTCCTATCAAAGACATTTTCCTTGAACTTGTAGGAGAATACAACCAGGCTGTATTCGACAACGGCGAAATCTGCATCTCCCGAAACGAGGACATCCTCGATTTGCTCCCAACGCTTTCAAATGTCGACTTGGCTTACTTCGATCCGCCATATTGCGACAGCCACGCCGATTATCAGGGATTTTACCACCTGCTGGAAACCTTCACAATGTATTGGAAAGACAAACAATTCGTAAACGGCACGAAGCGATATCGTCCCAAGAAACACAGTGGTTTCGAGACAAAAAAGGAGATAGTGGACAGCTTCAGAGAACTGTTCTCGCGTTCCGCACATATCCCTTATTGGCTGATAAGCTACAACGACCGCAGTTATCCCTCCATCGACATCCTTGTGGAGCTAATAAGTCCATACCGCGATGTCCGGGTAGAGAAAAAGCTATATAGCCGAGGCCGCGGCGAGAAAGGCAGCGTGGCCGGAAGCAGCGAGATATTGATAATTTGCAGTCCTAAAACCCACTGACCATGAACACATTTGAAAAATGGGATAAAGAATTCCGCGACCAAAACCTGTACGCTTTCAACAACAACCCCACAGCTCTGCTTTGGCTAAAAGTACGCGCCATCTGTCGTGCCCGTCAAATAAAACAGTTCTGCAAAGCGTATGACATAACCCTCTCGACCTCAAAAGTGGCAGACCGGAACATCGAACTTTTCGACATTCTGTTACACAGGGAAGACAGCGTCTCCATGCTTGACCGTTTCCTGCAAGAAGTCAACCATGAATGGTATACGGAATCAAGGAGAGATGCGTTTTGGTGCCGAAAACCGGATTTACCTCATTCTTGTGGATTCTGAGAATCTTGAACAGTCATGGAAAATGAAACGCGCTTTTTCCCTCATCGAGCCGAAAGTGGGGGAATATATCGACAATTTCTCGGCGTCATGCCTCAAAACCGTCCGGTTCTCTTACGGAAAACGGGATTACACCGCTTTGGCGGACGCTCTTTTTCATCGTCAAATAGGATATTTTTGCGAAGTTTATTAACTTTGCGTACCAATCAACATTTCAAGATATGATTGCTTATAATTTACCGAACAACGAGGCGGTGGCGGAGAGCAGCCGCCGGCAACAGATAGAACTCATCGAGCCGAAGGACGAGCGCAGCGCCACGGTGCGCCGCCCGGGGGTCAGCATCATAGTGGCGGCCGGCAGCGACAATGCCATCGGCCGCGACGGCGACCTGGTGTGGCACATCTCGGCCGACCTGCGCCGCTTCAAGGCGCTTACGATGGGCGCCGCCGTAATCATGGGGCGCAAGACGTGGCTCTCGCTGCCAAACGGGGCGCTCCCCGGACGCCGCAACATGGTGCTGAGTTCCAATCCGGCGTTACCGGCCGTCGGCGCCGAAGTGTTCTGCTCGCTGGCCGACGCCCTGGAGGCCGCCCGTACCGAGGGGGATGTCTTCATCATCGGCGGCGGACAGGTGTACCGCCAGGCACTCCCCTTCGCCGACCAGGTGTATCTCACACGCATTGAGAGCGAATGCCCGGAATCCGACACTTTCTTCCCCGCACTCGACCCCGGGGAGTGGCGCCTCGACGAAGCATCGGAGACTTTCGCAACAAAAAACGGCCTGTGTTACCGCTTTGAAACCTGGACACGCCGATGAAGCCGCTGAGAGTAACCCTCGTCAACAAGTCGGACTTCACCGGGGGCGCCGCCATGGTGTCGTACCGTCTGCTCGGGGCGTTGCGCGACGCCGGCGTGGACGCGCGTATGCTCGTGGCCGAAAAGTTGCACGATTCTCCCTTCGTAATGCGGGCCGCCTCCCCGTCGCACATACGCCGCCCTTTCCTGCTGGAGCGGCTGCGCATCTTCCGCGCTTTGGGATACAAGCGCGAGAACCTCTTCAAGATTGACACTGCCGACACCGGGTTGCCGCTGTGGCGCCATCCGTGGGTGAGGGACGCCGACGTGGTGTGCCTCAACTGGGTGAACCAGGGGTTGCTTTCCCTGCAAGGTGTCGAGAAAATCGCCGCGATGGGAAAGCCGATAGTCTGGACGATGCACGACATGTGGTGCATGACGGGTATCTGCCACCATGCCGGCACATGCCGCCGCTTCACGGCCGGGTGCGGCGACTGCCCTTTGCTCGGAAGCCGCGCCTCCGGACACGACATCTCATATAAAGTACACGCCGAAAAGGCTGCCATGAACGCCCGCGCCGACATCCGTTACGTGGCGGTGAGCCGGTGGCTTGAACAGAAGGCACGCGAGTCTTCGCTGCTGCGCGACGCGTCGCTGTCGGTAATTCCCAACGCTTTTCCGCTCGACCCGTCGCAAGCGGCGCCGCGCCATAACCCTGACGGCAACATCACCATCGTCATGGGCGCCGCCCGACTCGACGACCCCATAAAAGGCCTTCCTATCTTACTGAGGGCCACTGAATTGCTACGCGACACCTGCCTTCCCTTCCGCCTCGTCACCTACGGCAACGCCAAGGATCCGCACGCCCTTGACGGCGTGGCTATCCCGCACCGGCATCTCGGGATGATAACGTCGGCGGAACGTCTGCGCGAGGTTTACCGCGACGGCGACATCGTGGTCTCCTCGTCTCACTACGAGACGTTGCCCGGCACCTTGGTAGAGGGTCAGGCCTACGGTTGCGTGCCGGTGAGCTTCGACCGCGGGGGCCAGGCTGACATCGTGGACCATCTCGAAACCGGATACATAGCCCGTTTCAGCGATGACGCGGATACAGCGGCCCGCAACCTGGCCGACGGCATAGTGTGGGCCGCGCGTCACCTCTCGCCGGAGATTGTCGCCGCCATGCGCCGCAGCGTCATCGACCGCTTCTCGGCAACCTCGGTGGCAGAACGCTACATTGCCCTCTTCCGCAGCATCATATAAACCGGGAGCCGGAGCTTCCGCCCCGGCCCCGCTATGCCTGTTCAGATGAGTCTCAAAGATAGTCTATACCGCGGGTATCCGGGGCTCCGCATGCAAGGAAGATGATTACGAACACCAGATGTATGGCCAGCGAAGTCCAGTTTATCCATGCCGTAAGGCGAGGATAGTCCTCCAGCGATGAGGCGCCGAGCCTACAGGCCACCCAAACATTCACTCCGGCGCCCCCCGCCACTATAAGCGTGGGAATCCACCAGATGCTCTTCATGAACAGCACGGAACCGAATGCCGCCGCGCCTACTGCCAGCACGCTCGCCAGAGTCAGGAACAGTTGCGTCCCTTTAAGGCCGAAAATCGTGGCCAGGGTATGCTTGCCGAAGTGGCGGTCTTTTTCGATATTCAGCGCGTTGTACACCAGCACACTGTTCCCGGCGAAGATACCTGCCACTATGCCGCAGAAAACGCCAGGGCCAAGGTCGCGCCACGTCAGGGCGTCCACAGCATGGTAACGCGCCTGGAGATAGGTGACGCTGACTACCGCCACCGGACCGAAGAAGAGGAACGTCAGCACATAGTTCATCGGCGTCTTAGACAGCGGATATACGCCGAAACTGTTGAGATACAGCGCCAACACAGTCACTACTGCCACTAAGAACATCCACCATTGCCCCAACCCCATCTGGAAGATTATCAACGAGAAAATTATGGTGAGCATTCCCATTACGCCAATGCCTTCGTGGAACACCTTCTTGAGAGGGAACTGCATCTCGCGTTGCGAATACTGTATGTACTCCTCCACATGTTCACCCGAATGCTGCAGCACTACCGAATAGCGGTGCACAATATTGGCGGTAATCTGGAAGCAGACTATGAAGAGCAGGCACACAGATACTGTGAGCCACTCGAAGTTTCCGTTGACGGCAGCCGCGGCGGCTCCCGCAAGCACCGACGCTATGCCGACGGGCAGCGTCTGAAGGTCGGCGCATTTCAGTAATGTTTTTACCATAGATAATTTCGGGTTACGGTTGCGCCCTTTCTACGGCTTGGGCCGTTGAGTGTGCGTTTCAATAATACTGGACCGGGTTTATGACAGTGGGACATGGTTTCCCGGCGTGTTAGTTTAGTTTGCTGATTTTAACGTCCAAAGGTATAAAGAATTTCAACTATGACAAAGAGTTTTTCAATAATTTAACTATAATTTAACTAAATTTTACGTTCTAACTGCCTGATTTAAATCTTTCCTGATGATATACGCATATTTCTGCGCCCGAAATTCACCTCTCACACCACCCCGCTACTCCCAAACGCCTTATCGGGTCTTTTGGGCATACCGGGCCTATAATTCTTATATATTCCTATAACTCTTATAAGCTCCCGAGTGTACGTATAAAAAAGATTCGCGGAGCGCTGCGAATACGCGCTCCGCGAATCTTAAAAATATTTTTAGCGCGCCTGAGCGGCGGCAGAAAAAAATCATTCAAGATGCACAGCTGCCGGACGAAGCACTTTCCAGCAACCATCCTCGAAAATGGCCGTTCCCGGCGAGTCGGTGACAATGCGTTTGATGCCCCCCGGAACAGCGAACGTCGGCACTTCGCAAGCACCGCCAAGAGCCGTCATCGGGTCGAGGGAAACCCACGCAACGATGCTCGGGTTGCTGTCCACCACGAACGAGCCGGTAAGCTCGTTGCCCGTAGTCAGGCGGTAGATGCTCTTTCCGGGCACGAACTGGCGGTCGGCGCGCAGGAAGATGCGCTGGCGGTTGGCGCGGCCAAGATAAATGCGTTGGCGCGGCTGTTCCTCCACGATACGCTCCGGCTCAACGAACGGCTGGCGCGGCAGCGGTTCCGGCTCTAACACCGGTTCCTCAACGACAGTCACCGTGTCGGCCGGCTCCAGAATCTGCGTGCGGTTGGCCTGCTCGCGCAGTTCCCCAATCTCGCGGCGAAGGAGCGAAACCTCGTCCTCCAGCGAACGCACGCGGTCGCTCAATATCTTGTTATGCTCGCGCACGGAACTCTCGTTGCGGCGGCTCTCGGCCAACTGGCGCCGAAGCATCTCGTTGGCGCTGTCCTGTGCCGGATACACCGTAGCGCTCTGTGCGGCATAAGCCTGCTGCGGCTCGGGCTGGCGAGGCTGCGGCTGAGGTGTCGGCTGATTGTCATTATTGTTCTGAGGGTTGCCCCCCTTCATCACCTTCACGCCATAAGCGACAAGCGCAATGACGACAGCAAGGAGCACCACCAAGAGGATAATCAGAGTCCAGTTGGTACCGCTACCCTTGTCGGCTTCGCTGTCCTTCCGCATGTCATCCCGCACCATTGCCGAATCTCCCGTAGCTATCGGGACATTCGTCACATCCGAAGGTTCGGCGGGCTGTTGCACCTGCTCGGGCTGTTGCGGTTTCTGACGCTCCTCCTCCTTGGGAGCCGGCGCCGTAACGTCCATGGTGCTGACGCGTGCGCGGATACGGTCATTGCGCATCGACGAATTGCGGTCGCTCAGGCCACTGTTTTTGAAGAACTCGCCGCTCCAGTAATTCACGAATTTCTCCTTGTCCCACTGGTCGAAGTCATTGGCCACCGGAGCGCCCATGAACTCCTGAAGGAGACTCTCGTCCTTCTCGTGCCCTTTGACCTTTTCGCGCACGTCGCCCATGCTCTTGGGCTTGAACCCGTCGAGGTAGCCGGAGCCGTCGTCCACATAACGGATGTAGACACACGCTGCCACAGCACGCGCGCGTTCCATCTCATCCGGCGTAACGCCGTAACACTTCAACGCAGGAACCACCAATGCCGCAAACACAGTGGCGCCAACGGCAAACTTCTTTATGTTTCTTTTCAGAATGTCAAGATGCTTCATCCTATATCCTTTTTATCTATGTCAAACAATACTTAAAACAACTCCGAAGATTCGTCACAAAACCTCCAAAAGCCGCCAAAAACCGGGCGCACACGTCTTCCGGGGGGGTACACCCGCCAATAAGGATTGCAAAGTTACTAAAAATTCGTCACATTCCCGCCCAGCACCAGCATTTTTTCAAAATGTTTTCAAATTCAGTCTCACGGCACTATTAATTTCATGTCGCAAGAAAGAGACAACAAGCGAACCTGCATCCAAAACCATAATACCGGACAACAACGGTACGGGCCGCACCCGGGAAATTTATTTAGAGTAAGGGCGCGGATTTGGCAGTTTCGGATTTTTGTGCTAACTTAGCGTTCGGATTTTCAACCTTTGGAGGGGAACCTGCCGGCGCGACACGGCTCCCCCCCTGCAACCTTTTCCGACCATGAACCTGACAAAGTCTTTCCCTCTTTTGGCGGCTGTACTTTTGCTGCTCGCCGGACTCGCGGCCTGCTCTGGCAGCGACGGACATGACAGCAAGTATATTCCAGAGCAGGAGTTGCATCAGCTCGACGCAGCAATCGCGGCCAGCGACACATATTATACCCATACCAAAACGCAGCTCCGCGACATGGAGACGCGAGCCTCGCGCCTTCGGGACCCGGCGCAGCGCGGGTTGGCTTACGCCGAACTGGCCAACCAGGTGCGTTTCCTCGACGCCGATTCGGCCATAAACATCGCCGACGTGGCAATCTCCAACGCGCGGCAGAGCGGCGTGGATTCCGTTGTCACTCTTGCACATCTATCGCGCGTCAACGCCCTCACTTCGGCCGGTATTTTCAACCTCGCGGAGCGGGAGTTCCTCGATATTACCGAAGGAAACCTATCCCCTCAGTCGCGCCTCGCATACTGGGAAGCCGGCCGCAACCTCTATTCAACGCTGCAACTCTACACACAGCGCAACTACGACCTGTCGCAAAAATTCGCACGACAGGCCATGGCCTACGACGACTCCCTGATCCGCCACCTGCCGGAGCGTGATGCATTCCGCAGTTTCCTGGTGGCCGAACGTCTCGTGGTGAGCGGCGACAACCAGAAGGCCAAGCGTAAACTCGAGGCACTTATGAAAAGCGTCGACCCCAATTCCAACATCTACGGCATGGCAGCCTACCAGATGGCGCTGGTTTACAAGAATTTGGACGACGAGCGCTCATACGCCGCATATATGGCCAAGGCGGCACAGGCCAACGTGCGCCAGAGCGTGCGCGAAGGTCTCGCGCTCTTCAACCTCGCCAACTGGCTCTATGCCCAGGGCGAACTGAACAAGGCGTTCGGATACATCAACTTCGCTATGGGGCAGGCCAACGACGCCAACGCGCGAATGCGCACAGCCAACATCGCAACGATGCTCCCGCTCATCGACGACGCATACCGTGCCGAAAGCAAGACCAGCCACGATATGCTCATCATCTACTTCGTAATCCTCGCCCTGGCCCTGTTCATTCTCGGCGGTATGTTCTTCTATATCCTTATGCAGTCCAAGCGCGGCAAGGAAAACGCACGCAAGCTCCGCGAACTTTCCCAGGCGCAGAAGAGGCATATAGCCAACTTCCTGGCACTCTGTTCGACCTATTACCATAAACTGAACTCCCTGGAGCAGCTCGTGCAACGCAAAATCTCCTCCGGACAGACCGACCAGCTCGTCAAACTGCTGAAAAGCGGCCGTTATACCGAGGATAAGGAGGATGAAATATTCAAATACTTCGACCGCACTTTCGTGGAGATTTTCCCCGATTTCATCGAGCAAATCAACCTTTTGCTCCGTCCCGAAGAACGGTTTCCCACGGAGATGTCGAAGAAGGGACTGCCCCTCGAGCTGCGAATCTACGCGCTGGTGAAACTCGGCATCACGGAGAGCACCCGCATAGCGCAGGTACTCAACTACTCGGTCAACACCGTCTACACCTACCGCAACCGGATGCGCAACAAGGCCATCGACCGCGAACACTTCGAGCAGCAGGTTGTGGATTTCCAGGCCGAACAAGAATCCTGAATGTCCGGAGGGAAGCATTTTCAGGGTGTCGGGAGGCTTATATATAGCTTGTAAATCATTTATATTTGAAAATTCTGATTTACTGATTTTCAATAGCATAGTGTTAAATAAGTTTGTATTTTAACCATATTGTGGCTTTATCACTTGCAGGAAGCCTCGCCGCGTTGTAATTTTGCAATGTCGAAAGACGAAAAAACTGAACTTCCAACGGCCCCGCAAGAGGCCGATACAGATAAAAATAAATAGGTTGAAAATCTGAAAAACAAAAGCAATTAGAGATTTTATCATAGGTTAGTAAGGGTAACAATTTGGACTAAAAAATCGTTTATGTTAGGTTTGTAGAACAAATTTTGATTCGCATAATCGGCACGCCTCTTGAGAAAGACGCGTGCCGATTACTTTTCCAGCAACCCCATAAACCCAAATACAAATCCTTGACGACATCAATCACATCTGGGCAGACTTGTTTCCGCAGTTTAGTTTACGGTTTGTTCACCTGCGGGTTTTGCAATTTGGGGGATTTTCACTAATTTTGCGTGCTTGTTTCGGGCACGGGAGCACTTGCCTTGGGCCGTCCTCGTCCGGAATCCGGCTTCTTTCCTTCCTTTCATTCTGAATATTAACGCCATGGACATCAGGATCTTATCACAGACAGATGAAATAACCCTCTTCACCCTCGACAACGGGCTGCGTTGCGTTCACCGCCGCGCCCCGGGCGGCGTGGCATACTGCGGCATCGTGGTCAACGCCGGCAGCCGAGACGAAGACGCACGCCACCAGGGCCTCGCCCATTTCGTGGAGCACACCATATTCAAGGGAACGCGCCACCGCTCCTCGTGGCATATCTCAAACCGCATGGAGAGCGTCGGCGGCGAACTCAACGCCTACACCTCGAAAGAGGAAACTGTGGTTTACACCGCCGCTCCCGCCGGCGAACCGGCCCGCGCCCTCGAGCTGCTCGCCGACCTCGTGATGTATTCCGTCTTCCCCGCGGACGAGCTGGAGAAGGAGCGCGAAGTGGTATGCGAAGAGATAAAGTCCTACCTCGATTCCCCTGCGGATTCGGTCTACGACGAGTTTGAGGAGAACATCTATTCCGGCAGCGGCATGGCACACAATATCCTCGGCGACATCGACAGCGTGCACCGCCTCACGGGGGCGGATTGCCGCGGTTTCATCGAGGATTTTTACTGTCCCGACAACATGACGCTCTACATTTCCGACCCGTCGCGGCCGGCGGTCATCGAGCGTCTCTGCCGCCGTTATTTCGGCAAGATGCACCTTTATGCCAAACCCCGCGTCCGCGAAATCCCCGCCATGGTGCAGCCATTCTCGAAGGTCAACGACCGCAACGGTTTCCAGGCCCACACCATCGTGGGCGCACGCACTTTCAGCCGCACCGACCCGCGGCGGTTCCCCCTCTTCCTGCTCAACAACTATCTGGGCGGACCGTGCATGAACTCGCGCCTAAACCAGGAGTTGCGCGAAAAGCGCGGCTACGTATATACCGTTGACAGTTCCGTATCGCTGATGAGCAACTGCGGCTCGATGATGATATATTTCGGTTCCGACAGAGAGCATGTCGGAAGATGCAAACGGCTTATACTCCGGGAGTTGGAAGCCCTCGCCTCGGCGCCCCTTTCCGCCACGCGCTTCGAAAACGCACGTCGCCAGTACCTCGGCCAACTGCTGCTCACCACCGACCACCGCGAGTCCACTGCCATGGCGCTTGGCAAGAGCCTGCTCTACTACGGCGACGTGCACGGCCCGGCATGGACAGCCGAACGCATCGCCGAAGTGACCCCCGAACAGCTCCGCGCCGTGGCCGAAGAACTCCTCGCCGCCGGCCTCTGCGAACTTACCCTTTGCTGAAAAAACTCAACTCAGCCCAATTGTTACGAAAGTAGCAAAAATTGTTCTTATTGTCGGATTCGGCAAAAATAGCTGCGGTAACATTCGCTTAATTCAGAAAACATTAACTAATTTTGCAGTCGCATGAAAATAGGAAAACTCGACTTGGGCCAACGTCCCGTGATGCTCGCTCCGATGGAGGATGTCACCGACCCCTCGTTCCGGCTTATCTGCCGCGAAATGGGGGCCGCGATGGTCTACACCGAGTTCGTCTCGGCAGAGGCTCTGGTGCGCAACGTCAACTCCACCCTACGCAAGCTGTATATAGATGAACGCGAACGCCCCGTGGCCATACAGATTTACGGCCGCGACGCCGATGCTATGGAAGAGGCCGCCCGAATGGTGGAAAAGGCCGGTCCGGACCTCATAGACATCAACTTCGGCTGTCCGGTAAAGAAAGTCGCCGGCAAAGGAGCCGGTGCCGGGATGCTGCGCAATGTACCTAAGATGCTCGAAATCACGCGCCGCGTGGTCCGCGCCGTCTCGCTCCCCGTCACCGTCAAAACACGCCTCGGCTGGGATTGCGAGAACAAAATAATCACCGACTTGGGTCCACGACTCCAGGACTGCGGCATACAGGCCATCACGGTGCACGGACGCACGCGCTCGCAGATGTACACCGGCGAGGCCGACTGGACCCTTATCGGGGAGCTGAAAGCCGACCCGCGCATGGAGATACCGGTAATCGGCAACGGAGACATCACCACTCCCGAAGGAGCGGCAGAAGCATTCCGCCGCTACGGCGTGGACGGCGTGATGGTAGGGCGTGCCAGTTTCGGGGCGCCGTGGATTTTCCGCGACATGCGCCAGTTCCTCGACACGGACAGCTACACGCCGCTCACCGTGGAGGAGAAATTCGCGGTGCTGCGCCGCCAGATACGCGAAAGCATAGAGCGCATAGACGAAGTGCGCGGCATTCGCCACATACGCCGACACCTCGCCTCCTCCCCCCTCTTCAAGGGACTGCCCGACTTCAAGCCCACCCGCATAGCGATGCTGCGTGCCGAAACGGAAGACGAAATACTGAAAATCTTCGAAGAAATCGGAGAAAAATATTATAATATTATTAAAGTAAAACTTTAACAAAGCTTATATAAGACGATGAGGACATTTACGCTCTTATTGCTCGCGATGTTAACTGCCTTAGGCGCCAGCGCCGCTACCGAAGAGTTCGACTACGAACTGACAGTAGGCAGCTTCAACCGTCTGAAAGTGGTAAACAATATAAACGTGGTGTACGTGCAAAGCGCCGACTCGGCCGGTATAGCCCGCTTCCGCGCCCCCAAGGTGATGTCAGACTATTTCCTGGCCACCAACAAAGACGGGCAGCTGAAACTGGAGACGATGCCATACGAAACGCCGGTGAAACCGCTCCCCACACTCTACGTTTACAGCGAGTTCCTTGAAGAGGTGGAGAACGACGGCGACAGCACCGTCAACGTCATCGACATCTCCCCCTGTTCCACCTTCAAAACCACCGTGGTGGGCAACGGCCGCATAACGGTCGACAGCATCCGCAGCATCAACGTGGAAGCCTCCATAAAGACCGGCAACGGCACCATCGTGCTCAACGGCCAGTGCAACAACGCCAAGTTCAACATGGTGGGCACCGGACTGATACAGGCCGACAACCTGCGCAGCGACTATGTAGGCTGCCGCATTCTGGGCGGCGGCTCCATAGGCTGCTGGCCCCGCTTCGAGCTGAAAGTGCGCGGCATCGGAAGTACCAAAATCTACTATCGCGGCAAGCCCGACATTAATAAGAAAGGTGGAGGCAAGCTCTTCCCGCTGGAAAGCTACGACGACAATAACGACTATATAGAGGAGAGGCAGCAATAAGGAACCATTCCCCCGGACCACGGCATTGCCGGCGTCCCCCTCGGTGAATCCCTTGATACAGCCGTATCCTATAGCTTCATGATTACTTATAGTTTTTAATTCAGTAGGTATCCGCAAACGGGGATACCTACTGACATTTTTGATAAATTTTTGGGCGCCGGATAAAAAAGTTTGAAAAAAATTTGGTGGAGACGGAAAATGGTATTAACTTTGCAGTCGCTTAGGCACTCGGGGTGTAGCACAGTTGGTTAGCGCGCTACGTTCGGGACGTAGAGGTCGGAAGTTCGAGTCTTCTCACCCCGACAGATTTTCAACCTAAATTATTGCCGTAACCGGAGATTTTCCCGGTTGCGGCTTTTTTGTGGCGTAAATGTTTTTTATGTAACGGATGTGATTGATGTAGCTGATGTTACAGCGGTCGATGGAGAGCGGGGAGATGGTCCCCCTGTTACGGGAATGTTAAATCTCTTGTGGATAGGATGATTTTGATAAAAAAAGTGTCGGAAAAGTTTGCCGTGTCATAAAGTATGAGTAATTTTGCGGTGTCTATTTGCTCTCCGGTTTCGATTGACGGAACATAATCCGCTCTTAGTTGTTATTCTAAGGTAGAAACGCAAAACCAATTCGGTTGCAAATCAGAAAAAGACTCGCGCGCCCTGACCCACCCGGCACGGCCGCAAACAAAAAGCACAATAAAAAAACATATAACTCAAAAACAACAAAAGAATGAAGAAATTTTTACTTTCACTCGCAACGTTGGCCCTCGCCGCTTCAACGGCTATGGCAGACCAAATCACGGTTACTTGGAAAAACGAAGGTTTTTCTAACACTGAGGACGTCTCGACTGTCACCAAGACACCTGTCACCTTCACATTCGACAAAGGCACCAACAGCAATGGCCCCAAATATTATACTTCAGGAGAGGCCATACGCTTTTACGGATCCAACACCTTGACAATCAGCGTTTCCCAAGGATATGAACTTACAAGCGTTGTACTCACTACTCCCACCGGAAATAATGCAGTGAATGATGAATCAACCGTAACAAACGGAACCATTGCAATTGATGGAGGAACAACTACTCTCACAGCAAATGCCAACGTCAGCAGCATGACTATGACCGAAGGTGGAAGCAGCGGTCATGCAAGAATCCAATCAATCGTAGTTAATTACACAGCCGTATCAGGCGACAAGGAACTTGCAGGTCTTCATTTCTCGGAAACCTCTTGCACCGCTGTTCTGGGCCAGGCTTTCACCGCCCCCGAACTGACTAAGGCTACAAACGCTGCCGTCACTTTCTCTTCGAGCAACACTGACGTTGCTACTGTAGACGCAACGAGTGGCACAGTTACACTCGTAGGAGCCGGCACAACGACCATCAAGGCCGAAGCCCCGGAGAACGACACTTACACAGCCGGTAGCGCACAGTACACTCTGACTGTGGTCAAAGGCTACAACACTCTGGCCGAATACCTCGCTGCATGTGGCAACAAGAATGACGAAGGTTACATCAACTTCCCGCTGACCGTTACATACGTAATCGGTGGCAACACATACGTAATCGACGAAGCCGGCACGGCAGGTTTGATTTTCAAATATGACCTCGGCTACGAAGTAGGCAACATCATCCCCGCCGGATGGACGGCACAAACCGACAATTTCAACGGCCTCATAGAACTCAAGCCTGTAAGCACCATGCCCGCATCCACCGAGAACAGCGGCGTTACTTACAGCGAAGTCTCAAGCATTGACGAATCCATGGTCAACGAGGTGGTTGTCCTTAAGAATGTGACCTTTGCAGCGGAAACACCCGATACAAAAACCAACTTCTCCGGCACCACACCCGACGGCACGGAATATACTTTCCGCAACAACTTCACCATTGCTTCGACAGCAGCCGGCATCTACGACGTGAAAGTTGCTGTGGCAATTTACAATACGGCTCTCCAGCTCTACCCCCTCGAATATCAGCAGGCCGTTTCCGATGTGCCCGTCATCAGCGGCACTGACCTCAATGACGAAAACCAGTTCGCTTCCACATCTACCGTCACCATCACGGCAGCCGAAGGCGCCACCATCTACTACCGCACAAATACCGAAGCCGATTTCCAGGTTTACAATGCCCCCTTCACCATCAACGCCACCACAAGCATCTACGCTTACGCCGTTGAGGAAGGCAAACAGCAGAGCCGCGAAGTATCCGTAACATACTACTACAACCCGTCGCTCGGCATCGACGGCATCGAGGTTGAAAACGGTGCAGCCGAGTACTACAACATGCAGGGCGTGCGCGTAGCCAACCCCGAAAACGGCATGTACATCCGCGTTCAGAACGGCAAAGCCCAGAAAGTAATTATCAAATAAGAGATAACCCATCCATAATAAAAAGCGCCGGAGGCCCTCCCCTCCCGGCGCTTTCTTTATGTACCACCTTCCGGATACGGAACGTTTTGCAACCATTATTGCGGGGAATTGTGCACTTTTTGCGGCGGCGGGGCCGGCGCGTTTTGGCGTTACGCGGAATTTTTGTAAATTTGCGTCCGCTACCGGTAACCCTGATGTTGCTGTTTTATAGCTAAGTAAGTGTTCAAATTAAAC
>DKVK01000053.1:70403-74010 GCA_002491165.1 Porphyromonadaceae bacterium UBA7180
GTTTAATTTGAACACTTACTTATCGATTATGAACAATTCCAGAACACCTGCCATGGTTAAACCCTGCTGTGCCGCCGCCTCCGTGTTGCTGGCGGCCCTGCCGCTCTTCGCCGAAGAACCGGGTGACAGCATCCTGCCGGAAACACTCGTCACGGCACCGGCCAAAACACGTGTGGAACTGCTGCCGCTCGACGTCAACATCGTCACCGCGGTCGAGATAAACCGGAGCGCCGAGTCGTCGGTGCTCCCGGTTCTGATGGACCGCATCCCGGGGCTGTTCGTCACCGAGCGGGGCTTCGCCGGCTACGGCGTGTCCGGGGGCGCCGCCGGGACGGTGAATATCCGCGGTGTGGGCCAGGGCAACAAGGTGCTATTCATGATAGACGGACAGCCGCAATGGGCATCGGTCTTCGGCCACGCGTTGCCCGACACTTACGTGGCCAACGGCGTGCAGCGCATCGAGGTGGTGAAAGGGCCGTCGTCGCTGCTCTACGGCTCCAACGCCATGGGCGGCTCGGTGAACATCATCACCGACCGCACCTACGAAGAGGGCGTCTCCGGCCGTGCGCGCGCCATGTTCGGCTCATTCAACACGCAGAAATTCAACCTGCAGGCGGGCTACCGCCGTGACCGCCTTTCCGTGACCGTGGCCGGACAGCTGGACCGCAGCAACGGCAACCGCCGCGGCTCCGCCTTCTGGCTCGCCAACGAGTATATGCAGGTGAACTATAACCTGAGCCACCACTGGAGCATCGGCACCAACGTGACGCTGACGCAGACGCGCGCCGAGAACCCGGGCACCACGCAGGAGCCGCTGCTGAGCATGTGGACCTACATGGGGCGCGGAACGGCGTCGCTCTATGTCAACGACCGCTACGGCTGGGGCAACGGCGGAGCGCAGGCCTACATCAACTGGGGCCACCACAAGGTGGACGACGGCTACGCTCCCGGCGCCCAACCACGCGACTACCTCTTCCACTCCACAGACTACAACATGGGCCTCACCCTCTACCAGACGCTGCATCCATGGCAACTGAGCGACCTCTCGCTGGGCGTGGACTTCGTGCATTGGGGCGGCCACGCCTGGAACGCGGCGAAGGCCGACGGCCGGGAGACCGACATCACCCGCAAGTGCGAGAACGAAATTGCCGGCTACGTGATGATGCAGCAGGGAATGCTCGGCGAGCTGCTGTCGCTCAATGCCGGAGTGCGCCTGCAGCACGGCTCGCAGTATGGCAACGAGTGGGTGCCGCAGGCCGGAGTGATTGTGCATGGATGGGAAGGCTCCGAATTCAAGTTCAGTTTCTCCAAAGGTTTCCGCGCGCCCAACATCCGCGAGCTCTACATGTATCCTCCCCACAACCCGGACCTGCGCCCCGAGACGATGCTCAACTACGAGGCGTCGCTACGCCAGCGGTTCCTCGAGGGACGGCTTGAGGCGGGCGTGGCCTTCTACTTCATCAACGGACGCGACATGATCCAGACCGTAAGGCAGGACGGCCGGCCGCTGAACGTCAACACCGGGTGCTTCATCAACAAAGGATTCGAGCTGGATGCCGCCTACCGCATAGACCGCCGCTGGAACGTGGCCGCAAACTACGCCTACCTGCACACCGACAATGCCGGGTTGCTGGCCGCGCCGAAGAACCGCCTTAACGCTATGGTGGACTTCATGCCGGGCCGCTTCAGCTTCGCGCTCAGCTCGAATACCGTATGGAGCCTTCGCAACGGCGGACCGAAAACCGTGGATTACGAACTGCTGAACCTGCGCGCGGCCTACACCTTCCACAAGCCTGGCGTGCACGTTACGCCGTTCCTGAAACTCGACAATATCACCGACCGCCGGTATGAGGTGGTGTACGGCTGCCCGATGCCGGGAATCACCATCCTCGGCGGCGTGGAGGCAACATTCTAAACCGCAGTGGGAACGACGGCCATGACAAATGCGCGTGCGCGCCTCTCGGTGCTTTACTTCCTGCAATTCGCCGTGTGGGGCTGTTGCCTCACGTGCCTCGGCCAGCTGCTGGGGCGCGGCGGACTGGGTGCTGACATCGCCTGGTTCTATGCCGCCGTGGGATTCGTGTCGCTGCTGTTCCCGGCGCTGCTGGGGCATGTGGCCGACCGCTTCCTGGCTCCGGCGCGCGTGCTCGGGCTGTGCCACCTTGCCGCGGCCGTGGCGATGGCGGCGGCATGGCTCTACGCGGCGCGTAATCCGCAGATGCGGTTCGCTCCTTTCTTCACGCTGTGGCTCCTGTTCCTCTGCTGCTATATGCCCACATTGGCGCTGGCCAACACCACAACGTTCGCTTTGCTGGCACGGCAGGGACTGCGGCCCGTGGACACCTTCCCGGCCATACGTGTTTGGGGAACGGTGGGATTCGTGGCCGCAATGTGGCTCGTCAACTGCGCCTATTGGCACGACGGCTCCTTCGGACTTACGCTCAACGACATGCACCCGCTTGCGCAATACCGCTTCCAGTACACGCCGGGGATGCTGCTCTGCTCCGCCGTCATAGGATTGCTCACCTTCCTCTACACGCTGACGCTCCCCTCCACACCGTTGGCGCGGATGCGCGGACATTCTTGGCCCGACGTCACCGGACTGCGGGCCTTCACCCTTTTCAAAAAGGGATATCTGCGGCAGTTCCTGCTGCTGGCCGTCCTTGCCGGCGTGTGCCTCCAGATAACCAACGGCTTCGCCACGCCTTTCATCTCCCACTTCATGGCCGACCCGCAGTACGGCGGCTCGGGGGCGGCCGGCAACGCCACGATGCTCTTCTCCCTCTCGCAGGTTTCCGAGGCCGTGTGCGTGCTGCTCGTGCCGTTGGCCATGAACCGGCTCGGGATAAAATGGTGCATGGTGCTGGCCATGACTGCCTGGGCGCTGCGCTACCTGCTTTTCGCTTTCGGCAATCCCGGCTACGGACTGTGGATGCTCATCCTCTCGATGGCGGTCTACGGCGCGGCGTTCAACCTCTTCACCGTAGCCGGACATCTCTACATGGAGCAGAACACGGGGGAGCACAACCGCGGCTTCGGCCAGGGGCTGATAATGCTGATGAGCAACGGCTTCGGTGCCTCGGCGGGGACACTCGTCGCCGGCGCCGTGGTGAATCGTTATTGCCAATGGCAAACGGTGACGCTGCCGTCGGGCCGCACACAACCCTTCTTCCTCGGCGACTGGACATCCCCCTGGCTCATCTTCGCCGCCTACAGCCTCCTGCTCGCACTCCTCTACCTCTTCCTCTTCCATCCCCGGAAAGCAAACCTCCGGTAAACGGTTTTATTCCGTTGGATAATTACATTTATCTCTGCACGGTATCGCGAGTGAAGCATAGCGCCATAAATTATTGCATGATAGAAATTTAGCTCACAATCACAGGACTATAGAACAAATCAGGAACCTGAGCAATCTCAGTAAATGTTAAATTTTCTTGTTTGGATAATACAATCGTTAACATAAGATGTTAAAAATATTAATTTCAACACTTATTTCAAAATTTATTTATAAGTTTGCGAACCACTGACGAAAATTCCACGGAATTGAAGTCGAGTATAATTTACCCTCGGACTATCCTAAGGCCGGAATCCTAAGCATCCTCCGCCC
>DKVK01000053.1:74247-75239 GCA_002491165.1 Porphyromonadaceae bacterium UBA7180
CGGAATCCTAAGCATCCTCCGCCCATGAACTAAACTCCTCGTCAATTCCATTAATAATAACAACCTTAAAAAACATTAAGCTTATGAATAAACTGATACTAATTCTTTTGGTGTTTGTAAGCCTCACGGCGCAGGCTGACGAGCCGCTCATCCGCGAAGACCGCGTCTGGGAGTATTATTCCTATGATGATTTCTGGGGTACGATAACACATTCATTGTCCCAATACCAATTTGACGGGACACAGGTGATAAACGGCAAGACTTATCACCAACTGAAGTTGAAAGGCATGGTTTCGTGGCAAGAAACTTCTCAGACATCAGAAACACAAACCGTGGACTCAGTTGCGGCATTGCTGCGTGAAGAAGATGGGGTTGTCTATATGCTGGTCCAGACACCGATTATTAAGATTTACGATACTGAAAATCGAAGCTTTGTCCAGCAGATACCCGAGGAAAACCAGGAAGTAGTAATTTATGATTTCACGCAAATTCAACCGGGTGATTACTTTTACGCCTCCGGAAATCCATACCACGGCAACCAGACCGTTGAACTGCAATATCATTGCCCCATGATAACGAAATATTGTGTCGTGGAAGTAACCGATGACGCCGGCCGAAACAAGATCACGTTACGCAATTGCGCCGTGTCGGAAGTCTGCGAGAGCCTCGGGTGGAATTATCCGGAAGAAACCTGGGGAGAAACCTATGCTGATGTGAATATAATAGAAGGAATCGGCAATATCGGAGCAGGTTCGTTTTTAGTTCCCGAAACCGAGGGAAGAGGGGTATTTCCCAATGGATGTAGTGGTGATATACGTTTCAACAATCTCTACGATTTGGAGGGGAATGTGGTTTATAAAGGAGAGGACGTGCAGAAGCCGAGCAGCGGCATAGAAAGCATCGGCGCGGACTCGAAAGCTCCCGGCAAACTCTACGACCTGACGGGGCGGGAGATACGCAACCCGCAGCGCGGCACCATCTACATCCTGGGC
>DKVK01000040.1:0-4350 GCA_002491165.1 Porphyromonadaceae bacterium UBA7180
ATAGCGGCTGTAGACGTCTATGATCGCGTAGAGATACATGAAACTTCCCATCGGAAAAACGTTGTTCCGCCGGTTGGGAATATGAGACGGCGTTTGTGGTTCTGTCGCGCCAACAATCATTGGGCTGGAAATATTCCTTCACGCAATATCTTACCGGCACAATGCCATCTGAAATCCTTATACTTCCTGCAGCAAGATAAGTAATACCGAAACCGCCTGCTCCCAAATGTCGTACTATGCGGTATTGAGTGCTTCCATTTTCCAACAGGGTGTCTATGGGAAGAAAATTTTGGTTGTTGTCAGGCATTCCCGGATGTAAAAAGTTATGGGTATTATATAGTTACGTGGCGGGGAGGGCGCGGATGGTGGTCAGCAGATCGAGGGCGGCGCGGACCGTCGGGACGTCGTTGATTATCATGGAGCGCTTGCCGTTGTTGTCGCGCACCGTTACACGGTGGAAGTTCATCTGCATGTAGGTCACCATGCGCCCGAAGGCGGCCGACTGGTAGTAGGCTTTGTTGTCGCGGCCGGTGAAGTATAGGTACATCTTGCCGCCGCGCAGGTTGATGCGCTCTATGCCCAGGGTGATGGCCAGGCGCCGCAGCGGCACTATGCGTATTAGCTCTTCGGCGGTCTCGGGGATGGGGCCGAAGCGGTCGAGCAGCGAGGCGCGGAAGGTGTCGGTCTGCGCCGGTGTCTCCATGTTGTCGAGTTGCTGGTAAAGGGCTATACGCTCGCTCTCGGTGGGGACGTAGGCGGCGGGGAGCATGAGCTGCAAGTCGCTCTCTATTAGGCAGTCGCTGACGTATTCGTCCTCCTTGCCGGCGGCGGTGTCGGTGAAGGTGTCGCCGAACTCTTCGGTCTTCAGTTCTATGACGGCTTCCTTTAGGATTCGTTGGTATGTTTCGTATCCGAGGTCGGCGATGAATCCGGACTGCTCGGCGCCGAGCAGGTTTCCGGCACCGCGGATGTCAAGGTCCTGCATGGCCAGGTGTATGCCGCTCCCCAGGTCTGAGAAGCTTTCGATGGCCTGCAGGCGGCGCCGTGCCTCGGGAGTCAGCGGTGCGCCGGGAGGCGTCAGCATGTAGCAGAAGGCTTTGCGCGAGGAACGGCCCACGCGGCCGCGGAGCTGGTGAAGCTCGCTGAGGCCGAAGTGCTGCGCCGAGTCGATTATGATGGTGTTGACGTTTGGCATATCTATGCCGTTCTCCATGATGGTGGTGCTCAGCAGTATGTCATACTCGCCGTTCTGGAAGTCGACGATGGCTTTTTCGAGCTGTTCGGGGGGCATCTGTCCGTGCCCTTTCACCACGCGGGCGCCGGGTACGAGGCGCCGGAGCGTGTTTTCGAGGTCGTCGAGCCGCGCGATGCGCGGCGACACCACGAAGAGCTGTCCGCCGCGTGCCAGCTCGAAGTTGACGGCTTCGGAGATGACCTCGTCGCCGAAGGGGACGACGTTTGTGACGATGGGCTGGCGGTTGGCCGGCGGTGTGGTCAGCTGCGAGAGGTCGCGCGCCCCCATGAGCGAGAATTGCAGCGTGCGTGGTATGGGGGTGGCGCTCATGGTGAGCGTGTCCACGTTGACTTTCAGCTGTTTGAGCTTCTCCTTCACGGCTACTCCGAATTTCTGCTCTTCGTCGATGACGAGCAACCCGAGGTCCTTGAAATGCACGGATTTGCCGATGAGTTTGTGCGTGCCGATGAGGATGTCTATCTTCCCTTCGGCGAGGTCGGCGAGCAGCTGTTTCACCTCCTTGGGTTTGCGCGAGCGGGATAGGTAATCCACGCGCACGGGCATGTCCCTGAGGCGTTCGGAGAATGTCTTGTAATGCTGAAGGGCGAGTACGGTGGTGGGTACGAGGACGGCGGTCTGCTTGGAGTCGGCGGCGGCCTTGAAGGCGGCGCGCACGGCCACTTCGGTCTTGCCGAAACCCACATCGCCGCAGATGAGTCGGTCCATGGGGCGGGGTTGTTCCATGTCGTGCTTCACGGCTTCGACGGCCTTTAGCTGGTCGGGCGTTTCCTCGTAGATGAATCCGGCTTCGAGTTCATGCTGCATGTATGAGTCGGGGCTGAAGCTGAAACCCTTCTCCTCGCGGCGTGCGGCGTAGAGGCGTATTAGGTCGCGGGCAATGTCCTTGACGCGTGCCTTGGTGCGGTCCTTCATGCGCTGCCATGCGCCGGTGCCGAGTTTGTTGATTTTCGGCGGGACGCCCTCCTTGCCGCGGTATTTCGAGAGCTTGTGGAGCGAGTGGATGTTTACGAAGATGACGTCGTCGTTCTGATAAACAAGCTTCACCATCTCCTGCACGCCGTTTCCGCCGCCGGGCACCGGGAGGCGCACCAGGCCGCCGAAGCGCCCTATGCCGTGGTCTATGTGCACGATGAAGTCGCCCGGCTCTATGCGTTTCAGCTCCTTCAGGGTCATGGCCAGTTTGCCGCTGCGCGCCTTGTCGGAGCGGAGGGCGAACTTGTGGAAGCGGTCGAAAATCTGGTGGTCGGTGAAGTAGCAGTTCTTCCCGGCCGTGTCCACGAATCCGAGGTGCAGCGTGCGGGCCACCGGGGTGAAAGGGATGTCGTCGCCGCGCTCGGCGAAGATGGCGCGCAGGCGCTCCGTCTGGTTGGCCGAATCGCTGAGTATGAATATCTTGTAGCCGTCCGAGAGGAAGCGCGAGAAACTTTGCGCTATCAGCTCGAAGTTCTTGTGGTAAAGTTCCTGCGGTCGGCAGTCGAAGGTGATGCCGACGGCGCCGTCGGCAGCCTCACCCTGCGAGGGGCCGAACTCCACGGTGCGGAAGCCGCCCAGCGCCTTGCGTATGGCTCGGGGGTCGGCGAGGCGCCGTTCGATGTCGGTCTCCCCTTCGGCGGCGATGGCGGCGCTGTCGCTGAGGCGCGAGGCGCAGAGCTCGTCGAGCTGCGTCTCCAGCCAGTGCAGGCTCTGGCAGTAGAGGACGGTGGAGGCGGGCAGTGTTTCGGGCAACGAGAGGCCGTCCTCGCGCGCGGTGTCGTGCTCAGGCACCACGGTGACGCGCTCCACTTTCTCCTCGGATAGTTGCGTCTCCACATTGAAGGTGCGTATGGAGTCTATCTCGTCGTCGAAGAAGTCCACGCGATAGGGAAGCTCGTGGGAGAATGAGAAAATGTCAAGTATGGAGCCGCGCGCGGCGAACTGCCCCGGTTCATAGACGTAGTCGACGTTCTTAAACCCGAGCTCGCGCAGACGCGCTATGGCGTCATTACGGAGCATACGGGCGCCGGTGTGCAGGTCCAGGGCACGCTCGGCGAAGAGCTCCGGAGCCGGGACTTTCTCGGCCAGGGCGTCCGGGGAGGTCACCACCCAGCGCACGGTGCCCCGGCGCAGCGCGTCGAGGGTTTCGGCACGCAGTATCTGCATGGCCGGGTCGGGTTGCCCGAAGCGTATGTGGCGGCGGAAACCGCTGGGGAAGTACGCCACGTCCCCTTCCTGCGCAATGGCGGCCATATCGGAATAGAGGTATCCGGCCTGCTCGGCGTCGTTGGCGATGACGAGTGCGGGTTCGCGGCGTTTCTTAAGCTGTGTGATGAGCATAGCCGGGGCGCTACCGGCCAGCCCGGCCAGGCGCACGCGCTTCACCCCGCGGCGCGACAGCACCTCGTCCACGGCACGCACGCGCGCCGCCGTGGCGAACGTCTTTACTGCTTGCTGCAACTCCATATAACTCCCTCTCTCTTGGCTTATTGTCAGTTTACTTCTTGGCGGTCTTTTCCGGTGCGGCGGGAGCGGAGAGGAGCTTGCGGTATTCCGCCGGGTCGTCGAGTATCTCTATGGCGCGTTTCAGCCCTTTGTCGGTCTTGAGCGACTGCTGCACGCGGCCCGGCTCGTAGTAGTAACGCGACACTATCTCGTCGCCAAGGTATTCCTCTATCTCGGGGCGTTTCAGATCGAGGTCGCTCTGCAGGTTGTGGGTCAGCATCTTCTGCAGGTTGTCGAACTCGGCCGACACGCTGTCGTTCATATAACCTTCAAGCTGCGCGGCCTCGCGCAGGCTCTTCAGCATCTCCTCGCACACCTTGTCGTATTTCAGTTTGTCGGCGTCGATAAAGTTCTTGAAATCGTTGAAGATGGAGTCGGTGATTACGAACTCCCCGACGGGCGGCAGCGAGGGATGCTGCGCGTAGTAGCGGTTGGCGTAGTCGAAAATCCAGTTGTCTCGCACCAGGTTGTAGATGAGGCGGTTGGCCTGCCCCCAGTCCACCTCGACATCGGGTTTAAGTCCGCCGCCGTCGCGAACTTCGCGACCTATGCGCGTCTTGTAGACGTTGGTCAGCGAGTCGGGCGTGCGTGCCACCGAGCCGTCGGGGTTGCGGTGG
>DKVK01000040.1:4608-5868 GCA_002491165.1 Porphyromonadaceae bacterium UBA7180
TGCGTGCCACCGAGCCGTCGGGGTTGCGGTGGGAATAGTCGAGCGCCTGGATGAGGCGGCCGCTCGGGATGTAGTATTTCGCCACGGTGAGTTTGAGCAGCCCGTCGTAGGGGAGCGGTCGTGTGGACTGCACCAGCCCCTTTCCGAAGCTGCGCGAGCCCACCAGCACGGCGCGGTCGAGGTCCTGTAGCGCGCCGGCGGTGATTTCGGACGCCGACGCCGAGCCGCCGTCGATGAGCACCACCAGCGGCATCTGCTCCATGCCGGGGAGCGGCTTGTGGGTGGTCTTGTAGATACGTTCGCTCTTGGCGTCGCGGCCGCGCGTGCGGAGCACTTCCGTCCCTTTGGGGAGGAAATCGCCCAGAATGTCGATGGCACCCTCGAGCAGGCCGCCGCCGTTGCTGCGCAGGTCGAGCACAACACCCTTGAGGTCCTTCGGGTCGCCGAAACCGGTGATGGCGTCGCGCACCTCGTCGGGCGAACTCTCGATGAACTGCGTCAGGTTGATGTAGCCGATGCCGGGCGCCACGATGCCGGAGTAAGGCACCGACGGGGTGTGGAGTTTCTCGCGCTCGAAGGTAAAGGTAAAGATGGAGTCGGCTCCCACCCACGGACGCGCCACCTCTACGGTGAGCCTTGATCCGGGTTTGCCGCGCAGCAGGGTGGTCACCTTGTCGCTCTCCATCTTCACGGTCGAGGTGGTGTCCACGCGCAGGATGCGGTCGCCCGAACGGAGCCCGGCGCGGTCGGCCGGCGAACCCTTGAAGGGGCCGGAAATGTAGGTGTTGCCGTCGCGCGTCATCACGTAGGAACCGATGCCGCCGTATTCCCCGGTGGTCATCTTCATGAAATCGTTCTTCTCATCGGAGTTGTAATACTCGGTATAGGGGTCCACGGTCATCAGCAGGGCGGCGATGGCCTTGTCGAAGGTCTCGCCCACCTTCATGGTGTCCACATAGTTGGTCTGGAGTTCGCGCACTATGCTTCCGAATACGTTCATCTTGCGGGCCATCTCTGAGTCGGGACTCTTCTGTGCGGTGGCGACGCCCGCCACGGGCAATAGCAACGTTGCTGCCGCCGCCAGGGCGGCAAGTCTGCTCTTTCTTATCTTCATGCGATGCGTAATTTTCTGATTGGTTTGAGGGTGGCGCCTCGGCTCCCCTTGTATTCTGTGTCTGTTTCTTAAGTAAGTGGTCAAATTAAACACATATCAGAAACGCCGGCATTTTTGAGCGGTTTCAGCGAGTCGACGAGGGCGCG
>DKVK01000074.1 GCA_002491165.1 Porphyromonadaceae bacterium UBA7180
TTATGGGCGGCATGATGTAATCAAGCCGGCGTAGGCCGGTGAAAACGCCATAAACAGTACAGCCATCTCCGTTTTTTGCTGGGATGGCTGTACTGTTTATTATTTATGCGTTGGGCACATATTCAGTTGAGGGCATGGCGAGTCCGGTCGGATACATGTTGGTGGCACTGGAGCCTGCGATGAAGCATATAATCGGCAGATGTCCAGCTAGCCAAGGGTATTGCAACTCCAAAAAAATCAGAAGCTGTGAGCAATAAGATTTTGCCAGTAGGAAAAAATGTTGTACTTTTGCGCGACCGATTATGTCCAACCCCTTCGAGGCTTTCGCCGCCTTGTCCTTTTGGCCGAGGGTAAGGCATGGGCAAAAGTCTGTTATTGAACTAATTAATCAAAGAAACAGAAAGTGGATACCATTAGCTACCGCACCGAGTTCCCCAATGCTGCCTCTGTAGAGCACCAGTGGGTGGTAATCGATGCAACCGACCAGGTTCTTGGTCGTCTGTGCGCCAAAGTGGCAAAATTGCTGCGTGGCAAATACAAACCTTCCTACTCGCCCAACATGGAATGCGGCGACAACGTGATTATCATCAACGCCGACAAGGTTCGCCTCACCGGCAAGAAGATGACCGACCGCATCTACCTGAGCTACACCGGCTATCCCGGCGGCCAGCGCGAGACCACACCTGAGGTGCTCATGAAGAAGAGCTTCAACAAGCACCTCAAGCCCGGCATCAACCCCCTGTTCATCAAAGTGATGAAGGGCATGCTTCCCAAGAACCGCATCGGACGCCGACTCATCGAGAACATGCACGTCTACAACGGTCCGAGCCATCCCCACGAAGCTCAGAACCCCACCGTGCTGGATATTAACAAACTGAAATAATCCCTACTAGAATGGAAACAGTAAATGCAGTAGGCCGCCGCAAAGCAGCCGTAGCCCGCGTAATCCTGAAAGAGGGAACCGGCGTTATCACCATCAACAAACGACCTCTGGAAGTATACTTCCCTTCGTCGATTCTTCAGTTCATCGTAAAGCAGCCCCTCAGCACACTTGAGGTAGGCGACAAATACGATATCCATGTTAATCTCGACGGTGGCGGCTACAAAGGCCAGGCCGAAGCTCTGCGTCTGGGTATTGCCCGCGCACTGGTGAAGATCAACCCCGAGGACAAATCCGTTCTGCGCAAAGCAGGCTTCATGACCCGCGACCCCCGTGCCGTGGAACGCAAGAAGCCCGGTCAGCCCAAGGCCCGCAAACGCTTCCAGTTCTCCAAGCGCTGAAAAGAATTCCAAGGCGGCCGATGTGCCTTGCACCTGTTGTCTGCCGCCTGACAAGTGTTTAGTATCTAAACCCCAAGGATGGACCTGCGTTCCCTACCCTGAGGTTGCATGAATCAAAAGAACGTAAACAAACAATCAAACAAAATGGCCAATCCCACCTTTGACCAACTCCTTGAAGCAGGCTGCCACTTCGGCCACCTCAAACGCAAATGGAACCCCGCCATGGCGCCTTACATCTTCATGGAGCGTAACGGTATCCACATAATCGACCTCTATAAGACCGAAGCCAAGCTCGCCGAAGCCGCCAACGTGCTCCGCGGCATGGCAAAGCAGGGCAAAAAAATCCTGTTTGTAGCCACTAAAAAGCAGGCCAAGCAGGTAATCGCCGACCTCGCCGCTTCTGTAGGCATGCCCTACGTAATCGAGCGCTGGCCCGGTGGTATGCTCACCAACTTCCCCACCATCCGCAAGGCCGTGCGGAAGATGACCACAATCGACAAAATGAGCAAGGACGGAACGTTCGACAACCTCTCCAAGCGCGAACGCCTGCAGATTACCCGTCAGCGTGCCAAACTCGAGAAAACTCTCGGTTCCATCGCCGACCTCAACCGTCTGCCCGCCGCTCTCTTCGTAGTCGACGTGCTCAAAGAACGTATCGCAGTTGCCGAAGCCAACCGTCTGGGTATTCCCGTAATCGGTATGGTCGACACCAACAGCGACCCCAACACTGTCGACTACGTGATTCCCGCCAACGATGATGCATCCAAGAGCATCGAGCTTATCGCCGGTACTCTCACCGCTGCCATCGCCGAAGGCCTCCAGGAGCACAAAATCGAGAAAGCCGACAGCGAGGCTGCCGAAGCCCAGGCTTCCGAAGGTGCCGCTCCCCGTCGTGAGCGCCGCCGCGTGCGCCGCAACGAAACCGCTGAACCCGCAGCTGAAGCTGCCGAGGTTGTAGAGGAAACCGTTGCCGAAGAAACCGCTGCCGAATAATAGAATATTAATCATTCCCGACTAACAAGCAACATCATATGGCAATTACAATGGCAGAAATCACTAAGCTGCGCCACCTCACAAGCGCCGGCATAGTGGACTGCAAAAAAGCTCTGGCCGAAACCAACGGCGACATGGACGCCGCTGTTGAAATCCTTCGCCAGAAAGGCAAAGCCATCGCTGCAAAGCGTGAAGACCGCCAGGCTTCCGAAGGCTGCGTGCTGGCCAAAAACGATGGCGACTTCGCCGCTATCGTGGCTCTCTGCTGCGAAACTGACTTCGTGGCTAAGAACGCCGGCTTTGTGGCACTGACAACACGCCTGCTCGACACCGCCGTGGCAAACCGTATCAAGAGCCTCGAAGAGCTCAACGCTTTCGTACTCGACGGACAGACCGTGGCCGAACTCGTAACCGAGGAAAGCGGTAAAACAGGCGAGAAAATCGAACTCGGACGCTACGAGTGCCTCGAAGCTCCCTCCACCACTTCCTACAACCACCTCGGCAACAAGCTCTCCACTATCGCCGGCTTCAATGTAGCCGACGTGGACTACCAGGTAGGCCGCGATGTGGCCATGCAGATCGCATCGATGAATCCCGTGGCTGTTGACCGTGATTCGGTAGACCAGGCTATCGTTACTTCCGAGCTCAATGTCGCCATTGAGAAAACCAAGGAAGAGCAGGTGAAGAAAGCTATCGACGCTGCCCTGAAGAAAGCAGGTATCAACCCCAACCTTGTTGACTCCGAAGACCACATCGAAAGCAACATCGCAAAAGGCTGGCTCACTGCCGAAGAAGCCGACAAGGCCCGTACAATCATCGCCGAAACCGGCGCCGCAAAGGCTGCCAACCTTCCCCAGGCTATGATTGACAATATCGCCAATGGCCGCCTCAACAAGTTCTTCAAAGAGAACTGCCTGATGGAACAGGAATTCGTAAAAGATGGCGAACTCACCATCGGCCAGTATCTCGAGAAGTCCGCAAAAGGTCTTGCCGTAGTAAGCTTCAAGCGTGTGAACCTCAATCAGGACTAATTCCCGCTGCTATCTCATATAGAACAGCGCCGCACCCGGCTTGGGTACGGCGCTGTTTTTTTGTTTCATGTAATAGGCTGTGCCGTAATTCGCATAACCGGGATTGTTCTACAGTGTATCGTAATCAATAGCGTGGCGGGCATGCCACAGGCATGCGGCTACGTTCGTCTAAATGATGCCGGCAATTCTGTTAAACTTTATCACAATACTGCAAGGTGCGACTAGTTTTCGTGGAATAGGAAGCAAAAAAATCGCTAAATTTGCAAATATAAACAATGCTCAGTTAGGTATGGTAAACGAGATATATAATTTCGATTGTGTGGTGGACCGCCACGACACATGCGCAACGAAACTGGAGGAAATGCAGGCCAAGTTCGGTCGGCAGGATCTTCTGCCTTTCTGGATAGCCGACATGGATTTTCAGGCTTGTCCGTGCATTATCGACGCACTGCGGGAGCGCCTTAACCATGCCGTACTGGGCTATACCACGCCTCCTGCCGATTTTTGGGAAAGCATAGCATCGTGGCTGTACCGACGCCACGGGTGGAAGGTGTCGCATAACGAAATCACCTTTCTGCCCGGACTAAAGAAGGGACTGAGCCTTTGCATCAATTATTTCACGGAACCGGGCGATGCCGTGGTGATACAGCCTCCTGTCTACCATTCGTTCCGTTCGGTGATAGATGGCAACGGGCGCCGCGCGGTGGACAACCCGTTGCGAATCGACGCTTCCGGCAGGTATGCGATGGACTTTGACGGGTTGCTTGATGTGATAAAACGCGAGCGTCCCAAGATGATTTTTGTATGTAATCCCCATAACCCAGTCGGATTGCAGTGGGATGCCGACACGCTGCGGTGTGTGGCGGATATATGTTATGACAACGGGATGGTGCTTGTGTCGGACGAAATCTATGGCGACATGATGCTGGGCGGCCGTCGGCACATACCCACGGCCACAGTGTCGGAAAAGGCCGCGGAGGTTACTGTCACACTCGGTGCTCCGTCCAAGACATTTAACATCCCCGGCATAGTGAGCGCATGGACCGTGGTGCGGTCGCCGCGCCTGCGCGAGCCTTTCTTCGGATGGCTTTCGGCCAGCGAGTTCAACACACCGCCTATCGCGGCAATGGTGGCGACGCAGGCTGCGTATGACCGCGGAGAGGCATGGCTCGACCAGGCACTGGAATATCTGCAGGCCAATGTGCGCCACGCAGGCGAGTTTTTGCGGCGAGAACTTCCGCAGATAAAGATGTGTGTTCCGGAGGCATCGTTCGCGATATGGCTTGATTTCCGCCGGCTCGGTCTTGCCCAGCATGAGCTGGTAAGGCTTCTCGTGGATCGTGCGCGCCTTGCGCTTAGCGACGGCAGCAGTTTCGGACGCGAAGGGTCCGGCTATATGCGTATGAACGTGGGTGTGCCGCGAGCTATTCTCGACGAGGGTCTGCGGCGCCTGCGTGATGCCGTGCGGTCGCTTGAGGACGACACCTCTGCGTTGCCCGACGGCGAACTCAACGACATCCCGTTCGTGAAGATGCACGGGCTGGGCAACAATTTCGCATATGTCGACTGCATGGAACGTCCGCTCGACAACCTTGCCGGGCTGGCTATTGAAATGAGCCGCCATCATACGGGTGTGGGCTCCGACGGAATCATTGCCATTCTGCCGAGCGAAAAGGCCGATTGCCGTATGCGCATATTCAATGCCGACGGTTCGGAGGCGCAGATGTGCGGAAACGGAATCCGCTGTGTGGCCAAATACATCTACGACAACAAAATCGTAGAGAAACGCCGGCTGACAATCGAAACGCTCAGCGGCCTGAAAACCGTGGAAATACATGCCGGCATCGATGGGCTCACGGATATGGTGACCGTGGATATGGGACTTCCATGTATGGAACCGGCGGAAGTGCCGGTGAGGCACGACGGAGCCGACATGATAGAGGGTCCGGTGAAGGTTTCAGGCGGGGAAGTCCGTCTCACGGCAGTGTCGATGGGTAATCCTCATGGAGTTCTGTTCGTGGACAATTTCAACGACGGTATCGTCGCTTCGCTGGGTCGTGAACTTGAAACGCATCCCATATGGCCGGAGAAGGCCAACATAGAGTTTGTGCGCGTGGACAGCGCCGACACGCTTTCCATGAGGGCATGGGAGCGCGGTGCCGGCGAGACGATGGCCTGCGGAACGGGAGCATGTGCGGCGGCAGTGGCAGCCGTGGCTACCGGGCGCGCCCGTTGGCCTATTACGGTAAGGCTCATCGGAGGCAACCTTCATATAGACCGCGATGCGGCCACGGGGCATATTCTTATGACCGGCCCGGCAGTCACTGTTTATTCAGGTACTTATTACCATTCCAAATAGGAAGTCAGATCGCTGAGGCAGGCCACGATATGATATCCTGATTGTATCTGATGTATAAAAAAGCGTAAGCCCCGGTCCGGCAATTGGATCGGGGCTTACGGTGTGTCTTGACCGTGCAATTATTTGCTTGCGAGGTGGTCGCTCACGGTGAGGTGAAGGCGGCCTTTGGCACGACGGCGAGCGAGGACTTTGCGTCCTTCGGGGGTGGACATGCGTTCGCGGAAACCGTGCTTGTTCACACGCTTGCGGTTAGAGGGTTGGAATGTTCTTTTCATTGCCTTGTATGGTGTTATGTGATATTTCGGTTGTGTTTGCTGTATTCGGCCTGCAAAATTATGAATTTTTTTTGAAGCTTACAAACAAATCACCCTTGTAATCACAATTATTGGTTGTATGCCCCCGGGCATGAATGCACGGGGGCATACAGGGACTGCATTATTAACGTCCGGCTTCCTTGATCTTGTTGGCAACGTAGTTGTTGAAATCGGAATGGCGCGAAAGCTCCTCTATGCTGAGGTGCATACGGTAGCGCCAGTAGTGGCGGGAGTTGGTGGGCATATTTATCTGCTCTTCAGCCGGCTTTTCGCGACGCAGGGAGCCATCCATACTCAGCCAGTCCTGCAGGGGGAGTATGCAGAGCATGGAAGGAGACTTCAGATGCAGGTCGACAATGCGGTCGCACACCCATGGCTCGGCGAAATAGGGGGCTTCGCCATGCTGATGCAGTACTTCGTTGAAGAACTGCTGCGAGCGGGCATGGTCGTCTTCCCACCATCCGCGTATTCCGGGCATGTCGTGGGTGGATGTGGTGCACACACTGTAGTACGGATACGACCACGTGTTCCCGAATGTTGTCGCCGGGTCTTTCGGCATGCGCTGGATTTCCAGGGAGAGAATTTCCAGCTGGTGCATGACCGCAGGAACGCATGCTGGAATCATGCCGAGGTCTTCGGCGCATACAAGCATGTCGGTGGAATCGATCAGCGGGGGCAGTTTCCACATGGCTTTGCCGTACCAGAAGTCGTTGTGGCGGCGGTAGAAGAAGTCGTTGTACAGTCTGTCGAAGCACCAACGCTCATAGTCGGTGAGTGAGCGGTAGATGTAGGTGTACTGGGCCGAGATGCGCGGGTGATATTTGCCTTTCTGCTCGGGGTCTTCGATAAACAGCACCTGGTCGACCAGGCCCATAAGGCCGTCGGCGATGCGGCTGTTCTTCTCGTTTTTGGGCTGTGCGGCGAAGTGGTCGGCAATCTTGCGCTGCGTGTCGAATTCGGGAAGCAGGCGGTAGCGTCCGTGGCCGACGGGCGTCATGAAGGAACGGCGGACTTCGGATGTGTATGGACCGAAGAAGTCTTCGAGGAATCCGTCCATTATGTATGGCGTTGTCTGCAGGTCGACATCAATCCAGAAGTCGTAGTTGTAGCGCAGTTCGTCCACGGAGTAGGGGAGCGCGGGATTGAATATGCCGAGAAGGCCGTGTATGGCATCCATCGGAATCTGCCATATGCGGAAGAATCCCAGAACGTGGTCGATTCGGTATGCGTCGAAGAACTCGGCCATTTTCCCGAAACGTGCTTTCCACCATGCGAAGCCGTCGCGGTTCATCACTTCCCAGTTGTAGGTGGGAAGCCCCCAGTTCTGACCAAGAATCGAGAAATCATCCGGTGGCGCGCCGGCCTGGCAGTCCAGATAGAACAGCGAGGGATTCACCCATGCGTCGGCGCTGGTGCGGGAAATGCCGATGGGTATGTCGCCTTTGAGAGCCACGCCGCGGGCGTTGGCATAGTCATGCACGGCACGCATCTGGCGGTCGAGGTGGAACTGGATGTACATTGCCATGTCGGTGGCTTCCTTGTTCTCGCGCAGGACTTTTTTTAGAACCTTGTCGGAGAAAACGGCGAATTCACCCCATTTGTCGAATTCGGGGGTGGAGAATCTGTCGCGCAGGGCACAGAAAGCGGCATAGGGCAGCAGCCAGTGGCTGTTGCGGTCGACGAACGATTTGAATTCGTCGGATTTCATGGTTTTCTGGCCTTGGGTGGCGAACACCTGGCGCACATATTCGGTTTTTGCGCTGTTCACGCGCTCGTAGTCCACAGTTGGCAGCGCGTTGAGTTCGCGGCGGAGGCGCTCGAATTCCTCACGCTTGGCCTTGTCGCTTATTGTGCCCAGTTCCTCCAGGCGAAGGTACATCGGGTGCAGGGCGAAGGTGGAGTTTGCGTTGTAGGGGTACGAGTCGGTCCATGTGTGGGTCATGGTGGTGTCGTTCACCGGCAGGAGTTGCACGAATGTCTGTCCTGTGGCCACAGCCCAGTCGATGAGTTTGAACAGGTCGTGGAAATCGCCTACGCCGAAATCGTCGTCGCTGCGGAGCGAGAACACGGGAATGGCGGTGCCGGCACCTCTCCACAGGGGCATGTCGTTGATGAATCTCATTCCTGCCAGCACTGTGGCGGCGGCAGGATCGGCCTGCACGTCGATGCGGCGGTTGTCGCCTCCCTCCCAGGAAACAAGTTCTCCGCTGGCGGCATCGAGCACCACGAATTTGAACTCCGCTCCCATCGGAGCTTCGCTCACCGGCACGTTGACTTTCCACACCGGATATTCGGAGCAATCCATACGGCGTGCCCGGCGGGGATCCCACAGGCCAAGACCTTCGGTGGCGCCGCAGAGGGCGAGAACCTGGCCTGGTGCGAGCATCGGAGCCGCCACGCACAGTGTAATCTGTCCCGAAGCGGGCACATATGGCTTTTCGGGACGCTGGTGCCGGCAGATGCATTCGGTGAATGCCGACGAATAGAACGGCTTGTCGAAGGGTTGGTCCTGCCAGCGGTCGAAGATATTGTAGAAGCGGGCGCCGGGCGCAGGCGTGAATGTGTGCGGATGGCCCCATTCGCGCTTGGTCTGGCCATTTTCGTCGCGAACGATATATCGGTAGCTGAAAGGGGCGGTGGAGTCGGGTAAATCGACCGAGACCGACCACAGGCTTGAGCCCTGGACAGTCATCTTTACGGCTTTTTCTTCGCAGCCGTCGCCGAGAAGCGGCGTGTGTGCTGCAAGAAATAGCGATTCACCCCAGTTTGTGCGGTAATCGATTGTGAAGGTGAGCTTCATATAGTATGTTAGTGTATGATATTTCTCCGAATTGACCGTCAGTAGCGGCGAAGGCAAAATTACAAAAAAAAGCGAAAACGGATTCGGCGAATTAAGAATATTTAGCGTTGCTGAACGGCTTCTGACCGCATTTCCGGCTTCGGCAGGACGGTCGCTCTATGAAATGTGTGCCGGAATGTGTAACTTCGCGGCAGTCAGGTGCCACGCGGCACATAACCTCACGGATAAGAACCTATGAAAACAGAAATCATCAGGATGCCATTCCTTGCAATCATCATGGCTCTTGCCGCAGTTCTCGCAAGCTGCGGCAGTGCGGGAGCCGGAAAGTCCGCACAAGTCGATAAAGTGAAATGGCAAGTCGCCGCATATGCGGTTGTCCCGTCCGGGTCCGTCGGCCTTGAAGTCGCGGACCAGGAAGCGTATGGCGATATACTGCCATTGCGCGACAGCTACACGCAGGAAGAATCGGCAAAGGTCGATGAGTTGCTTGCGCATAACGATTCCCTCTTGTCTGCCCGTGGCTATGCTTATCAATGGATAGATTTTGGCGCGCGGGAACCGTTGAACCTGGTGTTTATTGAATCCACTCCATTGTTGGAGCAGGAGGTGGAGGTTGACTCGGAGAGCGTATCGCCGTGTTATGCCGACTGCCTGCAGATCGCTTTCAGATTCGATGACAGGCAACAGTGGGAGAACATAACCACAGCCAATATCGGCAAGAGAATAGCCATCGGCGTGAATGGCAGGATTCTGACTGCTCCATGTGTGAATAGCCCGATAACACAAGGTGCATGTTCGGTAATTGTCCCGGCCGAAGATGCTCCGGCGCTGCTGCCGGGCATATCCCTGCCGGATACGGAGTGAGTAGAGGAGAGAGAAGAGAGAGAGGAGAGGAGAGAGAAGAGGAGAGAGAAGAGAGAGAGGAGAGTACCTGCATGCATTTGCGGAATTGCCGCTATTTGCATAATTTTGTGCACCGCATAACTTTATCAATCACATATCTGCAATGGACTACAAAGACAAGGCTCTGCGCCCTGGAACGGTGCTGCAAGGCGCCACCGCCTACCGCATAGAGCGCGTTCTTGGCGCCGGTGGCTTCGGCATCACATATCTGGCGTCGATGACCATGCGTGTGGGCAATCTCAACGTGAAAGCCCATGTCGCCATAAAAGAGCATTTCATCGGCGACCAATGCGAGCGTGCCGGTGATTCGCACACCGTTGTGTGCCCGGGCACCGATGCTTCCAGAGCGCTGGTGGCGGGAAGTCTCAGGGACTTTGTCTCCGAAGCCCGACGGTTGGCCGAATATGGCGCCGGACATGGCAATATAGTCAAGGTCAACGAGATTTTCGAAATCAACGGTACGGCATATTATGTGATGGAATATCTCGAAGGCGAAAGCCTCGATGCCTACATAAAGCGGAACGGTCCGCTTGGCGAGGACGAAATCCGCAGCCTGGTATTCCCGGTTATCGACGCTGTAGCCTATCTTCATGCGCGTCGGCTTACGCATCTCGACATCAAGCCTGCCAACATTATGCTGGGAGCCGACGGCGACGGCAATGTGCGCCCGGTGCTCATCGACTTCGGCCTCAGTAAACACTACAATGCCGACGGCTCGGCCACGTCGACCGTAAACACAATGGCCTGCAGCGATGGCTATGCTCCCGCTGAGCAGTATTCCGGCATCAGGACTTTCAGCCCCACTGCCGATGTGTACGCCCTCGGCGCCACCATTCTTGCCGCTGCCACCGGCCGTACTCCGACCGCTGCCAACGACTGGCCAGCGGGAGAGCCGGAAGCCACAATCGCCGGCCTCAGCTTGGGCGCGACCATGCGCACGGCCATAGCTAAGGCCATGGCAATGCGTAAGTTCGACCGCTATCCCGATGCAGGTGCACTCTTGGCAGCCCTCGGCGGCAAAGAGACAGTTAAAACGAGGCTGTTAACGCATCCCGAATCTGAACCCGGCACCACAAAGCCATTTCCGGAACCTTTGTCATCCCCGAAGCCGCTATCAGAAATACCGGCGCCAACGCCGAAAGCAAACCGCAAGCCGCTGCTGTTCGGCCTGGTAGGGCTTTTGGTGCTTGTCGGTGCCGGAATTGCCGTCTTTTCCGGCAAAGGCGACGGCTTGGCAACGGTAGCCCACGACACATTGGCCGTAGTGGAAGAGGCGGTGGTAGCTGAAAACGTTCAAGCAATCGGCCAACAGACATCGCCGACAACACAGAATACATCTATCCCGGATGATAATGAGAGGCTTGAACGGGAGCGGGCGGAGGCTCAGCGGCTGGAGCAGGAACGTATAGAACGGGAAGAAGCCGAGATGAGGACGCCACACAATCTCGACCTTGCAATCAGGCGAGAAGGCCAAACATTGTATTTCAACCAATCGAACTGGCGCAGCCGCATCAGGCCAGGAGATGAAAAACTCGGGGTGGTGATAATAAAAAACGGCGAGCGCTTTATCCTCGCTCTCGAAGATGAAGCCGGAGGTGCTGGAATGGATTGGAATGAGGCCATGCGCCGTTTCGGCAACAGATTGCCGACAAAGGGGCAAGGCGAGGCATGGCTTAGTCAGGCAGATGCGGTAGCGGATGCCGGTGAAGCCTATGGAGGCAGCTTTCCATCCAATTCATTGTATTGGACCCGAACAGAGCATGAGAATGTCCCTTCCTACGCGTGGTACGTTGATATGCATTACGGCGGCGTCAGCCTCAACGGCAAGCCAAATCCAATCAGGGTTCGCGCAGTCGCCCCCGTGCCCGTTTCCTCGGCGATATAAACCCTTTCATACTTCGCACTTTATTACTTTAATAATTTGTCGAGGCTCTTTCTTTTGCAATGCTTGAAAAAGACAGCATGCATGGAAACGCTGAACAAAAACAAGGTCGTGAAACTGCCGGCGGGATTTACCCGAACGTAGCTGCATGCCTATGCCGAAGACTGTCTGTAGCTGCATCGGCAGGATTCGGCATGTTCCGGAGCCTGCCGTGTGCGAAAATTGCGAAAGTTTTTGCAGGGACGGAGAATTTGGTTAATTTTGGGGCGCAACCCTAAAACGACGGATAATGATTCACCTTCGGCTTCCTTTCGACGAAGTACGTCCTTTGCCCTTTTACCTTGCCATGGAAGAATGGGCGGCACGCACTTTGCCTGTCGGACGCTACTTTTTCTGCTGGAGGGTTGAGCCTACAGTTATCTGCGGCCGCAACCAGGATATTGCCGCAGAGGTGAATCTCGACTACTGCCGCGACAACGGCATTCCGGTGGTGCGCCGCCGGAGCGGCGGCGGCGCCGTGTTCGCCGACATGCAGAACTACATGTTTTCGTATATCGCTCCCGGCGATGCCATACAAAGCACTTTCTCGGCATACACCACCATGATTGCCGACATGCTTTGCCGGCTTGGAATAGACGCGCAGGCCAATGGCCGCAACGATATCGTTGCCGGGGGCCGCAAGATAAGCGGCAACGCTTTCTACCATCTTCCGGGGCGCTGCATAGTGCACGGCACCATGCTTTACGGACTGGATTCCACGCACATGCAGCATGCGCTCACTCCGTCGAGGGCGAAGCTGGTATCAAAAGCCGTGAAGTCGGTTTCCATGCGGGTCGGCTGCCTGCGCGACATAGGCCTGGAACTGACACTTGAGGAATTTGGCCGCAAGGCCATAGAAATGCTCACCGACAGCGAGCACATGCTGTGCGATGCCGATGTGCAGGGTATCGAGGCTCTGGAGCAGCGTTATTATGCCCCTGAATTTATACGCTGCGAGCCACGAGAGCTGCCTGCCGGTTGTATCCGGCGCAGCAGCCGCATCGACGGCGTGGGTGAAATCTCCGCCACAGTGGCTCTCACAGCCGACGGCACCCATATAAGAGGCATTTCGCTCGATGGAGACTTTTTCCTGCTCGACGATGTCGATTCCCTTGTCTGCCGGCGCCTCGAAGGCGTCGAGTTTTGCGAAGCCGCCGTGGTGCAGGCTCTCTCGCAGGTCGATGTGGGCAAGGTGATCGCCGGACTCGACAGTATATCGCTTGCGCGACTGATAGTACAATACCGAAACACACTCTATACCTGATCATGGAAAACAAAACCACCTGCCTGCACGCATCCCACAAGGCGCTCGGAGCCTTGATGGCACCTTTCGCAGGCTACGACATGCCCATCGAGTACGACGGGCTGGACAAGGAACATACCGCTGTCCGCACATCCGCGGGTCTGTTCGATGTATCACACATGGGAGAGATTGTGGTGGAAGGCCCCCAGGCTTTGGACTTGGTGAACCACATATTCACCAACGATGCCGCGGCACTCGCCGATGGCGGTGTGGCCTATGGCATGATGTGCCATCCCGACGGCGGAACCGTCGACGACCTTCTGGTATATCGTGTCAATGCCGAAAAGTTCCTGCTGGTGGTCAATGCCTCCAATGCCGAGAAAGATGTGGCATGGGTGAGAAATGCCGCCGCCGGCTTCGATGCCGAGGTTGTCGACCGCTGTGCCGACTATGGCCAGCTCGCCTTGCAGGGCCCCGACGCGGAGGCGATTCTTGAAAGGGAGATGGGCCTGGAGCTGAAATCGATGCCGTTCTATACCTTCAGGGTTCTTGAAGGCTCGCTGTGCGGAGGTGTGCCTGCCATAGTGAGCCGTACCGGCTATACCGGCGAGGACGGTTTCGAAATCTATGCCGCTCCCGAGGTCATCGTGGAGCTGTGGAACAGACTGCTGGCCGCCGGAGTACAGCCCTGCGGACTCGGCTGCCGCGACACGCTGCGTTTCGAGGCCGGACTGCCTCTCTATGGCGATGAGCTCGCCGACGACATAACCCCCATCGAGGCCGGTCTGGGCATGTTTGTGAAACTCGACAAACCCGGAGGATTCATAGGCAGCGAAGCCCTTGCCCGCCAGAAGGCCGAAGGCCCGGCCCGCAAGCTCGTGGGGCTTAGGCTCGACGGTGCGGCCACGGCGCGCCATGGCTTCGAGGTGCTCGATCTCGACGGCGCGGTCGTAGGCCATGTCACCACAGGCTACAATTCCCTCACCCTGGGCGAGAACATTGCCATGGCGCTTGTCGATGCCCGCTATGCTCCGCTCGGCAGCAGCCTGCAGGTGCGCATCCGCCGCAGGCTTGTGCCGGCTACAGTTGTCAAAAAGCGCTTCTATGTACCCAAATACAAAAAATAACCACATACAAAAATCCAATACCCTAAAGCCATGAGTAACATATATTATCTTCCCTCTCACGAGTATATCCGCGTCGAAGGCGCAGAAGGCTATGTAGGAATCAGCGAATACGCCGCATCGCAGCTCGGAGTTGTAACCTATGTCGACACCCCCGAGGAAGGCGATACCTTCGCTGCCGGCGAAGACTTCGGCGCAGTGGAGAGCCGCAAGGCGGCTTCCGACCTCTTCATGCCCGTCGATGCCGAAGTGCTCGAGGTCAACGATGAACTCGTGGATAATCCCCGCCTTCTCAACAATGCGCCTCTGGAAGCGTGGATTCTGAAAGTGAGAATAGAGGATCCTTCCCAGCTCGACGGGCTGATGGACCAGAAAGCATACGATGAATTCGTGGCCGCACAGCAGCACTGAACTCCCATGAACAGCCATCGCTATCTGCCACATACGGGCGAGGATATAGCCCGTATGCTCCGGTGCTGCGGTGTGACAGCCGTCGACGACCTCTACGCCGATGTGCCGCCGCAACTGCGTCTTGCAAAGGGCTATGACCTTCCGCAGGGCATGAGCGAGCCTGAACTGCGCGGCTATTTCGCCGCCCTTGGACGGCTCAACCGAGAAATGGCATGCTTTGCCGGAGCCGGGTTCTACAGGCACTATACACCGTCGGCTGTAACGTCGATTCTCAGCCGGTCGGAATTCGCCACTGCCTACACTCCCTACCAACCCGAGATTTCTCAGGGCACCCTGCAATATATTTTCGAATACCAGAGCATGATGTGCGCGCTCACGGGCATGGAGGTCAGCAACGCATCCATCTACGACGGAGCCACCGCCACTGCCGAAGCCGTGAACATGGCCGTGGCATCGGCGCGCCGCCGCAAGCGTGTTCTGCTGTCGGCCACCGTGGCGCCGGCGGTCGCGCAAGTGCTGGCCACCTATGCCTCCGGCGCAGGTATTGTTATCGAGGTCATTCCGGAGGATCGTGGCACCACGTCCATTCCCGAGATGGAGAAGATGCTTGGCGCCGGTGATGTGGCCGCAGTGGTGCTCTCACAGCCCAATTACTATGGAATCGTGGAGGATTACTCCGGCGTCGCCGACAAGATACATGCCGCCAAGGCACTGATGATTCTCAATAGCCATGCCTCACCTCTGGGTGTGCTCCGCACTCCTGCCGAATGGGGTGCCGACATCGCCTGCGGCGAGGCTCAGAGTCTGGGTATGCCGCTGAACTACGGTGGCCCCGGACTGGGCTATCTGTGCTGCCGCAAATCCCTGATGCGCAAGCTGCCGGGGCGTGTGGTCGGTGCCACCACCGACCGCGAAGGCCGGCGCTGCTTTGTCCTTACCCTCCAGGCACGCGAACAGCATATACGGCGCCAGAAGGCGACATCCAACATATGCTCCAACCAGGGCATCATGACCCTCCATGCCGCCGCGTATCTGTCGCTGATGGGAGCGGAAGGTCTGCGTAAAGTCAACGAACTGAGCTCTGCCGCTGCCCATTCCCTTGCCGAAGGTCTTGTAGCTACCGGCGCTTTCGCGTTGCGGTATCCCGAGAGGCCTTTCCTCAACGAGTTCGTGCTCGATATCGCCGCTCCGCTTACCGCCGACGAGGTAATCGCCAGCGCGGCTGCCGCCGGCATTGTGGCAGGTGTGAAACTCGACGGCAGCTCCATTCTTGTCGCCGCCACGGAAATGTGCACGCCCGAAGATATCAACCGATATGTCGAACTTTTTAAGCCCGCCAGGAAATGAACCGTAAACTGTACGACAAACTGATATTCGAGCTTTCCAGGCCGGGACGCCACGGAGCCGATCTTCCCAGCTACAACTACAGCCACAGCGCATGCACACTGCCCGAAGGTTTGCTGCGGGAGACGGCCCCGGAGCTGCCGGAAGTGGATGAGCCTACGGTTGTGCGCCACTACACCAATTCCTCGACCAACAACTTCGGTGTCGACACCGGCTTCTATCCTCTTGGGTCGTGCACCATGAAATACAATCCCAAGGTCGACGAGGCTGCCGTGGCCGATGCCGCTGTAGAGAATCTGCACCCGGCGCAGCCCGCCGACAGCGTGCAGGGCGCTCTGAAAATCTACCGCACCCTCGAGAAGGCCTTGGCCGAAGTGGGAGGCATGGCCGAGTTTTCACTGAATCCTTTCGCCGGTGCCCATGGTGAGTACACCGGGCTTATGGTGATACGCCGCTATTTCCTGGGCAAGGGCGATGAGACACGCACCCGCGTTCTGGTTCCCGACAGTGCGCACGGAACCAACCCGGCCAGCGCCGCCATGGCCGGATTCGAGGTGGTGGAGGTGAAGAGCCTCGCCGACGGCACTGTCGACATCGACGATCTTGCCGGCAAACTCGACTCCACGGTGGCCGCGCTCATGATGACCAACCCCAACACCGTAGGCATGTTTGAGAAAGGCATCCCGCAGATAGCCTCGCTGGTGCACGATGCCGGAGCACTTCTCTACTACGACGGGGCGAACCTTAACCCGATGCTGGGAATAGCCCGCCCGGGCGACATGGGCTTCGATGTGATGCACATCAACCTGCACAAGACTTTCGCTACGCCGCATGGCGGAGGTGGTCCCGGAGCAGGCCCGGTGGGCGTCCGTGCCGGTCTGGAACAATACCTGCCGAATCCGAGGGTAGTGGAGGATGCCGAAGGTAAACTGACCGTGGAGTGTGGCAACGAGGCTTTCGGACGCGTCAGCTCATGGCTGGGAAATTATACAGTGTATATAAAGGCTCTGGCATATATACTCACAATGGGTGCCGAAGGGCTTGCTTGGGTGGGGCCTCTGGCCACTCTCAACGCCAACTATGTTAAAGAGAGCCTCAAGGACCTGTATCTTCTGCCCATCGACGGCCCCTGCAAGCACGAGTTCGTGTTCGACGGGCTGATAGACAAAAGCGGTGGCGTGACCACCCTGAATGTGGCCAAGCGTTTGCTCGATTATGGTTTCCATGCCCCCACCATCTACTTTCCTCTGCTTTTCCATGAAAGCCTCATGGTGGAACCCACCGAGACAGAAAGTCCTGAGACACTCGATGCCTTCATCGAGGCCATGCGCGCTATCGCCCATGAAGCCAAGGAGAATCCGGAGTTTGTGAAAAACGCTCCGTACGATACTCCGGTGAGCCATCCCGACGAGGACAAGGCCGCGCTGGAACCCTGTCTCACCTATGCCGAACTCATGGAACCCAGATGAAGCACTATAATATTGTTATAATCGGCGGTGGCCCCGGGGGCTATGAAGTGGCTGCCCGGGCCGCTGTCGCCGGAAGTTCCGTGGCTCTTTTCGAGAAGGACTATCTCGGGGGTACATGCCTCAACCGCGGGTGTATTCCCACGAAATGCATGTGCGCAGCCGCCGCGAGGATTCTCGATATCGGCAGTGCCGGTGAATTCGGAATCGGCGTCAGCGAAGTCAAGGCTGATTATGGGCAGGCCAAACGCCGTGCCGACGGAATCGTGGCCGACCTGCGCGCCGACATTTCGGCGTCGCTTGCCGGAGTGGAGGTAATCAACGCGGAAGCTTCGCTGAAAGGCGGAGGAGTTGTGGAGGCTGCCGGAACGGAATATTCAGCCGATACCATACTCATTGCCAGCGGGTCGCGTCCCGCGCAACTTCGATGTGCCGGCGCCGAATATGCCATCGACAGCGACATGCTGCTGGCTTCTGAATCGTTGCCTGCCGGGCCCGTGGCTATTGTCGGCGGCGGGGTGATAGGTCTTGAATTCGCATCGGTTCTGAATGCTTTCGGCGTTGATGTCACCGTGTTCGAATACTGCAAGGAGGTGCTTCCGGGTGTCGATGCCGAACTGGCAAAACGTCTGCGCACGTCTCTTTCCAGACGAGGAGTGGGCTTTGTGCTTGGTGCCGCCGTGGAGGAAATCGGTGCAGACAGGACTGTAAGCTACAGCACACGCAAAGGCAAGGACACATTTGCCGCAGGTACCGTTCTGGCAGCAGTCGGGCGCAGACCTGTGCTGCCGCAGGGACTCGACGCCGCGGGCGTGCGGCTTGATGGCCGGGGCTTCATAGCAGTCGACCCAGCCACTATGGCCACGTCGGCGCCCGGAATATATGCCGCCGGCGATGTCAACGGCTTGTGTATGCTCGCTCACGCGGCATCGGCGCAGGCGAAAGTAGCGCTGGGATTTTCGCAGAGCCTATCGGTCGTACCTGCCGTGGTGTTCACCGAGCCTGAACTGGCAACAGTAGGACTCACTGTAGAAGCTGCCCGCGAACTATATCCGCAAGCCATGGCTCGCAAGGTGCCCTATGCCGCCAATGGAAAAGCACTTGCCGAAGGGCATGGCAGCGGACTGTTGAAATTGGTCTGCGATGGCGACAGTGGCCGCATTCTCGGTTGCCATGTCGTGGGTAGCCACGCAGCCGACCTTGTTGCCGAGGCAGCCGTGGTCATAGCCGCCGGCATGACCTGCGGCGACCTTGCCCGTGTTGTGCATGCGCATCCATCGTTGAGCGAACTGCTGCTTGCCGCATTGTGATATCACGTTTATGGCTTCCATTCTCTAACAAACTTTAGCACAAGACCGTTGGAATACATCACACTGGCTTGTTATGCTTATAAAGGAAAGAGAACAGGCACTGCATAGTGCGCTTGCTTCGGCCATCTGACAGTGATGCCCGTTGCCGGAGGTCATAAATAGAAATAGTTGAAACGTGGGTAAGGCACTTTAATCGGTGCCTTACTTTCGTTGAGGCCGTAACTGTGTGCTGTATGGTTATTTATTGTTAAGAAGTTTGCCGTTTTTAGACATATGTGATAGCTTTGTATCAGCTAAGCATAAAACCATGAAGACTCTCCAGTACATAGCGCTGTTTCTGGCAGCATGTGCCGCACCGGCATATGCCGCCGATGTAGTGCGCAATGTGGTGGAGGAGCCGGTGCGTACGCCCGACTGCACCATAACCGTACAGATGGGAGCCGTCGAATTGGATAATTCGTCCGAAGCTTCCGCAGAGGTGGAAATCTATGCCATTACAGGCACACGGGTGGCTGGAGGAAGAGTCGAAGGCCATTCCGACGTCCGCTTCGAGCTTGCTGCCGGTTGCTACATTGTCCGTGCCGGCACAACAACTGCAAGGATTATGGTGAAGTGACCGGCCTTATGTGCGGCTATAACCTAATTTCGAGTGATTCAAGTAACTATAATCTGACATGCAAAACTTTATCCGTCCCATCGCCGGAATTTTTTTCGGCGTTGCCGCTATTACCATGAATGCCGCCGATTCCGACAGCCGCTATGCTTCGTGGCCCGACTATCAGGGCGACGACCTTGAACTGATGGTCGACAATGCCGGCACCCACTTCACATTGTGGAGCCCTGAAGCAAAGGCTGCAGAAGTGCTCCTATATCCCACCGACCGCAACAGTGCGCCTGTGGACACCCTTCACATGACAAAAGGTGAAAACGGAACCTGGCGGGCTTCGGTGCCACAGAAACTGCTGGGTAAATTCTACACCTTCCGGGTCGATGCCGGCCATGGATTCATGGCGGAGACGCCGGGAGTCTGGGCCAAGGCCGTGGGCACCAACGGCAGGCGTGCCGCAATAATCGATATGTCCGCTACCGATCCCGAAGGCTGGAGCAACGACCGTGGGCCGCAGACAGCCGCCATTACCGATGCCGTTATCTACGAGATGCACCATCGCGATTTCAGCATCCATCCGTCGAGCGGCATAGTGCATAAAGGGAAGTTTCTGGCAATGACAGAAAACGGCACAAGCAATGATTCCGGTGCCCCCACCGGCTTAGACCATCTGCGAGAGCTGGGCATCACGCACGTGCACATTCTTCCGTCCTACGATTACAACTCCGTAGATGAGGCCAACCTTCCCGCCAATGAGTATAACTGGGGATACGACCCCTATAACTACAATGCACCCGAAGGGAGCTACTCGACCGACCCCTCCGATCCGTCGGTTCGTATCCGGGAAATGAAAGAAATGGTCAAGGCCCTCCATGATGCCGGCATCGGTGTGATAATGGACGTGGTCTACAACCACACCGCCAACAACGACGATTCCAACTTCTCGCTCACGGCTCCGGGATATTTCTACCGTCACCGTCCCGACGGTTCGTATTCCGATGCCTCCGGCTGTGGCAACGAGACAGCCTCCGAGCGCAGGATGATGAGCGACTTCATTGTCAATTCAGTGAAATACTGGGCAAAGGAATTCCATATCGACGGTTTCCGCTTCGACCTCATGGGTATCCACGACATAGAGACAATGAATCGTGTCGCCCGTGAACTCAAGGAAATCAATCCTTCGATTTTTGTATATGGCGAGGGCTGGACTGCCGGCGATTCGCCTCTGCCCGCAGAACAGCGAGCTCTCAAGGAGAATGTGGCACGCATGACAGGCATCGCCGTGTTCTCCGACGACCTCAGGGATGCAGTGAAGGGCCACTACAGCAATGCCGCCGACCGCGGTTTCGCAACCGGTAAGCCCGGAAATGAGGAGACTGTGAAAATCGGCATCGTGGCCGCCACGGCACATCCTCAGGTCGACTACAGCAAGGGTAACAACTCACGGTTCGCCTATGCCTCTGCACCCACGCAGATAATCAATTATGTAAGCTGCCACGACGACCTTTCCCTTACCGACAAGCTGGCGGCATCCATGCCCGATGCCTCCGAAGCCGACCGCCAGCGCGCAGCGCGTCTGGCGCAGACAATAGTGTTCACCTCGCAGGGTACACCTTTCATGTTTGCCGGCGAAGAGGTGTTCCGCAACAAGAAAGGCATCCACAACACCTATCGCAGCCCCGACTCGGTGAACGCCATCGACTGGAATCTCAAAACCTCCAATGCCGAACAATTCAACTACTATCGTGAGCTGATACGCCTGCGCAACGGGCACCCCGCTTTCCGCATGACCACAGCCGAGGATATCGCGCGCAATCTGGTGTTCGACAGCATTGCATCGCCCAATGTGATATCCTATTCGCTGAAGAACAATGCCAACGGCGACAGCTTCAAGGAAATCAAGATTGTGTTCAACGGCTCCGATATACCTTTCGCGGCACGTATTCCCCGCGGTGAGTGGACCGTTATAGCACGCGACGGACAGATCAACGCCGACGGACTCGACACCAGCCGTGGCGGAACCGTGGTAGTGGCTCCCGTCTCTGCTCTCATCCTCGGCCGCACCCGCTGAAAAAAGAAAGAATATGTGCCACCTTCGGAATGGATGGAAATTGAGTCTGCTGTTGTGGCAATCAGTTAAAATGCTTATCTTTGCGGCTGATTTGTATGCTGATGCTGTGGCGGAGGCTCAAATCTCTGTATCTCAATAAAGTATATATGATTTCAATCACTTTTCCCGATAATAGCGTCAAGGAATTTGAAGCGGGTGTTACGCCCCTCCAGATCGCTGAGAGCATTTCCGGCCGTCTCGCACGCGAAGTGCTTGCCGCCACTGTCGACGGCAAAGAGTGGGATCTGACACGCCCCATCACCGCCGACGCTGCCGTGAAACTCTTCAAGTGGGAAGACCCCGAAGGAAAACACGCTTTCTGGCACAGCTCGGCACATCTTCTTGCCGAAGCACTGCAGATTTTATATCCCGGTGTGAAATTCGGCATCGGTCCGGCGATAGAAAACGGTTTCTACTACGATATCGACCCGGGCGAACACACCCTCACATCTGCCGATTTTGCCAAAATCGAGGCAAAGATGCTCGAACTGGCAAAGCAGAACCAGCAGATTGTGCGTGCCGACATATCCAAAGCCGATGCGCTGGACTTCTTCGGCAAACGCGACGAAACATATAAGTGCGAGCTTATTTCCGAGCTGGAGGACGGACACATAACCACCTATACCCAAGGGGAGTTCACCGACCTTTGCCGTGGCCCGCATCTCCCGTCCACCGCGCCTATCAAGGCCGTGAAGGTGATGTCGCTGGCAGGAGCTTACTGGCGTGGCGATGAAAAACGTCCCCAGCTGGTACGTGTCTATGGCGTAACCTTCCCCAAGAAGTCGATGCTCGACGAGTATCTGGCACTTCTGGAGGAGGCGAAGAAACGCGACCACCGCAAGCTCGGCAAGGAAATGGAACTGTTCGCGTTCTCTGCCAAAGTAGGTGCCGGCCTGCCATTGTGGCTTCCCAAAGGAGCAGCCCTGCGCGACCGCCTCGAACAGTTCCTGCGCAAAATCCAGCGCCGCTATGGCTACCAGCAGGTTATAACCCCCCATATAGGCAACAAACAGCTTTATGTGACCTCCGGCCACTACGCCAAATACGGCAAGGACTCTTTCCAGCCCATCCACACCCCCGAGGAAGGCGAAGAGTACCTGCTCAAGCCGATGAACTGCCCCCACCACTGCGAAATCTACAAGACGTCGCCGCGCAGCTACCGCGACCTCCCCTTGCGCCTCGCAGAGTTCGGCACCGTCTACCGCTACGAACAGAGCGGCGAGCTCCACGGCCTGACCCGCGTGCGCGGATTTACGCAGGACGACGCCCACATCTTCTGCGCGCCGGAGCAGATCAAGGACGAGTTCCTAAAGGTGATGGACATCATCCTCTACATCTTCAAGGCGCTGAAGTTCGATAACTACGAGGCTCAGATTTCGCTCCGCGACCCGAAGAACAAAGAGAAATACATCGGTAGCGACGAGAACTGGCATAAAGCCGAACAGGCCATCATCGAAGCGTGTGCAGAAAAGGGCATCAACGCCCGCACCGAACTTGGCGAAGCCGCCTTCTACGGCCCGAAACTCGACTTCATGGTGCGCGACGCCATCGGTCGGCGCTGGCAGCTCGGCACCATCCAGGTGGACTACAACCTGCCCGAGCGCTTCGGCCTGGAATACACCGGCTCCGACAACCAGAAACACCGCCCCGTGATGATTCACCGCGCCCCGTTCGGCTCCATGGAACGTTTCGTAGCCGTGCTTCTGGAACACACCGCCGGTCACCTCCCCCTCTGGCTCATCCCCGAACAGGTGGTGGTCATGCCTATCTCGGAAAAATACAATGACTACGCCCGCGAAGTGGCAAAGCGCCTTGACCGCAAGGACGTGCGAGCCATAGTGGACGACCGCAATGAGAAAATCGGCAAGAAAATCCGCGACAACGAACTCAAGAAGATTCCCTATCTGCTCGTGGTAGGCGAAAAGGAAGCCGCAGAAGGCACCGTTTCGGTACGCCGCCAGGGAGAGGGGGACCGCGGAGCGATGCCGGTAGACGACTTTGCCGGCATGATCAACGACGAAGTGGCCGCCATGACGCCGGATTTCTAAAACCCTTAAACAGAAGAAGTATCTAAACCAACTTCAATATCCCCATCCCCACAAAGACAATTAATGGAGAAAAAACCCCTATTCAGCGGTCCCCGACGTCCCGGCGGCTCCCGCCCGCGTCCCGGACAGCGTCAGCGCCCCGGCGACCGTAACAGCAAAGACCCCTACGCAACAAACGAGCGCATACGCGCCCGTGAGGTGCGCCTCGTGGGTGACAACGTAGAGCAGGGTGTCTATCCCATAGACAAGGCGCTCCGCATCGCCCGCGAAAAAGGCCTCGACCTCATCGAAATCTCTCCCACCGCCCAGCCCCCGGTGTGCCGCGTGCTCGACTACCAGAAGTTCCTGTACCAGCAGAAAAAACGCCAGAAGGAACAGAAACAGAAAGCCGCCAAGGTGGTGGTCAAGGAAATTCGTTTCGGTCCCCAGACCGACGACCATGACTACAACTTCAAGCTCAAGCACGCCAAAGGATTCCTCTCCGAAGGCTCCAAGGTGAAGGCCTACGTCTTCTTCCGCGGACGCTCAATCCTCTTCAAGGAGCAAGGTGAAATCCTGCTGCTCCGTTTCGCCACCGACCTGGAGGAATATGCCAAAGTGGAGATGATGCCCGTCCTCGAAGGCAAACGCATGACTATCATGCTCTCGCCGCTCAAGGACAAACCCAAAAAGGAGAAAGCTCCCCGCCCCGAAGCTCCGGCCGACGGCAAGGAAGCCGCTCCCGAAACTCCCGAAAACGACGAAGCCCCGGCTTCGAAAGAATAAAATTGACAGAGACCGTAGGCACCCAGTGCCGAGGTGATTGACAAACAACTAAAATTTTTTCAACAAAATGCCAAAGGTAAAGACCAATGCCGCTTCCAAGAAACGCTTCGCGCTCACCGGTACCGGCAAAATCAAAAGAAAACACGCTTACCACAGCCACATCCTGACCAAAAAGTCGAAAAAACGTAAGAGAAATCTCGACCATACGGGTCTGGTGGACCGCGCCAACATCAAAGCCGTTCGCGAACTCCTTACCCTCAAGTAAGACGCACGCCCCACGGCACTTTTGAAAAGCGTATTTTCAAAAAACCAACCAACAACAAACTCCTCCCCTCCTCCACAATTTTTTTATTAACCGGATGCCGAGCCACACAAGAGCTTAAAACAGAAAGGCCGCTCACATCCAAAAAACAAAAAAAGAAATGCCAAGATCAGTCAACCACGTTGCCTCAAGAGCAAAAAGAAAGAAAATCCTCAAACTCACCCGCGGATACTACGGCAGCCGCCGCAATGTCTGGACCGTCGCCAAAAACACCTGGGAGAAAGGTCTGACCTACGCTTACCGCGACCGTAAGCAGAAAAAACGTAACTTCCGCGCACTCTGGATACAGCGTATCAACGCCGCTGCCCGCCTCGAGGACCTCTCTTACAGCCGCCTCATGGGCCTCATCCACAAAGCCGGCATCGAAATCAACCGTAAGGTGCTTGCCGACCTGGCCATGAACAATCCCGCAGCGTTCAAAGCAATAGTAGACAAAGTTAAAAACGCCTGACACCATCAGGCTCGCCCACACAAGGGGAGGCGGCGGTTGCCGCCTCCCCTTTATGCGTACAACAAGCGTAGGTATTTCACCTGCGGACAGACAGCCGCGCCCCGGCTAAGAAACGGGATTATGTGATGTATGTGATGCGGGCGAGGGATAGACCTTGAAAACTACCTTACCTCCCCTCATCTCCTCTGAACAATTGCAAAATGCTCTTTGTTGGAATTTATAAAGATTCCACAAGTATGAAACATTTGGTATTGTCTATCATAGGGATGGCCGGTCTCTTGTGCGGGCATCTCCTCTTGCCCGAGCAAGTTTGTGCGCAGGATTCGCGCACGGCCGCTTCCGACATGCACACTCTCCCGTCCACTCCTCCAGAAACACAAGCTTCCCCGGGCAAGAGTCTGCGCGACGTGGCCCTTGATTCTGCCCTCACCAACCATAAGCTCATTTACTTCGGCAAGGGCGAGGAGCCGCCGCAGGATTCCGTTACCAATCTGATACGGCACTTCTATGAGAACCAGTTCCGCCACATCTCGGACCCGCTGGCGCCCTACTTCCTGTTCCTCTCCAAGGACTCGAAACTGGCCATGGGAATGGGTGGATGCGTGCGGATGCGCGGCTACCTGGACTGGGGCGGCTCGATACCGTCGTCCGGTTTCGCGCCTTACCTCATCCCCATGCAAAAAGACCCCACGCGGGAGCGTTACCTGGGCACCACGCCGGCAGGAACCTGCCTCTTCTTCCGTGTCATAGGCACCAACAAGAAGCTGGGTAATTACCAGATATACATCGAGGCCAATTTCAACGGCTATGAGGCCCGGGATTTCAGGCTGAAAAAGGCTTACGCCACCATCAACGACTGGACCATAGGTTACGCCAACTCTACCTTCAGCGACCCGCAGGCTCTACCTCCCGTTATCGACGCTTCGGGGCCTAACGCCAAGATGAGCGCCACCTCAGTGCTGGTGCGCTGGATGCACGACCTGCCGAAAGGATTCACCATCGCCGCATCGCTCGAGACTCCGGACCAAAGCATCGAGACCGTGGAGAACGTCACGGCCAAGGCATCGCAATACATTCCCGATGTGGCTGTCTTCGCCCAATGGAAATTCAACACTTCCGACCATATTCGGCTGGCAGCCATCTACCGTTCCTTCTCTTACCGCGACCTGCTTTCGTCCAGGAACCGCTATGCAGGCGGCTGGGGCCTGCAGTTCTCGTCGATATGGAGCCCGGTGGCGCCGCTGACGCTCTACGGCACGTTCAACGGCGGAGCCGGCTACGCGAGCCTCGGGGGCGACTGGCTGATGGGCGACTACGACCTGGTGGCCGACCGCGACCGCCCGGGGCGGCTCTATTCCCCCTACACCATAGGCGGTTTCGCCTGCGTGCAGTATAACTTCACGCCGCAGGTGTTCGTCTCCGGCACCTTCGGCGGCACGCGCTACCTGCCGCGCTACGCCATGCAGCCCGACGAATACAAGGAGGGCCTATACATGGCGGCCAACGTCTATTGGTACCTGACGCCGCGTATCTCCTGCGGCGCAGAGATAGACCTCGGACGCCGCAAGAACGCCGACGGCAACGCCCGCTGGGCACGCCGCCTCAACCTCATGGCCCAGTTCTCATTCTGACACGCCATACCCGCGCGCGGCGCATAAACTTTTGGCGCCGGCACGGCGTTTCTCTTGTAGCACACTTTCACTTAACAATTTATGGAGTCAATAGTAATAATCGGGGGCGGTTTCGCCGGAATGAACCTTGCCAAGCATCTCGACACGTCGCGTTTCCGCATACACGTCATAGACCGCAACAACTTCCATTCCTTCCCGCCGCTCTTCTACCAGGTGGCCTCGTCGGGCCTCGACGCCGCCAGTATCTGCTTCCCGCTGCGGCGCGAGTTCAAACGCCGCCCCGGTGTCTACTACCACATGGGGCACGTCAAGAACATCGACATGGCCGCGCGCAAGGTGACCACCAGCTACGAGACGCTGAGTTATGACCATCTAATAATCGCCGCCGGAACCACCAACAACTTCTTCGGCATCGAAGGGCTGGAGCGTGAGGTTTATTGCATCAAGACGGTGGCCGAGGCCACGCATACGCGCGATGCCGTGCTTGACCGCCTGGAACGTGCCGCCATCTGCAAAGACCCCGAGCAGCGGCGCCGGCTCATGCGCTTCCTGGTGGTGGGAGGCGGACCCGCCGGCGTGGAGATTGCCGGCGCGCTCGGCGAGATGAAGAAATATGTGCTTCCCCGTGAATATCCGGAACTCGACCCGCGCGAGCTGGACATCACCCTCATCGACGGCACCGACCGTCTGCTCGGCGCAATGGGTCCGAAAGCCTCAGGGAAGGCCATTGACGGTCTGCGCCACTTCGGGGTGGACATCCGCCTCAGCACCATAATGAAAAGCTATAAGGACAAAATAGTGACCTTCGCCGACGGCTCGCAGGAATACCGGGAGACGGTGATATGGACGGCCGGCGTCACCGGCGAGCCGATGCCCGGTTTCCCCAAGGAACACATAGGGCACGGCGGACGCATCCTGGTGGATGAATATAACCGCGTCACCGGACTCGAGAACGTCTACGCCGTGGGCGACATCTGCCTGCACACCGACGCCGAGCATCCGCGCGGAATGCCGCAGGTGGCGCAACCCGCCATACAGCAGGCGCGAACCCTGGCACGCAACCTCAACGCAGGCGAATGGCGCGAGCCTTTCCGCTACCGCGACAAAGGGTCGATGGCCACCATCGGGAAAAACCGCGCCGTCGCCATCATCGGCAACCGCTTCTTCAGCGGATGGATAGCCTGGTTCCTATGGCTCGCCGTGCACCTCATGTCGCTGTTGGGAATGCGCAACAAGCTCAACGTAATGCTCAACTGGGCGTGGAACTATCTGACCTACAACTCCTCGTTGCGCCTGCTTCTGCGCCCCACGCGCTTCCCCGAACGCCGCCATTGGGGCGACTGACGACGCGCCGATTTGACAGAGTCAAAAAAAATCGCTAACTTTGCAGAAATTACATAAGACAATGAAGAAAATACTTAAATACATACCGGGTGCGGCGGCACTCACATTATTACTCGCATTTACAGCCTGCAACGTCTCCTCTCCCTCCTATACCGGCAAAACCTCGCAGACACAACACCGCTCCGGCGGCAAGAAGTCGCACCGCGACGTTGCCCCGCATGACCGGCAGCAGTTCATCCTCGACAAAAGCGCCAAGACCTACACCCCCGAAGACCTCCGCAAAGGGGTGGTAAAAGGTGACTGGTCCATAGTGCAGGTCAACGGCAAGACACCGGTCGGCCAGGAAGCGCCGTACATCAAATTCGACCTCAACAACAAGCAGGTGTACGCTTACAACGGCTGCAACCACCTCAACGGCAGTTACACATACAAACCTTCCGACAAGACGCTCCGGTTCGGCGACGATATGATTTCCACGATGCGCGCCTGCGGCGAAACCGGCATCACAGACATGGAGATAAACCAAGCCATGGCGTCCGTGCGCACATACAGCTGGGAATTGCGCGACCCGCAGTTCTTCCTCTACCTCTACGACAGCAAAGGAACCTGCGTTCTTACGCTCATGCACCAGAGCTTCGACTTCCTGAACGGCTCCTGGGCCGTCAAGGCAATCGATGACGAGGCGGTGGACATCCCCGACCTGCGGTTCGTTATCGACGTCAACGACAGCCGCGTCTTCGGCCGCGGCGACTGCCTGAGCATCGATGGCAAACTGCTTACCGAAATGGACGCGCCAAACTCCATCTCGTTCCAGGCCCTGGTGCTGACACGCACCGGCAATTGCCCCGTCACCGACTATGAGAACGACCTGATAGTAGCCTTCGAGGATGCCGCCACCGCCAAGCCCATCGGCCCGACGAAAGTGATGCTCTACAACAACCACAACATCCCCGTGCTCGAACTCGAGCGCATCAAAATAAAATAAAAACGCACAACCCCTCCCTACAAGCCGGCGCCCTTACCCGCAGCGCCGGCTTGTTTTTTACCCTTACCCGGAACAACAGTAAGCAGTTTTACACAAATGCCGATTGCTTTCTCAAAAATAATTTGTAACTTTGCATTCGTCATCAAAACCGGTAACAAAGCAACGGTAAGCGCCTGTGTGTATATAATTTGCACGACAGTTTTCGAAAGGGAACTGTCCGTGTGGCTATATATGCATAAGCGTAGGCTCTGCACGTTGCCGTTCTGCTACAACGGGCGATACGAGAGCCTCAGAAGGTAACGGCAATCGTACGATTCCTACGCTTTTTTGGGTTCATTATTAAACTTTCTCTGCACTGCTGTCAAAAGGAATCGGGACAGTGATTATCTGACGGTTACCGGCGAACTACCGTCACACACAAGACAGGTGTGGCGTTAAATGAGGTTCTGACGTCAAGCGCCTGTCCTCGAAAGTTATAGGTAACGCAGTAAGTAAAT
>DKVK01000085.1 GCA_002491165.1 Porphyromonadaceae bacterium UBA7180
GCACCCCGCGTGGGGTGCGACTATATAGGCTTTGTTACAGCGACAACGGGGGAGATTGTTTCAATTCACGCACCCCGCGTGGGGTGCGACAAATAATGGCTGGCCACCTGGCTGTTGTCCAGTGGTTTCAATTCACGCACCCCGCGTGGGGTGCGACCTGCTGCTCCCCCTCCTATGGCTCGCCGCCCGCAAGGTTTCAATTCACGCACCCCGCGTGGGGTGCGACCAGGCATCTTATAAGGGAGGAACGGCGATACCTTGTTTCAATTCACGCACCCCGCGTGGGGTGCGACGCCTCGGCGGTCTGGTCGCACTCTTAATCTAATCAAGTTTCAATTCACGCACCCCGCGTGGGGTGCGACCGTTCCGCTTAAAGAGGCTTTGAATCAGCGAATTATGCGCAGTTTACTGCGAAGTAGCCTCTTGCATCCTGTTTCTTATGCCTTTATTTTCCCGTTTCAGGCGCTATCTTTCTGATTTTTAAACGGTGCGGGCGCACCGTTTATTGTGCACTGCCTCGGGTTCGCATTCCATTTCCCTCTTAACACATTCCGGATGTATCCCAGGGACTACTTGAAACAGTGTTCATGCCGGCTTCAACGGAACAATTGCCACGCAGCACGCCGTCACAATATCAACGGGTCTTCAAAATTGTAAGAAGTGTTTTTGCCAAGTTTCTGTATCTTTGAACGGTAGTTTTTACCAAGGTTGTAGATACGGATAGTGTCAGTCTCATGGTCGATTATTCCGCTAAGTTGCGATTTCAGATGCACGAAATCAGCTTCCGAAATCATACATTCAAATACAGAGTTTTGCACCCGTTGGCCGTAGTTGACACAACATTTGGCCACGCGCCGCAGACGCTTTGCCCCGCCTTCGGAGGCGATGTTTACGTCGTAAGTTATCAGTAGATACATCTTTATCCTTTATTTTGACAGAAACACAGGGTAGTTGTCAAGGTCTCCCCTGAGGTATTTTGCCAGTAACAATGCCTGTACATGCGGGAGCAGTCCGAGTTTGATTTTTTCATTTAAGAAAGGATGGGTAATTTCGGCATTTTTCTTGGTTTGCCAGCATGAGAGGAATTTTTTCAGTCCGTTGTCGGTGAAGTATACAGGCAGTCCGTCTTCATCCGATTGCATGAAGTGTTTTTCGTTGAGCTGCCGGTTATTGATAATTGAAAGCACCAGACGGTCCACTATATATGACCTCATTTCTTCCATGAGGTCGAGGGCCAGTGAGTTCCTGCCGGGCCGCAGGGTGTGCATGAAACCGGCGGCGGGGTCGAGGCCTACGCCTTCCAATGCCGACGCACATTCGTTGGCAAGCATTGAATAGCCGAACGATAGCATGGCATTGACGGGATCTGTAGGAGGTCTTTTCACACGCCGAATGAACGTGAAGCACTCCGATGGCTTGAGTATCAAGTGTTTGAACACACCGAAGTAAGCGTTGGCGGCATCGCCTTCTATTCCACGGAGCGTATCCACGGTTTCGGCCATACCGGCCCTTTGCATCTGGTATCTGAGATGACCGACAGCGTGCTCTACCCCATCAGCTCCGGGGCGGCCGGGATAATCGCGCAGGAACCGGCGCAATGCCACACGAGAGTTATATATTTTTCCGGTAATGAAGAGTTTCGAGACATTTAGCCGCAGAGCATCGTCGCCAATGGCCTCGTATTGCCGTTTCCTGAGCAATATGTTGCCGGCGACGGGTCCCTGTATCCGGGCCACGAATTTGCCACGCGGTGAAAAGAAGGAGAGCCCCACTCCGTGTTGGGAGCACAGGCGCATCAAGCCGGGGCTAGCACCCTGATATCCGAAGCAGCAGATAGAGTCGAGGTTCAGCACAGGGATGCGGAAAAGTTCCTTACCATCGGCTGACACCACGACATTGGCGCCGTCTTTGCTGAGATAGCCGTCAGGCATGGTGACATACAAGGTGTTCAACAGTTTTTTCATAAGAGTTATTTTAATCGTCGGTGGGGGCGAGTATCTTTTCAAGGTATTTGTCCACGCTTTTGCCGGAGATGGCCGGGATGCAGAGGTCTATCAACGAGCAAGAGCGGCAACAGGGTTTCTTCTGTGCGGCGGGGATTATGCCTCCGCGCATCATTTCGTGCATGTGGAAGAACATCCGCCTGACGTCTGTGCGCAACTGCGGCGTTATGTCGAAGTACTCGCGCAACCTTTCTTCCCAATAGAACACAGCTCCTTTCTCAATGGAGATTCCCAGCATTTCTTCGAGAATCATGGCTTGCGCGGTGACTTGCAGACGGTCGCAATCGTTTGTTTTCCGTTTGCCGCGTTTGTACTCTATGGGCAATGCCGTGAATTTACGACTGTTTATGAGTGCTTCCTTACCGTGCGGGGCGCCGGGGAAAGGGGTGAGTTCCACGGCATCGGCTATGCCGCTGACACCGAGCGTGTGCGAGGCCAGCCGCAACCCGCGAAGGGTCACCACCGGTGATGCGTTGCGCCGCCGCGTGCGCGGGTTGTCCACACGGCTGTGCAGCAAGGTGCCTTCGGCAGTGAGACGGTTGTCTTCCCACTGCATCCCGACGTAGGAAAGGCCCCATTGCCGGGGGCACACGGCATAGTGCTGTACCCCCGACAACATGAGCATTTCTTCATCGGTATAGAGTTTCATCAGAGTAACTCTTTCACGGTCACTCCCTGGGGGAGACGGTCGGTATCAATGGTCACTTCGTAGTCGCTGAAACTGCGGGGAACGTCCACACCCTCTTTGCGACGCACCTGCACCAGATCGAAGAGCATGTGAGCCGGGGCGTTGCCGAGCTTGGCGGAGTGCTCGAAGACTATGAGCTTGCGCGGGGCCATGAGTCCGCGTGCCGAGGAACGGTCCTGGTCGAACATATTGAGCAGTGCGGCCCACACGGTGTCGAGGTCATCGGTGCCGAAGCCGGTCTGGTCTGCGAGATGGGGATTGATGAAGCCGTGTGTGAGATAAAGGCCGTATGGCACGGTGGCTTTGCGACCCATGGTTTTCTCCTTTTCCTTGTCCTCTTCTTTGGTAACGGCCATACGCGTTATGGAATGGCTGAGGCTGGCCACGGGGTCGACGGAGCGTGCGAAGGTGAGCTGCATGGCGCCGCGCACCTGTCCCTGTTTTTCTTTCGTCGCGATGACGGCGCCGAAGGTGCGGATATCGAAGTATTTGTCACACAGTGCTTTCTGTGCCGTCTCTTTCCGACGCTCCTTGGGAGCTTTCTTTACGGTTTCTGTCTCGTAGACCTCTATCACACGGTTGTCGAGCACGGCAGCTTCCTGGATAAAGATGCCGTAGCCGGGTTCGCCGGCTTTCGCCACGTCCACATAGTTACGGATTTTGCGCTTCAGGCATACGTCGGTCACCAGACCGTGGCCGGTTTCGGCGTCTACGCGGGGAAGATTGCCGGCATCGGGGTCGCCGTTAGGATTGCCGTCCTGAACATCGAAGAGATAGAGGAAGTCGATTCTTTTTTCTAATTGTGCCATTTTTGTATGATTCTTTTGATTTAGTTTTCGTCATCTGATTTCTTGAAGAAGTCGGCCATCTGCTGGTAATAGCCTATGAAGAAGCGTCCTTGGTCGTCAAGGCTGAGATGTGCCGGGAATCCGTTGACAGGGAGTTTGTCCATGATTTCCTGTTTCAGCTGGTCGTAGAAGATTCTGCGGCCGGGAGTGAGTTTTTCGCTGTGATGGAGCGAAACGTTGAGCATGGCGGGCATCACAGCCGCCGGAGTAGCCGATGCCGAACCCATGTAGCGCGTGCGGATGGTGTCGCCGCTGTTAACGTCTCTTTGGATTTTTTCGAGCACTGCGGTGAGACGTCCGCTCAAATACCCGGGGTTGGTGTTGGTTTTGTCAAGCATTTTGTCTATCTTTTGTTGATTTTCATTGTTGGTTTTACGGTTGAGGTAAGCTTTGAGGATGGCAGCACGGCCAGTGTTCACGCCGTAGTCGCAGAGTTCGGCGCGGATCCTCTCCAGTGCCGAGGTGTAAAGGGGATAGGGATACGGCTTACCGTTGAAGACAGCGTCGACCGTAGCTTCCATCAGATTCGGGGTCGAGTCTGACACTTTCCCGCCACGCGTCACGGTGCTTATCATGGCGTAGACACCCTTGTAGGAATCCTTCGCCCCCTTCTTGCGGGTGTCAATAATATCCATATCCTCGAAATGTTCCATAATTTTCCCGGCGAACTCGCGCAACAGGGTTTCGCTCCAGAATACTACCGAAATTCGTCCTTTGTTCGGGGAAAGGCCAAGTATACAGAAAGTATCGTCAAGCGTAGTCTTGATTTCTCCCGAAAATATGCTCTTGAAGAGTTTCACCACCTTGTCGGACTTAGCATCGGGGTCATCTTTCTTGCTTTCCTGAAACCCGAGGAACCACGACAACCCCTCTTCCATCAAGGTGTCGGCCTCGCTCTTTCCGGTTCCCCAGAACAGGAACTGCCGGGCACCGATGTTCACCTTGTTACGGGAATTCTTGTTGCTGAGTTTCTTGACGGCGGCGGAGATGTAGCTGTCGGCGTCCTGCGAAATGGGTGCGTTGTAGGCCTGCGTCTTGCCGTAAGAGTCATAACCGGAGTTGGTCTGGCACGACACCAGCGATGCTACAGGGGAACAACCGGGAATAGGCGTAGCGGTAGCCAGACGTATGAGCGGACCGCGCTCTCCCGTCACAAGACAACGGCCCATCACGGCCCCTTTTTCTTCCTCACTTTCGCCGCAGAGATAGAGTTGCTGCTTTTCAGCGATTATCTCTTTATCCCCCTCGAGGCGCGCCGAGAAATTAGCGGCAAGATTGCCCTGTATTTCCGCGAAGAGAGGGTCTTCCGAGAAAGCCTCAAGCAATTCCCCGCCCGGACGGGAATAGAATTTCACCCATGCCCGCACCGATTCATCTTCAGGATTATTTGCAGCTATCTCCCGCACCTTTTCCACGAACAGACCGTGTGCCGCCTTATCCTTTTCGGTAAAGCCGAACACATATTTGCCGTTGTCCCACAGTGTATTAGGTTTAGGCTTGCTGGTGCGCCCCACCCTCTTCTTGACTACAAATTTGATGACATTCTTTTTATCCACACGTTTGGATTCGAAGCGCAAGAACTTGCCTTCCTTGTCGATTACGATAATGTATTCTATCTCGATGGCTTCGGCGCCCGGCGGCATCATAGCGTCGGCCGAGTCGTGCGCGTAGTCATATAAGCGTTTAAGTATCATCTCAGCACCTCCTTGCTTTCTTTATCGGGAACATTTATCACCCCCTTGTCCATCCGTGCTTCGAAAAACATGGGCATCGGCGACTTCATGTCGGTGAAATCCATGTCGTAGAGCATCAGTCCCAGATTACGGCTCTCTTGCAGCAAGTCAGGGGCGCCTTTGGCACTATCGGGCAACAGCTCGAAGTAAGCCGCACACTCCCGCGTGCCGAGATAGGGGGCGGTGAAATACTGCCCTGCCGCAGCCCTGCGTTCGAACATAGCCTGATATTTTGCCGGGTTCTCGTCCTTGCCCGGTTCATGGCGATCGTTCTTCGCCCTGTCACGGACCGGAATAAAAATCATCTTTGCATAGATGCGGTATCTCACATCACGCAGCATTACGGTGTTCTTCTGCTGCCGTTTCTCAGTGGCGATGATGGGTTTGGCATCGGCTTTCGCACTACCTACCGCTCCCACCTCATTGCGCCGGATGGAGATTTTGCGGATAGGATTAACCACCTCAATGCGCGTTACCTGCCACTGTATGGCCGGCTTCCAGAAGATAGCCTGGAAGATATTGCGCGCCGCCGACGGAGTGATGACGTCGTAACTCACCCGCTCCACCTTCAACTCCGGGCGCGTGAAGCAAGCATAGTCGCCCCACACTTCCAGGCCATATTCCTTATCGAAATATTCCATATTATATTTAGATTATAAAGATTTGTTCACAAATATCTTCACCGGTCCTCAGGCCGGTAAACTCGTCGTATATCGCTCCGAAAGGTATATAATAAAATCCGGGAGCTGGTTCCTCCACGTCGCCGTGCTTCATCAGTTCGTCGAACTGATAGGCCGGGACAGAAACGGCATAGCGACCCAACTGCCGCGAAAGGCGCCGCGACGGTCCTTCCGCCTTCAGCTCCTCAATAAGCCGGGCGCCCTCACCGTAGTTCACTATTACCGAAATGCCATTGTCTTCGATTATTCTGAAGGCTCTGGCAGCCTGTTCATATCGGCAGTTCATGGGGTCGGAAAGCAGCGCGGCGATTCCGGGTGTGTCGAACGACGGCGTTTTGGAGTACAACATCTCGTAATATTGTGTCATTACGGCAGGCGAGAGCCAGTCGGCATCCGGATGCATCGAAATCATCTCTTTCATGGCATCGGTGGCAAATCCTATTGCTCCGCGCGGTGTGTAATCCTCTTTCCCGAACTGGAACACATGCACATCCCCCTCTTCCAACGTACCCTCCCGGTTGCAACGCCCCGCCGCCTGCAACAGCGATTCCAGCCCCGCCATCTGCCGGTAGACCACAGGGAAATCTATGTCCACGCCCGCTTCTATCAGTTGTGTGGAAACGACACGCACTTCCCCTTCCGGGCGGCGCAGGGCTTCCTTTATCCCGTTGATGGTGTCCAGGATATGGGCCTGGCACATCATTCTCGAAAGATGGAATACCTCTTTGCCGGTGGCTTTGAGCCGGCTGTAGACATCGTAAGCCAGCTTCCTTGTGTTCACCACACATAACACCCTGTCATGACCGCTCAGGGAGGCGCACAGGCCCTCGATGTCCGTGACGTCGCGCTCTATGTACATACTCACCCTCCGGAGACTTTCATGCAACCCCATTTCAGGCGGGATTATGCTATGTATTTTTTCGCAGGGTATTCCTAAAAACATTGCCGGACCGGCTCCCTTGCGTTTGCCGTCGAGAACCGGCTGGCTGGCTGTGCAGAACAAAAAAGAAGTGCCGAACATCTTCACATAACTCCTCATGGCGTCAACTATAGGCTGAAGCAAAGTAAGCGGCAGGCTCTGCGCTTCGTCGAGAATAACCACACTGTTGCACAATGAGTGAAGTTTTCGGCAAACCGACGGCCGGTTTGAATACATGGATTCGAAAAGTTGGACATTGGTCGTCACGACAATAGGAGCGTCCCAGTTCTCGCAAGCCAGACGACTCCGCTCCGTCATTTTATCTTCGTTAACGGCACTGTGGTGCTCCACTACGTTTTCATCTCCGAAGACAGCCCTCAATGTCTCGGCCGTCTGCACTATGATGCTTGTAAACGGCACCGCTATCACTATACGGTGTTTGCCATGATGCAACGCATGGCTTACGGCCCATATCACCGAAGCGATAGTCTTTCCGCCACCAGTGGGAACAGTCAATTCGAAAAATCCGGGGTACTCCGCACCTTTCTTACGGCAAATCTCCTGAATCTTCGTCCGAAGACGGTTAAGCGGCGTGCCGGGCCTGTCTTTAAACCGTTCACAATATTGTTCAAGTTTTTCCGAGAGGACAGGCATCTCATTCCCATTAACCCGCAGGGAGTGCCTTGCCGGCTGCATGAAACTCTCCGTATCAAGCCAATCGGCATCCACAAGGCAGGAAAAAAGCATTCTTCCCAAATGGTTTCCATCGGCAGGAGAAGGTTGGAAACAAGGTATTTCAAGTCCCTGGGACGGTAAGGAAGTGTCTACATCCCCAGGCAGTTTCTCCGTCAGGCGTTGTTCAAGTTCATCCAAATCATAAAGCCCGCGGTGATGCCCCGCTATCGCGTTCGAAAGCCAATAAAAAACATCCTCCTTGATTCTATGCGCTAAAATTGCACCCGCCGCGCTGTGCGACGATTCCTCTTCGCTGCGCGCTGACGCGTCATAACCCGAACTGTACTTTATGTGGGCCTGAAAACCGGAGCGCTCCTTGCCCCGGTCGTGAAGGAGACCCAGCGTCCGGCCCCAGGCCGCCATCCCGAACTCCGAAGCAAACTCACAGCAACGCGCAGCCACGCCCTCGCAATGCTCCTCGTTATATTGCAAATGCCAGTAACCGTCTGAATCCTGATAAAGATGAGAAATATTTTTCATCGGTGAAAATTTACATACTCGGCATTATTCGGGCCGCAGCTCATTAAAACATTACATATCAGCAAATTACAACGAGACATAGCCCCAATATATCTGGTAAAATTAATTGATGCACAAAATTAAGCAATCAGAGTGCCTAAACCTTACATAACAGAGTTAAATAATATTAAATCATCAACTGGTTGCTAAGAAAAAATTTGGAAATATCCACTGCATTCATATAATAACTCAAACTGGTAAGACAATACTCTATCCGGAAGAGTCTACCTATATTAGATAGTAACAATAGGCAATCGTAAAAGTATATAGAGCGCAGACCTCCCGGCCTGCGTTAACCGCGTACTTATCCGATGGCGGTTCGCAGATCCACTCCGTGGAAACAAGGGATTGTCCAGAGCAATCCACATACAATTAAAACTGATATGTCAGTTCTTATGCAGGCCGGGAGGCCTGCGCTCCATATCAGAGACTTCCTTCTTCCGTAAAAAGAGACGGCATGTTTTGATAGTTTAGCTCATTTAGCTATATGAAAAGAGAGACGGCAGTTTCAAACTGTCGTCTCTCTGTAAAGGCGGCGATTACCTACTCTTCCGCTTTCGCCCAAGATATCAACCCGG
>DKVK01000046.1:0-50941 GCA_002491165.1 Porphyromonadaceae bacterium UBA7180
GGCCCAGCGGCTTACGGCGTCGTATGGGAATGTTCGCGATTCGCTGATGGAATCCTGTATTTTACGTTCCACATGGTCGAGGGTAAGGCACGGGGTGCCGTGTAGTTCGGGCCACGCATGTTCGCTGTTCACTCCGAAGCTCTACCTCACACGAACGCGTTCCATATTGGCGAAGTCGGCTATGGTATTCACTCCTTCGAGGTACATTCTGCGCGAGAAGCGGCGTCCCTCGCCCCACAGTTCGTCGATGGGAAGGCAGGCGAGGGCAGCGGTGACGAACCGGCGGATGATTTGGTGCATCTGAATGCTTATTTCCTTATAAAGGAGATGGTGGCCGTAGAGGGCGATGAACTGTCCGCTGCGTATGAAGTCGCGAAGCTCGAACACGCGCTGTCCCATCTTGATTCACATGCGTTTGGCATCGTTGCTGCGCGCCATGACAAAGCCGTCGTTATTGCCTCCGACGACCATCGGACGCCCTTCGAGGCCGGGGTGCACGGTGCGTTCGCAGGAAACGAAGAAGTTGTCGCAATCGGGCAAACCTGTCATGCTTTCTTGCGAGTTGAAAGTTTACCGTCATTGTCCGCCACGACGAACCCTTCGGCCATGAGATGTCGTAGCGCGGAGAGCACGTCTTCCTTGCCGCGGTAACGCTCGGCGAAGGCGTTGATTGTAACGGGACATTCGGCCGAAGAGAGAAAGACGTAGACATCGTTGACGAGTTGTGTGAAGTTTCGGCGTCGCGGGGGGGATTTCCGCTTGCGGCAAACGTCGCAGCAGCCGCAATCGCCGTCGGGCGTCTCGCCGAAGTATTCGAGAATCACCGAGGCGCGGCAACGCGAAGCCGTGGAGGCAAAGTCTATCATTCCTTTGCCGCGCACAAGGGCGGCTTCTTTGCGTTCCTCATAGGCGGAGCGCGGTATCTGAACGTATTGCGGCTCTTCACGTGAGGTGACGACATAGATGCAGGGGACGCGCGACAGCGGGATGTAGCTCAGCACACGTTGGCGCGAAAGTTCAAGAAGTGCCTCGTAAACCTCTCTTGTAGCAAGGTTTAGCTCCGTACCGAGTTTGGTTTCCGCAATGGGGGTATAGTCGGCGAAGAGTCCGCCGTAGTTGCGCATCAGCGACATGAGTACCCGCGAAGCGTTGTCTGAGAGCGCAACATTCATGTCATACATTTCGTCACGCTCCAGAAGCATGAGCACACGCGAGCGGTTCATCGGCTCTTCCAGATATTCGAGATAACCGGAGTTGCCGAGGATTACGAGCGCGGCATGCACCTGCTGCTCTTCGTAACCGAAGGTTTCGCAAAATTTGTGGATGTCGAATTGCAGGAGCCGGCCATAGCCTTCGCCCAGCGCTATGCCGAGGAAGTTACAGACACGCTCGTAGATTTTACGTATTCGTTCCTTTTCAGGAAAATGCTTTGTTATGTATCGGCGCAACTGCGCGTCGTCGTTGCGGCTGTGGAGCAGGACGGCGTAGGAGGGGAGACCGTCGCGGCCTGCTCGTCCCGATTCCTGATAATAATCTTCGAGCGATGGCGGCATGGAGTAGTGCACTACGGTGCGTACGTCGGGCTTGTCGATGCCCATTCCGAAGGCGTTGGTGGCCACTATAATGCGGATGCGGCCCTGCATCCAGTCGTTCTGCCGCCGTTCCTTGACCTCGAAGTCAAGTCCGGCGTGGAAATAAGTGGCGGAGAACCCTTTGCGCTCAAGCATCTCTGCGATGAGGCGCGTCCGCTGCCGGCTGCGTACATACACTATGGCGGAGCCTTCCGTGGCAGAGAGTATGCGCAGCAGTTGAGCATCCTTGTCGTAGGATTCGCGCACCACATAGCTGATGTTCGGTCGCAGGAAACTGCGGCGGTGTACGGCGGGGTCCTCGAGCAGGAGTTTGTCACATATGTCACGCGCCACAACCGGTGTCGCCGAGGCCGTGAGAGCCATAACCGGCACTCCGGGAAGGTATTTCCGCAATTCCCCGATGCGGAGATAAGGCGGCCGGAAATCGTAGCCCCACTGCGAGATGCAGTGCGCTTCGTCCACAACGAGGAGCCGAACGCCGAGTCGCCCCAATTCCATGCGGAAATTGACGTTCTGCACGCGTTCGGGGGAGACGTAGAGAAAGCTGATGCGGCCGTTGTGCAGGCGCTCGAAGGTATGGCGTATTTCGGCGCGGTTCATGCCGTTGTGCAGATATACGGCTTTAATGCCGCGGCTCCGCAGGTTGTCCACCTGATCTTTCATCAGCGAGATGAGCGGCGTTATCACCACGGTCAGTCCGCCCAATGCCAGTGCCGGAACCTGGAAACAGATGGATTTCCCGCCACCGGTAGGCATGAGCGTCAGCGTGTCGCGGCCTGAAAGCACGCTGCGGATGACCTCTTCCTGCGTATCGCGGAAGGAGTCATAACCCCAGTGTTTTTTCAGAATTGCGAATATGTCTTGCATATGTAACGTTTAGGGACGTGGGGAGGCTGAACTTTGGCTTTAGCTAAATTATTCATTTTAGCTATATTAGCAAAGAACCCGGCGTTTTGGCGGACGCATGGTGCGTCCCTGCTCTTCGGGGGAGTTTTGGAGGCTAATGGTCGGCCGAGATACGGATGTCTTTTATCAGGAGTTGCAGTTTGTCACCCTTCGACCCGTGCTTGGTCTGCTCTATGGTGTAGACTATGTCGATGGGTTTGTGGGCATGGATATGTTCGAAGTATGGGGCCATGTTGAAGGCGATGGCCGAGATTACGCGGCTCGTGCTGTTATCTTCCAGTTCCAGTTTTATGTGCTCGAGGTTCCGCCCCACAAGTTTGCTGGTACCGAAGTCTATCACACGGCGCGTGCGGAACACCGGCTTCTGGTTGCCTGGACCGTATGGGTCGAATTTCTTCAGCGCGCCCATGAACTCGGGGGTGATGTCGGCGAAGGTGATGTCGGCGTCTATGTCGATTTGCGGCGAAAGCTGGCTGGGATGGATATGTTCGGACACATACTGCTCGAAACGGCGGCTGAACTCCGGGATGTTCTCCTCCTTCAGCGAAAGGCCGACGGCGTAGGGGTGTCCGCCGAAGTTCTCCAGAAGGTCGCGGGTGGAACTGATGGCATCGTAGATATCGAAGTTTCGGACCGAGCGCGACGAGCCTGTGGCGATGCCGTCTGAGCCGGTGAGCACCACCACGGGCTTGTAATAAAGCTCGGTGAGGCGCGAGGCCACGATGCCGATGATGCCCTTGTGCCAGTCCTTGTTGTAGATTACTATTGTACGTTTCCCCTGCACAACCTCTACATCCTTTTCTATCAGGTGGTTGGCTTCTTCGGTGATGCGTTTGTCCAGCTCCTTGCGGTCTTTGTTGTGGCGGTCAATGTCCTTACCTTTCTCGTAGGCGTCGTGGAGGTCGCGCATAGTAAGGAGGTCCACCGTCTCCATGCCGCTCTGCATACGGCCGGAGGCGTTTATGCGCGGTCCGATTTTGAAGATGACATCGCTGATGGTGATATTCTTGTTGGTGAGTTTGCAAAGGCGGATAATGCTTCGCAAGCCGAGGTTGGGATTGGAATTCAGGCGTTTCAGGCCGTGGTAGGCCATTACACGGTTCTCGCCGACGATGGGAACAAGGTCGGCGGCGATGCTGACGGCCGCCAGGTCGAGCAGTGATTCCAGTTCGCCATGGTTGGTGAGGCCATTGCTCATGGCAAAGGCCTGCATGAACTTGAATCCTACGCCGCAACCGCTCAGGTCTCGGCAGGGGTAGGTGTTGCCCGGCAACTTGGGGTTGAGGATGGCCACCGCTTCGGGTAGCTCCTCGTCGGGCATGTGGTGATCGCAGATTATGAAGTCTATCCCTTTTTCGCGGGCATAGCGTATCTCGTCGTTTGCCTTTATGCCGCAGTCGAGGATTATGATAAGTTTTACGTTGTTCTCGGCGGCATAGTCAATGCTCTTGCGCGAGATGCCGTAACCGTCGTCGGAACGCGACGGAATGTAGTATTCTATATTGCTGTAGAAGTTCTGTAAGTACTTGTAGACCAGCGCTACGGCGGTTGTGCCGTCCACATCGTAATCGCCGAAGACCATGATGCGTTCCTTGGCACCCATGGCCTTGTTGAGCCGCTCCACCGCCTTGTCCATGTCCTTCATGAGGAAAGGGTCATGGAGGTCAGACACCGACGGTGAGAAAAACCTGTCAGCCTCCTCCGGTGTAGTGACCCCGCGGCGGATTAGCAGCTCGGCGACGGGCGGGCTGTCGCTGCAATAACGCCGCAACGCTTCCTCTTGCTCGGCCTGCCGGTGCGCCAAAGGTTCATAATTCCATTTTTTTATCATCGTATTATCATTTTTAGCATAGTAAGTTGTACACACGGGGGACGGCTTGTGGAATCGGGGAGGGAAATGGGTAAAGATGCGTCTAAAATGTGTCTGCCGAGGTAAAGATGTGCAAAAATAGCGAAAAAAATCGAAACCGCCAAATCTTGTAACCAGATTTAACGAAAGTCGTACATATTTTATTGCTCTGCTGTCCCGGGAAAGAAAACTCCGTGACCTTAACATGATTGAAAGCGATGGTCAGATGCGGTAAACTGTTTGATAAGGAAGTTTTTACTTAACAATGCAGATTTAAGAGCGGATTAGTGTTAAATTTAATTAAATAATGCGGAATTTTGAAGGGAGGAAAGGTGCGGGTTTGGTTATTTGCGGGAGATGTTGTAATTTTGTAGTTCAGAATGTGTGCGTGTTAAAAAATGCGTGCGCACATTTTTTGAGACTGACGAAGTTGTGGCCGGTTAATGCGGCGCACTCCGTAACTGTTTTGCGGCTGAAAAAGGTGTATTCCAAGTGGATTCGGCCCGCATGGCGGCGGAACTCAATTAACTTGAATAAACTTGTATGCGTAAGTACTTATGCCTACTGCTGTTGGCCTGTATCATGACGGCCTGCGGCGATTACAACAAAATACTGAAGAGCAACAACCCGCAGCTCAAGTTCGAGTATGCCAAAAAGTGTTTCGACAAGAAGCAATACGTGCAGGCGGCCACGTTGCTCGAAAGCGTCATCACCCCGTTGCGCGGCGGTCCCGATGGCGAAGAGGCGCTCTATATGCTGGGAATGTCGTATTACGAGCAGCGCGATTACCTCAATGCAGCCGTCTATTTCAAGACGTATTACCAGCGTTATCCCCGCGGTAAATATGCCGAACAGTCCCGCTTCTACAGCGGATACGGCTATTATCTCGACTCCCCGGATCCGCAACTCGACCAGACCGTCACCCTCAAAGGTATTGAGGAACTTCAAGGGTTCCTTGATTACTTCCCGAAGAGCGACAAGGTCACCATCGCGCAGAATGCCATCTTCGAACTTCAAGACAAACTGACGCTCAAGGAGTTGCAGAACGCTCAGTTATACTACAACCTCGGCAATTTCATGGGTAATAACTACGGCTCGGCGGTAGTGGTAGCCGAAAACGCCCTGAAGATGTATCCCTACTCCAAGTACCGTGAGGACTTCGAGTTGCTGATACTGAAGTCGAAGTATCAGGAGGCGCGCCAGAGCGTGCCCGAGAAACGGAAGGAACGCTTTCAGGAGGTGATAGACGAATACTACTCGTACATCAATACCTATCCCGATACCAAGAACCGCCATGAGGCGGACAATATATTCAAGATAGCTTCATCATACGTAGAGAAATAAAGGTAATTAACAGATATAAAATGGATTACAAGAAAACAAATGCGCCCACAAACACCGTGACCCGCGATATGATAGCCATGGCCGAGCAGACCGGGAACGTCTACGAGACCGTATGCATCATCGGCAAACGCGCCAATCAAATCGCCATAGAGATGAAAAAGGGCCTTGAAAAGAAACTTCAAGAATTTGCTTCTACCGACAACAATGAGGAAATGGCCGAGAACCGTGAGCAGATAGAAATATCGCGCTTCTACGAGAAACTGCCGAAGCCGACCCTCATCGCTACGCAGGAGTATGTGGAGCACAAACTGTACTTCACGAATCCGCTGAAGGAGAAAGACCGTCTTGACGACTGATTCGTAATCCTCCCCCACACAAAGTTATGATACTGAAACCGCGGATACCCTTCGCGGTTTTTTTAATCCCCGGAATGTCAGCACCATTAACGATACATATCTTCAATCCCGAAACCGACTATGCCTTGGCTTCGGGACGGACGCAATACACTCCGCCGAAAAACGTCAGGATGCTGAGAAAGATGCTCCACGCGTTGCCGGTTATATTCGCAAAACCCGGCGATGCGATTCTCGCGCTCGACGATGATGTGGACCACGAAGGCATGTATCGCCAGTTATGCCGCCTCCGCGGTGTGGAAATAATTACCTTAGGTCAGCTGAAAGGGTTGCATCCTCAAAGTATTTCTCCATGGGGATGGAACGCCGCATTACGCAACACACTGCTACGCAACGGATTGGAAAAGAAACTGATGCCTGCAGAAGAGGAAATGGAATTGATTCGCGCCTTGTCGCACAGACGAAATACCATCCCGTTCCTTCAAACTTTCACAGAATATGATATAGGCGAAATGCCATGCGAGCTAAAAAGTATGGAAGAGTTTGACGAATGGCTTGGACGACATCCCGACGGTTATCTAAAATCGCCGTGGAGCAGTTCGGGTCGGGGTGTTCTGCGAATTGCCGGTCAGTCGCCGGAGGCTGTAAGACGATGGGCCGGAGGTAGCATCCGCACGCAAGGAAGCGTAATGGCGGAACGGCCATGGGACCGCACTCTCGACTTCGCCTCCGAATGGGAAATGACAGCCGAGGGAAGAGCCATTTTCAAAGGATTGTCAGTATTCGAGACTAATGAAAGCGGTCGTTACAGCCATAACATCAGCGACAGCACAGCCGCCTTGCTTGCCCGCATCCGCCATATCGCACCGACCGTTGACGACAACCTTTTCCAAGCACAATCGCGCGCGCTCGCCAAAATGCTGAGAGGTTACGTCGGACCGGTAGGGATTGATATGCTCGCAGACAAGGACGGCAGTGTAAATCCCTGTGTGGAAATAAACCTGCGTCACACCATGGGAATGACTGCCGCCGCTCTATACAAGCTGACCGGGCGACCCCGAAATTTCAATCCGCTCACCCCGGATTTTATCATCTGAGAAAATGTGACGGATGTATCTAACATCTTATGTGTCTGGTGTGTCTAAGGCAATACAAAGTCAAACCGATAAGCCAATGGGGCAGAAGCTTTATGGCCTCAGTAAAATCTTGATAGACATGTAAAACCTATATATAAATGCCAACAGCCAAATAGCAAACCAACCTCCTGACTGCCGGTATTTAAAGAAGCTTTATCCGTTGAAAAGGTGGCGGAAGAGGTCTTCTATTTTGCGGACTTCCACTATTTTTATCTTGTATTTGTCCTGGGCTCCTTTGAGGTTGCCGTAGGGGATATAGATGGTCTCGAAACCGAGTTTGGCGGCTTCCTCTACGCGTTGCTCTATGCGTGTCACGGTGCGGATTTCGCCGGAAAGTCCCACTTCGCCCACCATTACGGCAGAGGAGGGAAGCGTCACGTCGAAGTTCGACGACATGATGGCCGAAACCACGGCGAGGTCAAGCGCAGGGTCGGTCACTTTCACGCCGCCGGCTATGTTGAGGAAGACGTCTTTCTGTCCGAGCCGGAATTTCGCGCGTTTTTCAAGAACGGCGAGGAGCATGTTCAACCGCCGCGAGTCGAACCCGGTGACGGAACGCTGCGGCGTGCCATAAGCCGCCGTAGAAACAAGTGCCTGTGTCTCAATCATAAAAGGACGGATTCCTTCGACGCTCGTTCCGATGGCTATGCCGCTCATGTCTTCAACACGGTTTTGCGAAAGGAGCATTTCCGACGGGTTCTTCACCTCACGCAGACCGCGTTCTACCATTTCATAGATTCCTATTTCAGAAGTCGAGCCGAAACGGTTCTTGATTGCGCGCACTATGCGGAAAAGGTATTGCCGGTCCCCCTCGAATTGCAACACGGTGTCCACGATGTGTTCCAAAACTTTCGGACCGGCTATCGACCCCTCCTTGTTAATGTGGCCAACGAGTATTACCGGCGTTCCTGACGTCTTGGCATAGCGCAGCAATGCAGCGGCACATTCGCGCACTTGGCTGACGCTTCCGGCGGCAGATTCTATCGTGTCGGTAGCAATGGTCTGAATGGAGTCAACGATGAGCAGTCCGGGGTTAACTTTCTCGATTTGCGTGAAAATATTCTCCAGTGATGTTTCGCAAAGGATAAAAGTATTGTCGGAGATTTTACCGAGCCGGTCGGCGCGAAGTTTCAGTTGGCTTGCACTCTCCTCTCCGGAGACGTAAAGTATTGTTCTTCCGCGAATCGATAGGATATTTTGAAGTAAAAGTGTAGACTTGCCTATGCCGGGTTCGCCGCCGATGAGGGTAATGCTTCCGGCCACGAGTCCGCCTCCGAGCACACGGTTGAGTTCCGAGCTGGGCATCTTGACGCGCAGCTCGTCGATAGGGATAATCTCGGCCAAACGTACCGGTTTCTGCTTGGAGGAAGGGAGTAGTGTTCCGGGAAGCGACTTGTTGGAGGCGGTGGAGATTTTCTCCTCAACGAAGGTGTTCCACTCCTTGCACGAGGGACAGCGGCCGAGCCATTTCGGCGTCTCGTATCCGCAGTTGGAGCAGAAAAAGGCGGTTTTAATTTTCTTTACCATAACGGAATTGGGATAGTGCAACGGCGGTAGCAATGGCTACATTGAGCGATTCGGGATGAGGTGCGTTCGGCGGAAAAGGGGGTATGAAAAGGGGACAGCTGACGCGGCGCTTCGTCTCTTCGCGAAGGCCGCGCCCTTCGTTACCCATGCAAAGGATTCCGTTACCCAGCGGCTGGCGGTAGATGTCCTTGCCGTCGAGAAGGGTGCCGTAGACAGGTACGTCCGGATTGCGGTCGAAGAGTTCGCAGAGGTCAGTGTAACAGATGGTTACACGAGAAAGACTTCCCATAGTGGCTTGAATGGTCTTAGGATTGAAAACATCTGCGGTATCGCGGGAAGCGAAGATGGTCTTAACGCCAAACCAGTCGGCGGTGCGGATAATTGTACCGAGATTTCCGGGATCCTGTATGCCGTCGAGCGCGAGATACAACTCGTCGGGATTTAGCTTCTCGGGAACCTCGCTTTCCGGACGGTGGAAATAAGCAATCACTTCGGGAGCCGTAGCCAACTGCGAAAGCTTTTTCAGATTCGCCGCATCGGTGCTGTAAACATGATGGAACTTAGCGAGGACGTCCTCATGCACACTTATCAGAGCATCTGGAATGCCTACTATGGTTTCGCAGTCGAAACAAGCCGCCGTGTCAATTGCACACTTCATTCCTTCAGCCACAAAAAGCGCCTGACGGTCGCGGTGCTTTTTAAGTTTCAGCTGTGCCAGCGCCGCAAGTTTAGTCTTGGAAAGCGGTTCGATCTCCATTCTTCGCTACTTTGTGTTTTTAAAACAATTACTTCTTTTCAAGCATGGCGTCGAGCTGTCTGCCAAGTTCTTCAGCACTCATCATCCCCGTGAAACGGTACACCTCCCGTCCTTCGCCGTCAACGAAGAGAATCGTCGGGATGCTTTGGATTCCGTACTTATTGGCGAGAGCCTGGTCGCGGTCCACGTCGATGGTCTTGAACTCTATGCGTCCGGCGTAATCCTTCTCCGCCTTATGGAAAACGGGACGGAATTGCATACAGGGACCGCACCATGTGGCGAAGAAGTCCACCACGGTGGGTTTTCCTTGAGGCGACTTGAAATCTTCGGCCATCGGCAACTGCTGTTCCAGGGCCGTCTGTTCCTGCGGCTGGGCGGCATCTTTCTTCTGCGAGCAGGAGCAGACTAATGTAAATACGGCTACGGTAAAAATCAAAAATTTCTTCATAGTTCTGAATTTAAACTGTAAAAGAGAGGCAAAGGCGGAATGCTCCGTCTTGACCTCTCCCTGTATTAGTTGGTGCTACGAACCTAAAAACCAGGTGCTTAGAATCGTGGCATTATTTCCTTGTTATGTTCGAGCAATAGCGTCATGGAAGGACGGTCGCAGACCTCGGGGGGGCCGAAATACTGGATAGGTCCGGGATACTGGTACAGCGTGTTGAGAGCAAGTGTCTCGCGCATGGAGGCAAACTTCAGGTACGGGCGGCCGTTCAGATTTACCAGCGCTTTTTTGATTACAGGTTTCTCCTGGCCGTTGCGGCGTTCCATGTTCATCATCATAGTGATGGGGATACCGCCGGCAATCCAGTTTTCGGTCGATTCCGTGAGGTTGCGTATCGACGACATATAGCCGGTGAGTCCTGCGTTGATGAGCATCGCGGCGTTATAGCCGAGAGCATAGGTATAGTCGGCGTCGAAGTTCGAGGGGTCTGCGCAACGGCCTTCGTAACCGAAGAAGTGATGCTGTGTGGCGAACTTGCCGGCATATTCACCTGTCTCCGCCATCTCTTCGAGGCGTTTTGCCACCATTTCGGAGATGAGACTTTCTGTCTCGATGAGTGACACCTGCACGTTGCCGTGCGAGTCGCGGTCGAGGCTCAGCTGCAGGGCGATGTTCTTCGGGAGCGATTTGAAGAGCTCGGCGTTGACGGGGGAGAGGTGCTGGTGGATGGCCACAAGCTTGTCGAGTTCCTCGAGACCTTCGAGTTCTTCGGCGTATTCAACGAGTATGTCGTTAAGTTCGTTGATAAGGCGCTTCATCGACGGGATGAACTCGATGAGGCCCTCGGGGATGAGGACGGTACCGAAGTTCCATCCGAGTTTGGCGCGCTCCGAGATAACGTAGCAGATGTAGGAAACAATGTTGTCGAGAGTCATGCGCTTGGCCTGCACTTCCTCGGAGATAAGGCAGATATTGGGCTGTGTCTGGAGGGCACATTCAAGGGCGATGTGCGATGCCGAGCGGCCCATAAGCTTGATGAAGTGGTAGTATTTCTTTGCCGAGTTGCAGTCGCGCTGTATGTTGCCGATAACCTCGCTGTAGACCTTGCAGGCGGTGTCGAATCCGAAAGATGTCTCGATCCACTCGTTCTTGAGGTCGCCGTCGATGGTTTTGGGCACGCCGATAACCTGGATGTCAAGTCCTTTGGCCTTATAGTATTCGGCCAGTACGGCGGCGTTGGTATTCGAGTCGTCGCCACCGATTATTACGAGAGCCTTGATATTTAGCTCTTCGAGGATGGTGAGACCTTTGTCGAACTGGTCGGGAGTTTCAAGTTTTGTACGGCCGGAGCCGATGATGTCGAAACCGCCGGTGTTGCGGTATTCCTTGATGTATCCGGCCGTCAGTTCCATGTATTGATGGTTGATGAAGCCGGAGGGACCCATGAGGAAACCGTAGAGGCGGCACTCCGGGTTGAGCGATTTTATGCCGTCGAAGATTCCGGAAACGACGTTGTGGCCGCCGGGAGCCTGGCCGCCGGAAAGTATGATGCCCACGTTGAAGGGCTCTTCAAGTCGTTTTGGGTTTTCGTCGCGGACGAATTCCACTACGGGAAGTCCGTAAGTATTAGGGAAACGCTTCTGTATCTCCTCCTGGTCGGCCACCGACTTGGTGGGCTCGCCGATCTTAAGCGTCACCGGACCTTGCAATGCTTTCGGGAGTTTCGGAATATAATTCGAACGCACTCTCTGTAATGCACTCTTTTTCATGTACCTAACGTGTTAAGATTTTTCCTGTATTTCTAATTCAGGCTGCAAAGTTACAAAATAATTCCGTCATTTACAAATAAACTTGAGTATTTCGTGTCATTAGGAGCTGTTTTTGAGGTACGTTGTATCTGATAACTGACCGGAATCAGAGTGAAATCCCGATGCCGGCACCGGCTGTTCCGAACCAGTTCCCGGATTTCACGTGCTTGTGCATCCATGTGTATGGTTCAAACTGAACCGTGACATGCACTTTGCCTTCGGTTTTTTGGCCGTCGCAAACCGCCGGTTCCCATTTCGGCATTTTCTCGATTAGACGAACCGCCTCCTCCGTGAATACAGGGTCAGAGGATTGCAGCACGGTATAATCCTCCACTTTCCCTTTCCCCGATATTGTGACCTCAAATGTAACGCAGCCGGACTTCTCCATTACCAGGGCTCCTTGCGGATATTTCATCTTCTTGACGAACCATTGCTGCAACTTTTCGTCGCCACCTTTGAAGTAAGGGTCGGTGCATTCGGCCATAATGCCGAGAAAAGCCGACAGTACCGTAATAACCAGGAGCAGTAACCGTTTCATGGTGCGTCAGAGTTTGCCGAGCATCTTTTCGGCCTGAGCCAAATCTTCCGGTGTGTCGATGCCGAGGGTTGGAGTATCAGTTACTGCCACGCGAATTGCCAGACCGTTTTGCAGCCAACGTAACTGCTCGAGGCTTTCGGCTTTCTCAAGCGAGGACTGCGGCATTTTTGTCACTTTGCGAAGTGTCTCGCGGCGGTAGGCATAGATGCCTACGTGGGCGTAAAAGTCTGTGGTTTCAAGCCACTCGGTGTACTTCACGCTGCGGACGTAAGGTATGATACTGCGCGAGAAGTAGAGCGCGCGTCCATTGTCGGCGAAGGTCACTTTCACAAGATTGGCATCGAACAGCGCCTCGAATCCGAGAGCCGGGTCGAAGCGGCGTGCCAGCGTTGCGATGTCAGTCTCCGGGTCGTCGAAGCATCCCATAAGAAGTCGCAACTGTTCGGCGGCAATGAAAGGTTCGTCGCCCTGCACATTTAGGATTACATCGGCGTACGGAGCCGCTTTCTCTGCCGCTTCGGCCACACGGTCTGTGCCGCTACGGTGCTTGTCCGACGTCATGCAGGCACGGAACCCATGTTGCTCCACGCAGTCGAAAATGCGACGGTCGTCCGTGGCTACCACCACATCGGGAATTACGGCCGATACGCGGCTGCAAACATGAATAATCATCGGCACATCGCCGAGAAGCGCCAGCGGCTTGCCAGGGAAACGTGACGACGCATAGCGCGCCGGTATGATAGCTGCAAATTTAGTCTTTTCCATCGCTTGTTGTCTCTTTTGTCTTTTGATTGTTCTTGCGAATTGCGGCCAGCGACTCCTTGGCCCATCCAGGAACTATTATCGCGCCGATTATCAGGTAGATATAGTATGAAATCAGTCGCCAGAAGACGGCCAGTATAAGCACAAGCCCGGCCGAAGTGACCATGTCGCTGTAATACTCCGAGAATATCCACTCGCTCAGCCCTGAGCCGCCGGGCGTCGGGCTTACCATAAGCACTATCCAGATGACGAACTCACGCGCAAAGATTACCCATTGGTGAGGGTCGGAACCGGGTACGAAACCGAAGAAGAGGGCATTGACCACCAGATAACGTGAAATCCACGACAACGCCGTGCCGCCGAAGACTTCGAGCCAGAAACGGAACGGTTTGGTTTTCAGTTGCACGGAGGTTGCTATCATATTATCGCTCAACTCGATGGCCTTGGAGTTCCAGCGACGAAGCAGCCGCCATTTGAATATCTTGGTAATCACCTTGCGGATCCACAGGGGCTTCCAGATAATGCCGGTGAAAAGGATAGCCGTCCAGATGAATACCACGGAGTAGACCAACCAGAACGTCAGCGTTATACCTTGGGCGAATACACCGCCGCCGGAGTCGAAAAGCTCGGCCGCGGGAGTGAGAAGCACAATGAGCGGGCAGAACACCACGAAGAAGAGTTCGTCGAGGAAAAGTGTGGTCATCATTAGCGTGGTGGCTCGTCCGAACTCTATACCCTGCGTGTTGAGGAAGACCATACCGAAGGTGCTTCCGCCGACGGCCGACGGCGTTATACACGACATGAACTCGCAGAGCATATCCACCTTCCACGCTTTTCCCCACGGCAGGTCGCGGTTAGTAAGCGTGCGGAAGCGCCAGGTAAGCCCGAAGTCGCGCCCGAGCATGAAGATCACCCCGAAGACTATGCAAAGCACGGCCCGCGGAGTGAAGTCTATCGAACGGAAAACTTCCGAAAGGTTCTCCTTCCGGGACTCGTCCCACAGCATCCATGCCACGACCCCGAGCCCTATGACAACAGGGAGCGCAACCTTCCACCATGAGAAGGGGTTCTTAACTTCGTCAGCTGTTTCTGTGGTCATGATTGTACATTTCTATAATTTCACTATAACGCTGTGACACCTCTTCCATGACATCGTCCCAGGAACGGGTCAGCGTCTCGCGGGCTTTCATTCCGAGGGCGGCGCAGACATCGCGGTTTTCGGCCACATGCTTCACCACGGCCGCATATTGCTCCGGAGTGGCTCCGGTCAACAGACCGTTCACGCCGTCGCGGATTACCTCCGAGGCTGTGCTTCCCACCGGCAGTACAGATGGCGTTCCCATGGCGGCAGCTTCGCGGATTACGAGCGGAGCGTTGTCGTAGAAGGAGGGGAAGAGGAATACGTCGGCCGCGGCATAGTGTTTCGCCAATTGGTCCCGCTCGGTCACCACGCCGTGTATCGTGCATTTATCCTCAAGTCCGTTCTCCCTTATATATTGTTCCAACTGTGGCAGGGCATAACCCTGGCCGATGAAATCCATTCGGAAGTCAATACCCTGGCTCTTAAGGATTTTGAGCGTTTTCGCCACAACAATTATTCCCTTTTCGAGAATATGTTGCCCCACGAACAGCAGAGAGATTGCACCGTCGGGAATGCCGAATCCGCGCCGTGCGGAGAGTTTGGCCATAGGGAGGTCATCGGCAGAGTAAAGCGAAGCCAGGTCGTTGCCGTTTTCCACAACGGTCAGTTTGCCCCGGAATCCGTATTCACGAACCGTTTCCTCTACTGCTCCCTGTGGAATCCACACATGGTCGCAGACGTTGAAAAAGTCCAGAATACGCCGCATGATTATATTGACCATCCACGGCGTTTTTTCAAAGGAATGTTCCAGGTCATCGCGGAATTTACTGTGGAACGTTGCAATTAGCGGCACGCGCTGTTTCCGGGCCGTGTAAGCCCCGAGTCGGCCGGAAGAGAACGGACAGTGGCAATGCACGAGGCGCATCCGTGTTTCGCGCAACCGCCGCCAAATCTTGAAGTCGAGTTTGGGATAACCGTAGCGGTAAGGCTCGCGATTGGCTATGGGGAGCGAGAAGTAACGGAGAACAGGGTAGGGGGGCTCCACGGCAATAGGATTACGTGGCGTGACGACACACGGGCGCTGCCCGGCTGCCGACAGCCACCGGGCATAATTCTGGACAGCAAGGCTCACTCCATCGATGATGGGAGGGAAACTATCGTTAAAAATGCCTGTAAAAGGCTGCATACCATCTTTCATCCTAACAAAACAAGAAGGAGGCGGAGAGCAATACCGCGGAGAGTGAGGCATATTAAAACAATGAAGAGAGGCAATGATAATACAAAATTACTCAATAAAACCGAAACAACCAAACCTCCGCCCGAAAATCCACCAAAATCCATCGTTGTTACCTCAAAAATTCCCCATTTCAGACAGCCTGAATCTCATGACAGAGTTGTGGATGAACAGTAAAAGAAAAAGTCAGACGGGAAAAGCCGTCTGACTTTAGGAGGTTCCAACCAGATTCGAACTGGTGTAAACGGTTTTGCAGACCGGTACCTAACCACTCGGACATGGAACCTTGTTTTATGTTTGCCGGGGTTTAACCCCTTTTTGCGATGCAAAGTTACTGCTTTTTATCGGACTGTGCAAATTTTTCACTCACTATTTTCTCAACTTTTTCTTACTTTGTTGATTCTTAATGTCTTATATTAAAAAGAAATCAGCCCCGCTATCATAGCAGCGAGGCCGGTTCCGGATATGTGATAAGTGGAATTGCGTTTATTTGCGCAGGAACTTGCGACCGCCCCAGATATAGAGGCCAGCAGGAAGTTGCTTCAGCGCATCGAAGTCCGCATCTTTGAGGACAAGGATGCCGTTGAGGTCGTAGACATCTGCTGTCTCGTTGACATCGAATACATCCTCTATACCGCTAAGATCTTTGCCCACCATGAGTTTGCCGCGTTTGTTATCGCCGAGGGCAGGGAGGGTATATTTGCCGTCGGTTAATTGCGTGTAGCTGATTGTTCCGTCGCTCAGGTTGCAAATCACTTCAATATGGTCGTTGCCTGTGATTACGAGTTCCGGCATCTCGGTACGGTTTACATAATAAGGAGCGTAAACTTCATTGGTTTCTGCATCGATGGCAGTTTGCGGGCCGGAGACTTTCAATCCGTCGCGGATGTCGAACTCCCAATTCGGGAAGCTGATTTCCTCCCATCCTTCGGCGCGTGCGTAGAGGTTGGCACAGTTATCTGGAACTGAAACCTCGAGCGAGTTGGTATTATTGGGCATTACCATTTTGCCGAGCACGGGAGGAACGGTAGATTTGAAAGTAATCTTCCGGAGGTTGTCGGCACGGTAGAAGGCACCGTCGCTGATTGCGGTGATTGTTTCCGGGAGTGTGAGTTCGGTGACACAGTCTGCGGTAGCGAAGGGAACGCCGTCGAGCGTGGTGGGGAGAGTATAACCGTTGACCGAAGAGGGAACTTCGATGATTCCGGCATAGTGTCCGTTGCGGGGTGCGGTAAGGCGAGCTTGTTTGCCCTGCCCGTCGGTAATGAGGTAAGCGAGCTGAGCAGCTTCATCCTCGGCATATTTCACGACAGTAAGCGGGATGTCGCGCGAAACTATTTCACCCGAGGGTGTGTCGAGATGCCAGACGTATTCACCCGGTTCAACGTCCTTTAAGGGCGTGGAGGAGAGAAGAATCCGAGTGCCTTGTCCTGCCGCAAGGTCCAAATTACCGGACGTAAAGGAGGTGACTTTCTCAAAAGTACCGTTGTTTTCGCGCATAAGGTTGAACACAATGGGCGACGAGACTTCCTCGTTCTTCCGATTGTTGATCGAGATAGTAATTTCGTCGTCAACAGAGGAGTCAAGGATACGCGGTGTTATATCGGAGACATTAAACGACTGGCCGAACTGACGTTTTGAACCATCCTTCACTACGATCTGCAAGGGTGCGGAAACGAGTTCTACATTCTTTGAGTTAACTTTAAGCGAGACATTATATACACCGGCTTTCGGCAGTGAAGAGCTGGCAAGTTCAATAACCTGCGAGCGCCCGCTGGGGATATAAGCGACTTTCGACATTCTAAGCACGCCGGCTGAGCCGTCAGCACGGGTTGCCGTAATGATCATTGTTCCGTACCAGTCGTTAAGGCCTACATTCGCAACGGTCAAACTACCCGAACATGTACTGGTATCGAAATTGTTGTCAAATCCGTTTACGCCGGTTACTACTAGAGTGGCATTTTCATCTAGTTGCTGGACTTCGCCGTAAGTCAACGTACCCTGGGTTACGGTCAAGGGCACGTAAGTGGGATAGCCGTCCATGCTTGCGATTTTATTGAACGGTGCGGTCAAATCATTTCTGCTGGCAAGGTATACTTTATATTTACCGTCGCGAAGTTGCGGGTCAAAGTAATCTACCGACCTGAAACCGTAACCGGGATTCAATTCGCCCGAAAATTGATCCTCAGGAGTATTCCAGCCCAAAACATAAGTGATATCTTCGGGATTGATCATATTCTCGAAAGCCACGGCGATCTGTATCTCTTGTTTTACACCTGTGGGGTTATAGAGGATACCATTGTTGACCTGGAGGGAAGAGGCCTCCGCTTCTTCATTATATGAGTGAATGAGATATGTCTGGATAAGGAGGTAGTTGTCAGTAGGAGTATCTGCGATACCTTTGGGAGTAAGATTGATAATGGCTGACTGGTTGCTGTTATAACCACCTTCGTAGCTGCCTATACCCCCAGCAGCCGGGTTAAGGCTGTAAAGGAGGAAAAAACCGTCCTGATAACCGCCCCATCCCCAGTTGAAGTGGAAGTAACCGTTTCCGGCATATCCGTCGGTGACGAAGCAGTGGCCTCCGGCCGACGAGGCGCCGCACATCAGGACGGGACGGTTCTGTGCCAATTCTCCGTAGATGAGGGCTTCCCACTGGTTAAGGGTCATGTAGTCGCGGTACCGTATGCCTGTGCCGGGGTTATATTTAAGATGGTTTATAAGACCGGCATGCATGTTCATGTCGACAGCTCCGCTTCCGTACGGGGAGTAATTCATAGAGACGGCACGGCCGCAGACTGCCATAAGTTCTGCTACTGCCTTTGCCTGTTCCGGCGTATAGTCTACAGTTGCATAATCGTCAAGCATCAGACTATAATCGAGCGGATGTTTATTGAAGCGGTACCAAAGGTTACCATTTTCCGTACATTGTGCACTGCCTTCGCCCACGTCGGGCCATTTGTTGTAGTTCAGCACCTGCGCCATGGCGGTGGCCACACAACCGGTGACTGATGTTTGTCCGTTAACGACAGGACACAGGTTGTTGTACGGAGTGCTCTGGTTCCAGCGGGTGGTCAGCATCGGCTCAATGACATTGCGTTCATCTTTCTCTATGACGCGGGCTTTGCCCCCGCGAGTGTAGTACCATGAAATTTCGCGCTGTGTTTCTTCAAGCCAGTATTTGAAATTCGGAGCCACATTTGCGGGGTCGTATTCCCCGTCAAGGGTATACCCAAGGATAGCGGGCAACTCGTCGTCGCCGCTGACGATGGTAAAGCCGGCACTGTTCCCGTTATTAAAGAGGTAGAAGACCGGTTCGCCATTGACAGAAGGAGCGTAAGCGGCCTTTTTTCCGATGGCCGGGGCTTTCTTGTATTTAGAAGCATTCTGCCCGGTAAACTGGCGGGCGATACCGGCGGCCTCATTTTCGGAAATACGCTTGGCGCCGGCGGGGCATACATACCCCATCACTCCTACTGCCGTTGCTATTAAGGCAAGGTGCAAGAATTTTTTTAACATTTCAGGTATCATTATTTTTGTTAGTTTAGCATAGCCGGAAAACACGGCAAATTTTATAGTAGCAAAGTTAATTATAAATTTCTAAATTCCAAGTATCCTTTTGACCGCAATCTTTACCATTTTTACCTTTTTAGCAAAAAAATAATGGCCGTCACACCTGTCTTTTCGCGTGACGGCCATTTCTGACGTGTATGTTCCGTATCAAATAGGCGGATTACTTCTTGATGTATTTCACATTGCCCCAGATGTAAATGCCGGCAGGGAGGTTGCGCAAGGCTGCTGCGTCGGCATTGTCAAGCACTTTGAGTCCGTCCACGGTGTAGACATCTGCCGAAGCGGGAGTGTCCGCTGTCTCGGTTATTCCGGACAGGTCTTTGCCGATTGTCACAGTACCGTATTTAGTGCCCAGTGCCGGAAGTGTGAATGTACCATCGGTGACATCGGTAACGGTAAATGTGCCGTCGCTCAAATATACGCCTACCTGACACTTACCTCCCTCGATAGTAAGTGTCAGCGTTTCGTCGGCATTGAGGTAATACTGTGCGGGATACTCCTCCCGGTCGTTAACTTTGACCTTGAGGCCGTCTTTGGTACTGATAACCACGAAGGGGAAGTCGATGTCCTCCCAACCTGCGGCGCGGGCATATATATTGGCGTCAGGGACGGAGATACCTTCGGCGGTCATCCCTTCCGGGAAGACGAGGTGTCCGAGCTTCGGGGCTTCAGCTCCGGTGAAGGTTACCTTCTCGAGGCTGCCGGCCTGATAGAAAGCGCCGTTGCCCACGGCTTTCAGATTCTGCGGAAGCACTATCTCTTTCACGTTCTGCGAGAAGGTGAAGATGGTACCGTCGAGTGTCGTGGACATCTTGTAGCCGTCGCCCACGGTCTCCGGGATGGTAACCGTACCGGCATAAGTCCCGTCGAGCGGTGAGGCCACGCGGGCTATTTTCTCGCGGGCGCTGAGTTCCTGGTAGGCTATCTGCTTTTCGCGGTCCTCGGCTGTGCGGAGGAAGTGTACCGGAATATTGAAGGACATGGCTTTGCCTTCGGAGTTCTGTATCTGCCAGTAGTAGTCCCCCGGTTCCACATACTGCGCTATGTTACCCATAGTTATGGCGCCTTCGGTTCCGCGGTTTGCGGGGATGGATATTTGCGGGCTCTTGGCGGTTATCACTGTCTCGGTTTCGTTACCGTTGATGCGTACGAGATTGATTGTCATGGTCACGTTCACATCCTTGTCGGAGGCATTGTCAAGTACGAATGTAGGGGAAACCGTCTTTGAGAGGTCGTAATACTCGGGAGTAACGGCAAGGCAGGCGTAATTGGTTTCGATAGCGCGGTTGCCCTTGGCGTCCATCTGGAAATGGTAGGCGTCGTCGCAGACGATGTGTACCGATTCGTCGTCAGAAGAGATTGTCATCGTGTAATTGCCGTCAATGGGCTGCACGTCGCCGTCAAATTCCACATTCTGGAAACCGCCGGCGGGAACCGAGGCGGTGCCTGTGATGTCGAAAGTATATTGCGGGTCATCGTCGAGGGTAATGGTCAGCTTTATGGGACCGTAGAAGTCTATGTCCCCGACGTTGGCTATCGAGAGGTTAGCCGAAGGTATGGCGCCGTAAGGTGTATGGTCAAGGCCCTCTACGCGCGTTATAATAAGGTGTTTCTCGCCCGGTTTGTAGCCATCGTTGTTATAAGTGATTTCACCGTTGGCTACCGTAGCTGTAATATAATCCGCGTACTCGTATGGCACACCGATGGGCCGGTAATCGTTCTCGGTTGTCGGGGTATAGACTGCGTAGACCTTATAGTCGCCGTCGGGCAGTGTGGGGTTATTGTAATAGATGGCGCGGAAGCCGCCGTTCACCTGGAATGTGAGCGGTTGAGGAGAGGTGAGCACGCGCTCGCCGCCGGCCACCGGCTCGAAGGCTACTGCCACGTTCACGTTCTGTATGAATCCGAGGGGATTGTAGAACATGGGCTGGTCCACCATTCCGTCCACACGGAGTTCTTCGTCGCCGTATGTCTCGTTTTTCTCATGGACAAAGGGACCCGAAGCCACGATGAGCGACTGCTGCGGGGTGTCGTCTTCCCCTGCTTTCTTAAGGTCGGTAATGATAGTCTGCAGCGAATTGTAACCGCCCTCATAGCTGCCTATGCCCCCGGCTGCCGGGTCGAGGCAGTAGAGCAGGAAGTAGCCGTCCTGAGAGCCCCCCAGCCCCAGTTAAGGTGGAAGTAGCCGTCGCCACGGTATCCGTCCACCACGAAACAGTGCCCTCCCAGGAGCGACAAGCCGCACATGATGACAGGACCGTTCTCCTTGAGCTCGCCGAGCACGGCGGCATCCCATTCCTTCTGGCTCATGAAGTCGCGGAGCAGAAGTTTAGTGCCGGGGTTATAGCGCAGATAGTTGATAAGGCCGAATTGCATGTTCCAGTCCGAAGCGCCACTCTCCACGGCAGAATAGACCATTTTCGAGGCGCGACCGCAGGCCAGCATAAGCGTAGCCACGGCGTTTGCCTGCTCCGGTGTGTAATTGCCTTCGGAATAGGCGTCGAGCATATCGGAATAGTCGAACGTGGTTTCCGAGAAGTCGAAAGTTTGCGTGGCGCCTCCGTTTTCACGGAAGCTGATACTCCCTTCGCCGCGGTCGGGCCACTTATGGTAGTTCAGCACCTGCGCCATGGCCGTGGCCACACAGCCGGTATATGAGGGACGGTGGTACGGTCTGGTCCACGGGGCAGAGGTTGTTATAGGGGGCGTCCTGGTTCCATTGGGTGGAGAGCAGCGGGCCGATACTGGAGGCGTTGTCCTGCTCTATGATGCGGGTACGTCCGCCATGCCGGTAGTACCAGGAGATTTCTCTTTGGTAGCTTTCAAGCCAATAACGGAAGTTGGGGTTCAGGTTTTCGGTGTCGAAGTCTCCGGTGAAGGAGTAGCCGAGCACGGCGGGGAGTTGGTCGTCGCCGCTGATGACGGTATAACCGTCGCCGTTGCCGTTATTGAAGACGTAGAGGAGTGGTTCGCCGTCGGACTGCGGTGCATAGACCGCTTTTTTGGGGACGGCCGGGGCTTTTTTGAAGTGGGCGACGTTGGTGGTGGCGAATTGGCGCGCCATACCGGCAGCCTGACTTTCGCTGATACGCTTGGCATCGGCTGACAACACGCCCGCAGTTGCAAGGGCTAATGTTGTGATAAGTAGAGCTTTATTCATTTTAAATGGATAAGATTTTAATCACCGAGAGGGTGAAAAATTGAATTGAAGTAAGATTGCGAAAATCTATAATCTAATTCCATTTTATGCAAATCTGAACTGTTAAAAATTATTACATTTTGGCTATTCACGGAAAATGTGTTAAATTTGCGCTCTCAAAACTGAAAACGAAGTGAATTTATCAGATAATTCCAAACTTCTGGACAATGCCGTCCAGCAACTCTCGCGGCTTCCGGGAGTAGGGGAGAAGTCGGCGCAACGCCTTGCCCTCCACTTGCTCCGCCAGCCCGCTGACGTCGCCGTAGCTCTCGGCCGTTCCCTCATAGAGCTGCGCGAAGGGGTGAAATACTGCCGACGTTGCCATAACATCTGCGACACGGAAATCTGCGCGGTATGCGCCGACACACGGCGTGATTCCACTACAATCTGCGTCGTAGAAACCGTAAAGGATGTCATAACGCTCGAAGGCACAAACGAATACCATGGCCTATACCACGTCCTGGGCGGTGTAATCTCGCCGGTGGACGGCGTAGGTCCGTCGGATATCGAGATAGACTCCCTGGTAGAGCGTGTGAAGAACGAGGACGTCAAGGAAGTAATCCTCGCACTCAGCGCCACGATGGAGGGGGACACCACAAATTATTACATTTTCCGACGCCTCGCCGACACTGGGGTGAAGCTATCCATACTTGCCCGCGGAGTCAGCGTGGGAGGGGAACTGGAATACACCGACTCGCTCACCCTCGGCCGCTCCCTGCTCCAAAGGATTCCTTACGAAAACTCCGTGGCAAGATGAAGGCCCCCGACACTGAGAAGCGATACTCGCTGCGTGCCCTTGAGCCTGAGGATGTGGACTTTATGTTCCTTTGCGAAACAGACCGCAACGCCTTCGACCAGTCAGACTACGTGGCCCCTCTCTCTCGCCGGATGCTAAGCGACTACGCCCTAAGCTACGATGCAGACCCGTTCCATGCCGGGCAACTTCGCCTCGTCATCGAAGACACGACAGACCGGCACCCGGTCGGGCTCGCCGACCTTTACAACATATCCGCTCATGACGCCACAGCAATGGCCGGAATCATAGTCCACCCCGACAGACGCCGCCGGGGGATAGCTACCGAAGCGCTCCGGCAACTCGCCGGTTTCTGCCGCCACACTTTGCATCTCGACGTACTCGCCGCCATAGTGGACGTCACCAATACGCCCAGCCTCCGCCTCTTTGACAAGGCCGGATTCACCCGCGCCGCGGTCATTCCCCGCTGGCGACGTCTCGGCGACAGCCGCAACGACGTGATTTTCTATTCTCTCGACCTCAGGCAATAATAACTGCATCGCGGCGTTATAGAATTGATGAAAACACTGAGAGTCGTCTTCGCCATTTGCATCCTGCTATTCACGGCAGCCACCGCACGCAGCGCCGATGTCAAGATTTCCGGTAAGGTTACTGACACCGACGCCAAGCCCGTTGAGTTCGCTTCCGTGCGCATAGCCGGCACCGCTATCGGCACCAACACCGACCTCAAGGGAGACTATCAGCTAAACGTGGCCAAGGCCGACACCATAGAAGTGGTTTTCAGTTGCCTCGGCTTCCAGAGCGTAACCCGCAAGCTCATCGACGCACAAGGCGACATTACGCTGAACGTAACGCTCCGTACAGATGACACACTGCTCGACGAAGTGGAGGTCATAGGTTTCAAGAATACCATAAACGGTATGCAGACCGTGGATCCGACCACCATCAAGACGTCGCCCGACGTGTCAGGCGGTTCCGTGGAGGCCATGATTTCCACAATGGGAGGAGTCAGCCAGAAGAACGAGATGAGTTCACAATACTCCGTGCGCGGCGGCTCCTTCGACGAGAACTCCGTCTATATCAACGGTGTGGAAATCTACCGTCCGCAGCTAATGCGTTCCGGCGAGCAGGAGGGGCTTTCCATCATCAATCCCGACATGGTAGGGTCCGTGCGCTTCTCCACCGGCGGTTTCCCGGCTCGATACGGCGATAAAATGTCGTCGGCTCTCGACATCACCTATCGCGAACCCGAGGCCTTCCAAGGCTCCGTATCGGCCTCTCTTATGGGCGGTTCCCTGAGCCTCGGCACCAATTCCGGCAAATTCTCGCAGCTCCACGGCGTGCGTCTCAAGAAAAACAACTCGCTGCTTTCCTCGCTCGAAACGCGCGGCGAATACGACCCCCTCTACTTCGATTACCAGACCAACATGACCTTCAAGGCTTCCGACAAGTTCTCCATCAACTTCCTCGGGAACATAGCCCTGAACAACTATAAATTCAAGCCAGCCGACCGGGAGACGAGTTTCGGCACCATGAGTGACGTCAAGCAGTTCAAGGTCTACTTCGACGGCCGCGAGAACGATAAATTCCAGACGTGGCTCGGCGCCCTCAACTTCACTTACCGCCATTCGCGCAACACCGATTTCCAGTTCGCCCTCTCTGGTTTCGTCACCGACGAGTATGTAAGCTACGACATCTCGGGCGAATACTGGCTTAACGAGGCCGGCACCGGAGGCTCCGAGGGTGTAGGCGGCGAACTCGGCGTCGGCAAGTATATGGAACACTCGCGCAACCGCCTTAAAGCAAGCGTGGTACAGGCCATGCTAAAAGGCAACACCGCATGGCGCGCCGGTCAGCTCTCCTACGGCCTCAGCTGGCAACACGAATCCTTCCGCGACCGCACGCGCGAATGGGAATGGCGTGACTCCTCCGGCTACTCTCTGCCCACGACTCCCGACGCCGTGCGCCTCATCTATAACCTCGCATCGCGACAGGACGTCTCGGCCAACCGCCTCGCCCTTTACGTGGAAAACTCCTTCTATTGGAACACCGACAAGGCATTCATGACCCTGAACGCCGGCCTCCGCGGTTCCTACTGGGACTACAACAAGGAGTTCCTATTCTCCCCGCGCGTCAACTTCACCTTCATCCCGGTGGATCACAACCAGTGGAACTACCGCGCCGCATTAGGCCTTTATTACCAGCAGCCTTTCTATAAGGAATACCGGCGGGCGGTAGTCGACGAGGTAGGCAACGGCGTGGTTGAGCTTAACAATAATATAAAGTCGCCGCGCAGCATACAGTTCCTCCTTGCCGCCGACTACACCTTCCGCGCCATGAACCGTCCGTTCAAGCTCACCGCCGAGGCATATTACAAGAATCTGGCCAACCTCATCTCTTACGAATACGACAACCTGAAAGTCTCCTACAGCGGCGTCAACGACTCCAAGGGATACATCATGGGGCTCGACCTGCGCTTCTTCGGACAATTCGTGCCCGGCAGCGACTCGTGGGTGTCCCTCTCGCTGATGAAGACGCAGCAGACACTCAACGGCGTGAAATGCCCGCTCCCCGGCGACCAGCGCTATGCCTTCACCCTTTTCTTTAACGACTACTTCCCCAAGTTCCCGAAGCTTAAATTCTCGCTCCGTGGCGTCTTCAGCGACGGCCTAACCATGACGGCACCTCGCGTCACTCGTGACGTATCATGGTTCCGCGCACCGGCTTACAAACGCGTTGACATCGGCTTCAGCTACCAGCTTGTTGGCGCTCCCTCCGAAGACGGCGTGCGTCCCTACGACTGGCGGCGCCACTTCAAGAACATCTCCATAGGGCTCGATGTCTTCAACCTCTTCGACATCTCCAATGTCAGCAGCTACTATTGGGTTACGGACGTCAACGACATACAGTATGCCGTGCCCAACTATCTTACGCGCCGCCAGTTTAACGTGCGGCTAATGGTAGAGTTCTAAGACCAGTGACCATCCGGTTTCGGCCCCTGGCAGCGTTTTTTCGTCTCAATCTCTACTTTATTTCCCGCTATTTTCTAAAAAGATTTTGCTATGCAGAAACTTTTTATTAACTTTGCGCGAAATACCATTCGGCATAACGTATTATGAAATTTAAATTATTTTCAGTCGCTCTCTCCGCTGTCGCTCTCGCTGCCTCTATCACGATAGCAGCGCAGAACGCTGAACTCAAAACTATCAATATTCAAGGAAAAGAGTATTATTCCTACACTATAAAGAAAGGTGACTCCGTCTACGGTATATGCAAGAAATTCGGCTGGGACGAATCGCTGCTCCAGCAATGCAACATCGGTCTCGACAAGAAGATGAACAAAGGCCAGACGCTTTACTATCCCGTCTCCGGAAAACCCATCGCCCAGACCGAAGTCTCTGTCCCGCGGAAATTCCGCGTAGACGTCAACCCGCAGCCCGTCACCCACACGGTCACGCGCGGGGAGACGGTCTACTCCATCGCGTCGCTTTACGGAATACCCGTCGACTACATCTACGAGAACAACCCCGGCAGCCGCAACGGCATACGCACCGGCCAGACACTGACCATCATACAACCCGCCAAAGCCACGAACCCCAACGCTCCGTTCTACTATTCCATAGCTCCAGGCGACAACCTCTCCGGCCTTGCCGACAAGTTCAACGCTTCGGTGGAAAGCATCGTCCGTCTCAATCCCGCTCTCAACGCCAAAGACCTCCAGACAGGGCAGACCATCAGGATACAGCCGAATACACGACCCTCCAAGATGGTCAGCTCCTCGGACGAAATCAACTCCGTCACCGCCTTCACCCCCTATAAAGTCGGGAAAAACGATTCCTGGGAGAGCATCGCACAAAAGAGCAACCTCCCGGTGCAGGACGTCAAGAACGCCAACAGCTCGCAGACACTACCGGAAAAGGGTGAATGGATCGTTGTGCCGCAGACCGAACGCAAAGTCGTGACACAAATAACGGAAGTCATCGACAGCACCGACAACACTCCGGTGGCTCAGCAAGACATCTACCAGCGCGTACACAAAGTCAACGAAAAGAACAAGGTAGACCTTGCCATCGTCCTCGAAAATCCCTCCTCGAAGAGCAACACCGATTTCCTGCGTGGCTTCCTACTCGGCCTCGACAAGATGAAACACGATGGCTACAAGGTGAACATGCACGTCATAGACGCCTCGCAGGCCGGCATAAATTTCGCTTCCGACTCCATTCTCAACGCCTCGAACCTCATCATCGGCGTTTATGACAACGACTTTCCGGAAGTCCTCTCCAATGTGGGCGACCGAACCGGAGCCGAAGTAGTCAATGTCTTCGACACCAAGAGCAACTTGTACAAGACCAGTCCCTCCACAATACAGATTCTCCAGCCCCTCGACTATTTCAACGACCTCTCGGCTTCTGCCATCGCCTCCAACGGTGCCGGACGCAAGCTCTTCCTCGTCGGGGAAATCGACGGGAACGACAAGCTCGCAGAAAAGCTCATGGAGCAGTTCCCCTCGGGCGATGTGGCAAGAATGCCGCTCGAAGAGTTCAACGCCTTCCCCTTCAATACCGTTGACCGCTACATCGTCTACGGTTATCCCTCCAAAAAAGCAGAAATAGAGGAATTGCTCAACGCTGTCGCCGAGAAGAAGGAGCAGGGCTATGACATAATCACCGTAGGCCGCCCCGTATGGGTAGCCCACATGGAAAGTCTCTCTGACCTCTACGGCCGCACCGGCGTCATGATTCCCTCCCGATTCTTCTGCAATCCCAAAGCATCGGAAAACCGCGGTTTCAATCAGAAATTCAACGCCACCTACCACCGCCAGCCGGTAAATTCATTCCCGCAATACGCCATGATGGGATACGACATCGCCAACTATTTCATCCCGACTACGGCTGCCAACGGCGGCGACTACAACATAGGGCTCATAGACCGTCCCGGACTCCAGAACGACATCGACATAAAGCGACTCAACACATGGAGCGGATTCATCAACGAAACCTCCTACATAATCCGCTGCCTCCCCGAAGGCATAGTCGAGAAAATCGAAATCAAATAATCCGGAAGTGATACTTTTCCACCCAGCGATGAAGAAAATTCCAGCAAAACTGATAACGGCAGTGGTGGCCATCATCTTGGCCACCATTGCCGTCAATGCCCAGAGCCATTACCTCGCCAACCTCACGGTAGGCGTGAAAGCCGGAGCCGACATATCCCGAATGTTCTTCAACCCCGGAGTCAACCAGGCCCTTAAGCCAGGAGCCACAGCCGGCGTTTCCTTCAGGTATGTAGAAGAGGAACACTTCGGCCTCATAGCCGAGCTAAACTGGGTGCAACGCGGCTGGAAAGAAAACTTCGAGGGTGCCCCGTACCGCTATTCCCGCACACTCAACTACCTGCAACTCCCCATTCTTGCCCACATCTACTTCGGCCGCCGAGGACGCTTCTTCTTCAATGCCGGACCGGAAATAGGCGTCCTGCTCGCCGAATCCACATTGGCCAACTTCAATCCTGCCGAAATGGCAACGTTGCCCAATTTCCCGAATACCAACCGCATGAACGTACAGATGACACTTAAGGCCAAACACCGCTTCGACTACGGCATCTCGGCCGGCCTCGGCGCCGAGTTTAACGTAACGCCGAAACACGCCATTGCTTTCGAGGCACGATTCTACTATGGCCTCGGCAACCTCTTCAGCAGCGAACGCACCGCCCCCTTCAGCGGTTCCAACTCCATGGCCGTCTCCGCCACCTTAGGCTACCTCTTCCGCCTCCGCTGAGAAAAAGTCTCCGATATGGAAGATAGCCTTATGACCAACCAAAGCCCTCTCGTCATTAATCGGTATTAACATATTTCACCAATTTTCACATTTACCCCAAATCCTCCCATAAATAAACGTTTTGAAGTTGCAAAACATGTTATATAACATGTTATTTACGAGTATAATTTACCCGATTTTAGGCAGTTTCCACTCTCTTTTGTAACTTTGCGGCGTTTTTACTATGGCACCCGACCAGCGGCAGAGGCCGCAGCGGCGTTGCCTACCTCTGAAAATCGGAGGGTTTCCCTGCTTTCATTACCCATCTTCGGCGCCAGGCCGCGAATGTTTATGAAAGCATCGATATAGAAGCCCGGTTGCCGATTGTGCAGCCACTTCATCCACATCCGGAAGCAGGGAAATCTAAGTGTAATTCAAATTATGGAATAGTGAAACATCTCTTAGCTATCGGAGGCGTGATACTCGGGATATTCCTTATGTCATCCACCTCTAACCCGATAATGACACCCGTCGTCGGCACGGAAGCTCCCGTTTTCGTCCTCACCACCTCCGGTGACACTACAATCTCTCTTGACGAATTGAAAGGGCAATACGTACTCCTCAACTTCTGGAGCAAATCGCAACCGCTTACCCGCGTCGCCAACCACACCTACAACGTAGCCACAGCCGATGCCGGAATCAGATACATTTCCGTCTGCCTCGATAGGGATGAAGAGCGGCTTGCCATGATGATCAATGCCGAAGACGGCAACGACACAGCCATGCAATACGTCCGCTCGCAGCTTCACCGCTCCACCGGCACCGAGTGGATCCAAACTCCTGCCGCGTGGCTAATATCCCCCGAAGGCAAAATAATAGCCCGGAATCCCTCCCCGCCCTCCCTCGCCGTCCTGTAAAAACGAACCCGCGAACATGGACGGTAGCCTTCACGGCCTGCAAAATGCAACGCCATCCGCCACTCATGCTCCGCGAGGCAAGCCCCACGCAGGTTGACAAAAAAACTAATACAAACAGCCGCATAATCGGGATTCCCGGGCTCCTCTGGTTTCTCGGGGAAATTACGTCGCTCACTCCCTTCTCGGGTTTCTCCTGCTCATCTCCCGATTAATCCTGCTTATTCATGACCATCTTGATTAATCAAGGCAGCATACCGCTCCCTCGAGTTTACACAACTGTAAAGTGTAAACTGTCGGTGTGACGCCAGGCGCGTTGGTTTACATCAGGCGTTGGATTTGTATTCGCGCCATTTCTGGAGCAGTGCGGTCATGTCGGGAGGTAGGGGCGACTCGAAGTCCATCTCGTGGCCGGTCTTTGGATGCACGAAGCCGAGGGTGCGGGCGTGCAGTGCCTGACGCGGGCAGATGTCGAAACAGTTTGTGATGAATTGCCGGTATTTGGCGAACGTGGTGCCTCGCAGTATCTGGTCGCCGCCGTAACGCGCGTCGTTGAAGAGGGGATGCCCTATGTGCTTCATGTGCACGCGTATCTGGTGGGTGCGCCCAGTTTCGAGCACACATTTAACTACCGTCACATAACCGAAGCGTTCAAGGACGCTGTAATGGGTAACGGCATGTTTCCCTATTTCGGGGTCATCGAAGACTGCCATCTGCAAGCGGTCGCGCGGGTTGCGGGCTATGTTGCCCTCTATGGTACCGGAATCGGTTTCAAAGTCGCCCCAAACGAGCGCCACATATTCGCGGCGCGTAGTCTTTTTGAAGAACTGTCGACCGAGGTCGGTCTTGGCTTCTGGGGTCTTGGCTATCACCAGCAGTCCGGAGGTGTCCTTGTCTATGCGGTGCACGAGACCGAGACGAGGGTCGGTAACGTCGTAGTTGGGGTTATCCTTGAAGTGCCATGCGAGGGCGTTGACCAGCGTTCCCGTATAGTTGCCGTGTCCGGGATGCACTACCAGTCCGGCGGGTTTATTCACCACGAGGACAGTGTCATCTTCGTAAACTATGTCGAGGGGAATGTCTTCGGCTATGATTTCGTGCTCGTAGCGCGGGCGGTCCATGACTATCTGCACTACGTCGAGCGATTTTACCTTATAGGATGACTTCACCGGCTTACCGTTGACAAGGATACACCCGGCGTCGGCAGCCTGCTGAATGCGGTTGCGCGAAGTCTTCTGCATCCTGTCCACAAGGAACTTGTCTACGCGGAGCATCTGTTGCCCCTTGTCGGCCACGAACCGGAAATGCTCGTACATCTCCGTGCCGCCCGCGTCGATGATTACGGGAGTTTCAAGTCCCTCTTCGTCAACCTCCTCTAAATAATTCCCAATGCCAGAGTCAGGAATTCCTGACTCGCCAAATGCCGGGATGCCGTCACAATTACAAGCACCGGCTTCGGTTGCCGGTGCTATAAGTTTCTGAGCTTCCGAGGCTCTGCCGGTGTTTAACTCGAGGTCACACATTATTCGATGAACTCGTATTCTTTCTCTTCGGCAGGTTGGGTTTTCTCTCCCTCGCTGCTCTGCGGGGTATTGTTCGAGCCGGAATTAGAGCCGGAGTTCTCGCTTCCGGAGGAGTATGAGCTTCCGGAGTAGCTTTCCGATGAATAAGAACCGGCGTTGGGGTCGAAGTAACCCTCGTGTCCTTTTTCAGTGCTGTAATAATATGTGCGTCCGGCACGCGAGAGTTCCATATTCTGGAGCGAGTCGCGGAGCAGGGTGAGACGACCGTCGTAGACTTCGAGGATAATTTTGGCTTTGACGGAAATCTTTTCACCTTTGCGCACGGTGCGTCCGTTGGCGAGAATCTTGACCACGCGGTCGTTTTCGCCGAGCACTTTTACCAGTTTAATCTGTTCCGGCTTGAATCCCAACTCTTCGAGACGCGATATTGCCTGGCGTTCGGTCAAGCCTTTGAGGGCTGCTTCGGCATGGTTCTTGCCGTCGTCGATGAGCACCTGTTTAGGATGCACGGCGTTGAGGTAAAGGAAAATCTTGCGTCCTGGTTTAACCTCCGATTTCCATTTTGGAAACTGCTCTATGACGTATCCGGGCTTGATGTCGTCGCGGTAAAGGGAGTCGCGGATGTCGACTTTAAAACCGGCGGCGTTCAGCTTTTTGATGGCTTCGGTGTACGACATATTTTCCACGTTGGGGACGATGTCGCGCTGACCGTGTTTCGTGAAGAGGGCGATGGAGATATATGCTATCCATATCCCCAATGCTGCCACGATGATTATAAGCAATATGTTCAGGAAAATCGAGCGGCCCATCCAGGACCCTTCGGTGTTCGGCTTGTTACTCATTATTCTGTATTACTTATTTGAATATCAGCGGATTGCACCGCCAAGATTTCAACCCCGCGATATAACTTCTTCCTATAACCGGTAGAAAAAAAGAAACGCGGGTACTTTCAGAATGCAAATTTAAGGAAAATTTTTTATATTGCGGCATTTATGTCCCACTTTTTTAACCCAGCTCTCGATTTATTCTGCTTTCCGAAGATTCCAGTATCGGCCTTATCGGGCATATCCGGCATATCAGACCTATATTGTGTTAGCCATTTCGTCACTGCAAACACGACTATATCAGCCCGTTCATGAGCGCGTATAGTGAAAGCCCGGAGGCCGACCGGATGCCAAGTTTTTGTGTCACATTCTTGCGGTGCGTTATAACGGTATTGACCGAGATGTTGAGTTCATCGGCTATTTCCTTGTTGGTAAGTCCGGTGGCTATGAGGCGCAGTACATCCTTTTCGCGCTGCGTGAGGGAGTACTCTTCCGTCTGGTCCTCGTCTGGTTTAGCCAATTCCTGTAATAGGGAGAAGAGGGTTTCGGGGTCGCTGCCGCGGCTAATCTTCGGGCACGGAAGTTCCAGGGCGGAGTCGGTGAAGACGACTGTTCGTGCCTTGCGTGGCAGAAAGAAGTCGGGATGTGTGAGGAACCCTTCGGCTGAGGTAAGGAATATGGCAAAGCCGCCGTCGCCGTCGGCAGGGTTATCTACGACAATGGTTTTGGCAACGCGTGAAATCAGCGAAGCCAGAGCGGACGATTCCAGTTTCTGCAGCCCGTAGAGCGTGACGGTGAATCCGCGGCGGCAAGTGTCACCCATTGCAACGGTTCTTTTCTACCAAGGCACCCCACAACGGTTTCAGTATCCGGCGCCGTATGCGGTTGTTCTGGCGAATGTCCTTGGCGAGGGTGAAGAGGGCGGCCACTACTGCGCGGCAGAGGTTGACGTCATACTGTCCGCGGAGGTGAACTATGAAGAAGCTCAGGAGGTCGTCGATTTTATCCTCCACCGGCTGCGGGTCGTCCTCGAAGTCACGCGAACAGTAAGCGGAGTTGGAGCTGAGGTCCTCGTGCATTTTCAGAAGCACGGGGAACCGCACCTCATTGTCTTTGGCGATGTTCTTCTGGAGCTCACTCTTCATTTCGAGGAAGAATTTGCGGAGCAGCGAAAGGTTGTTGTTCTTCTCCACATGGCTGCGGGTGACCAGCGAGTTGAAGTGTCGCTCTATGTTGGGGAGCTGGAACTGCTCGTAGTAGCCGTTGGTCTTGTTGAGATAGTCAACTATCAGGCGCACGTTTTTGGCGTTGAGGACATTCTCGGGGAAGTAGTCGTCGTTGAGGTAGGTGTTGAGGATGGAGAGGAAGAAGTCCGTGTCGATGTTATGCCGTTCGCAGATGGTGCGCACCGATGCCTCTCCCACTCCGAGGAAGATGCCGAAGCGGTTGATGACTGTGATGACGTCGGGTTCGTGGAAGAGTATGTCGCAGAGTTTGCTCTCTGAGGTATATATTGGCATTGGCGTTTTAAAGTTAACTGTTATCCGGCGGCACGTTCGCCGCCGGATTGTATCAAGGTCCGCTTATCGGGAATGTAGGTCGAATCTGGCAATGATGAATCTGCCGGATTGCCATTCACTTGGAGATGAGGAGTACTTCGGTCTGGGTAATGACCATGTCCATGGGGATGTCATGCGGCTCGACGTCTATCTCGTCAACGAGCTGGAAATCGTATCCCACGCCTATCTTTGTGGCTTTGGTGGTTGAGAGCAGGCGGTCGTAGAAACCTTTGCCGCGTCCGAGGCGGTTGCCGCGACGGTCGTAAGCCACGGCGGGAACTACTATCAGCTCAATCTCCGCAGGGTCGGTGAGTTCGTCGCCCACCGGTTCCTCTATGTGGAAGGCGCCGAGTTCGAGGCGCGAACGGTCGTAGGGGAGTATGTCGAGGTTAACGCCGTTGACCCGCGGCAGATAGAAGTGTTTCTTCATCCCCCACTTATCGAGGAAAGCGATGGTGCTCAGCTCGTCGGGCAGGGAGTGGTACATCAATATTTTGTCGGCCAAAAGGAACGCCGCGCATTTCTCCAGTTGCGAGAACACCTGTTCGGCTGCCCCGCTCTTGTCGTCGTCGGAGAGCATTAAGCGCATTGCCTTTATTTTACGCCGTAAGTCTGATTTTTCCATATTCTTTTGTTTAATTTGTAACAGGTTGTTTAAACAATCGAAATAGCGTTCTGTATCGCCCGGGAGTGTTATTTTTCGATGTTTACGGGAGATTTGCCGGTTTTCAATATTTCTAAGGCTTTATTTACCACGGGGTCTTCCCGGTTCAGTATCTCGTAGAACTGCTGGTAGCCGAGGGCATCGCGGGCTATGACGGCCATTATCTGCCGGAGTAGCAGGTTGCGCGACTGGTTGATGTAATACCACCGCGACGGCTCGCCGTTCTCCTCTGCAAATTCCACGAAGTCCTGGAGCAACTTGTCCTCGCCGGGAATCACGTTGAAGAGGCGATCGACGGTCGTGACGCCGGAGAGCACGTTGCGGTAGCGGTCGGTGAGGTTGAAGCTGTACTTCTGCACCAGACCCTGGTTCATTACGTTCATGTAATAAGAGGTGTAGCCGGCGGTGTCCACAGGAACGAAGATATCGGGCATGATACCTCCGCCGCCATATACGGTGCGGCCGTTGACGGTCTTGAACTGTAGCTTCTTGTCGAGCTTGATGGAGTCCACGTTGTAGAACTCTCCATGGTTGTAACGCTCCACTATATCGAGTTCATACTTGCCGTCGGCACCGCGCTGGTATTCCTTCTGGATGGAGCGTCCCGAGGGGGTGTAATAACGTGCCACGGTGAGGCGGACCGCCGATGAGTCGGGAAGCATTATCTGGTTCTGCACCAACCCCTTGCCGAACGTGCGGCGCCCAATTACCAGTCCGCGGTCATTGTCCTGTATTGCTCCGGCAAAGATTTCTGAAGCGGAAGCCGACCCTTCGTCGGTGAGGACAACGAGTTCGGAATCCTGGAAATTGCCGTAGCCGTCGCTCACGGCATCGGTGTTGTTCTGCGGGTTGCGTCCCTGGGTGTAGACTATCTTTCGTCCCTGCGGCAGGAACTCGTTGACCATGAGTATGGCCTGTTCCATGAAGCCGCCGGAGTTGCCCCGGAGGTCTACAACGAATTTCCTTGCGCCTTTCTGTTTCAGCTCGCCGAGGGCGGTGAGGAACTCGGCGGCAGTGTTCTTGGCGAACTTGCTCACCTTGATATAGCCGATACCCTCTTCAAGCATATAGGCAGCATCCACGCTGTTGACGGGGATGTCGCCGCGTATGATGTCGAATTTCAGTGGTTTGGCGACGCCGGAACGTTTCACCTCTACAAGCACCTTCGAGTCCTTGGGGCCGCGGAGAGTGCGCATTACGGAGTCTGTGGTCATCTCGGTGCCGGTCATTACCTTGCCGTTGGCCCGCAAAATGCGGTCGCCGGCCAGAATACCGACTTTTTCAGCCGGTCCACCTGGAATCACTTCCACTACTGTCAGCGAGTCGTCGAGTAATTGGAAGGAGATGCCCACGCCCGAGAAGGAGCCTTCCAGCTCGTCGTTGGCAGCCGTGAGTTCCTCTTTGGGGATATAGACCGAGTGGGGGTCGAGCGAGGCCAGGAGGTCGGGAATCGACGTCTCCACAAGCGAGTCGATGTCTATCTCGTCCACATACTCGTTCTGAACCAATGCGAGCACGTTCCGCAGTTTGTCCGAGTCTTTAAGACCTGTGGAGGGCCCGACGTAGATGCCGATGAGCACACCGCATACAACCCCTAAAAGTAACACGAGGGGAATGGAGGCGATGAGCAGGCGTGTCTTATTTTTCATTTCAATAGTCTGGAAAAACTTCAATTAGGTTTAGCAAACCGGCGGCGTGAAGGGGAGGGAGGAGGCGTCGTTGTCCGCGGAAGATTTACTTTCGGCGCAGGAAGGGGAGACGCAACTGCATCCCGAGGCGCAGGATGTTTCCGCCGTGTGTTCACCGGCGTTTTCTTCCGGTATCCACACGGTTTCTATACCTACGCTTTCGAGCAACTTGAGGCCGTCGTTGAGACGGTACATCTCGCTGAACACGACACGGGTAATGCCGGCCTGGATAATCAGTTTGCTGCACTCCATGCAGGGACTGGCGGTGACGTACAGTGTGCTTCCGGCACTCGAATTGTTGCTCTGCGCCACCTTGGTAATTGCGTTGGCCTCGGCGTGGAGCACGTAGGGATGCGTTATGCCGTTCTCGTCCTCGCAGACGTTTGGGAAACCCGAGGGAGTGCCGTTGTAGCCGTCGGAGATTATCATCTTGTCCTTGACGAGGAGGGCTCCCACCTTGCGACGTTTGCAGTAGGAATTCTGTGCCCAGATGCGGGCCATGTCCAGATAGCGGCGGTCCAGAATCTCTTGTTTAGAGCAGTTGTCCATATCGCAGTTTTCAATGTTCCATAAGGAAACGTTCGGCATCGAGGGCGGCACGGCAACCGGAACCTGCGGCCGTGATGGCCTGGCGGTAACGCGGGTCGGCGACGTCTCCGGCGGCGAAGACCCCCTCCACGCTGGTATGGGAGGTAGCGCCTTTCACCTTTATATAACCCTCGTTGTCAAGCTCGAGCTGTCCGCGGAAGAGGTCGGTGGCAGGTTTGTGGCCTATTGCGAGGAAAAATCCGGTGATGGCTATGTCGAAGTCCTCCTCTTTGTCGGTGCCGAGGTGGCGGACTATGTGAGCGCCCTCCACGCCGTCTTCGCCGAAGAGTCCTTTGGTGTTGCAGTTGTATAGTATCTCGATGTTCTCACGCTCCTCGACGCGTTTTTTCATAACCTTGGAGGCACGGAGATAGTCCTTGCGTACTATGAGGTAAACCTTGCGGGCGAGGGTGGAGAGGTACAGGGCTTCCTCGCAGGCTGTATCGCCGCCGCCAACCACAGCCACGTCTTGCTTGCGGTAGAAGAATCCGTCGCAGGTGGCGCAGGCGCTGACGCCGAGTCCGCGGTATTTTTCCTCGTCGCTGATGCCGAGGTAACGGGCCGATGCGCCGGTGCTGACTATCACCGTTTCGGCGATGATGACATTGCCGTGGTCGTCCTCACAGCGGAAGGGACGTTTGCTGAAATCCACTTTCGAGATGATGTCGGCACGGAGTTCGGCGCCGAAGCGTGCGGCCTGTTTGCGGAGGTCATCCATCATTGCCTGGCCGGTGATTCCCTCCGGATAACCGGGAAAGTTTTCTATCTCCGTTGTCTGGGTGAGCTGTCCGCCTGGCACGGGTCCTTCGTAGATTACGGGATGCAGGTTGGCGCGCGAGGTGTAGATACCGGCGGTGTAGCCGGCAGGGCCGGAGCCTATGATGAGTACTTTGGTCTTTTCTTCTGCCATGACTTTTGTGATATTAAATCATTATATATTATATATGTTTGGATATGTGCTTAGGTGACTTGACTATTACTTTTCGTCTCCCTTTTTACAGGAATAGCCGGTTTTGCTGTTTAGCGGAGGTCAACTACCTTTACCCTCGGATATTTGCCCTTCGGATACTCGAATGCCGAGGCTGCAACTGCGGTGTTGGCGGCAAACCTCTTTACCGAGACGGTAGTGGTTCCCGACGCGTCATTAATGACAATTTTCTGCGGAACACAACGCTTTGCGTCGAGGGTGAGGAGCACTTTCTTGATTTGGCTTTTGGCCGACTTGGGGAGCAAAACTACAACAATGGAACCTGTCGGCTGGTTCTTGGCGTAGGCGGCGTTGAAGTTCTGCGACATGGACATTATCACCGCGAAGGGATTGTTCTGCGCTATCTCTTCGGCGTCCGGGGTGATTATCGAGGTTTCGTTTGTGCGGGGATTGTAGGTCCACATATCGCGGCCGTTGAACCAGCTTGAAGCCATTCCGGTGACGAAGGCGAATTTGCGCCCTGCGCACTTGAAAGTACCGCTTGTTGTTCCCATTTTCCCGCTCATGGAGAACGAAACGTCGAGCGACCGTGCCGTGGAGTAAGCTTTGCTGCAACGCGCTATGAGCGCCGGGGCAGTCTCTTTTGCCGTGGCAGCGCCGCCCAGTCCGAGCAGCGCCAAAAGCATTATTAAATATATCCTTTTTATCATTTCAGTTGTCCCGTTTCGACGGGGTATTTTTTACTTCTTCGACTTCCTTGGCGGCGATAAGGTTTAATGCCCTTTGTCGGACTTTGCCAAGATGTCTTCAAGCATGATGGCGTCTACAAGTACAGCACGGGGTTTCCCGCCTTGCGAGGGACCTACTATGCCCTCCCTTTCGAGCTGGTCCATAATCTTGCCGGCACGATTGTAGCCGATGGAGAAACGGCGCTGCAAGGAGGATACCGATGCCTGGTTGGATTGCACTACCGAACGCGCAGCCTCCTCGAAGAGCGGGTCGCGTTCCGAACCGTAGCTTCCTTCCGAGCCGCCCACTTCGTCGCCGTCGGCCTGGACGACAGGCTCGGGCAGGATGTAAGGCCCGGCACCTCCCGACCGCTCGGATATATAGTCGCACACGGCCTCCACTTCTTCTGTGTCGACGAGGGCGCATTGTACTCGGAGCAGGTCGGAATTATGGCTTATGAGCATATCGCCGCGGCCGATGAGCTGTTGCGCTCCGGGGGCGTCAAGGATGGTCTTGGAGTCGACCCACGATGCCACCTTGAAGGCCATGCGTCCCGGGAAGTTGCTCTTGATGATACCGGTGATGACATTGGTAGAGGGGCGCTGTGTAGCGATGATTACGTGAATTCCCACGGCGCGGGCTTTCTGCGCGAGGCGGGCGATAGGCATTTCGACCTCCTTTCCCGACTGCATGATGAGGTCGCTGAACTCGTCCACAATTATTACGATGTAGGGGAGGAAACGGTGGCCGTTGTTGGGGTTCAGCTTATGCTCCTTGTATTTGGCGTTGTATTCCTCGACATTGCGGACCGAGGCCTTGCGCAAGAGCTTGTAGCGGCCATCCATCTCCACACAGAGCGAGGAAAGGGTGGGAGCCACTTTCGGGATGTCGGTGATGATGGCGTCCTCTTCCCCAGGGAGTTTAGCCAGGTAATGGCGCTCTATCTTGGCGTAAAGGGAGAACTCGACCATCTTAGGGTCGATGAGCACGAATTTCAGTTCGTCCGGACGGCGCGAGTAGAGAAGCGACGTGATTATAGCATTGAGACCCACCGATTTACCCTGACCGGTTGCACCGGCAACGAGCAGGTGGGGCATCTTGGCGAGGTCGGCGATATAGACTTCACCGCCAATGGTCGAACCGAGCGCCATGGGGAGACGGTAGCGCGTCTGCTGGAAGGCTTTCGACTTCAGGACGGTGCGCATCGAGACAATCTGCGGATTCTTGTTGGCTACTTCTATACCCACCGTTCCTTTGCCGGGAATCGGGGCTATGATACGCACACCGGTGGCGGCCAGCGAGAGGGCTATGTCGTCCACAAGGTTGCGTATCTTGGCTATCTTGACACCGGCTTCCGGAACTATCTCGTAAAGCGTGACGGTAGGGCCGACCGTTGCTTTTATCTTGGTGATGGGAATGCCGAAGTCGAGAAGTGTCTTGCGTATCTTCTCCTGGTTTTCAAGCTGTTCTTCATCGTCTATGCCGACAACCTGACCGCGGTCTTCAAGCAGGTTGAAGGGGGGGAATTTCCAGGGTCGGCATGGCTCGGCGTCGGCGCCGGCGGGTGCCGACGCATCAACTTCGCCTATGTGGTTTTGCGAAACTTCCATCGGTTCGAGACCGCCTGCACCCGCAGGCGCTTCTGCCTCGGGATTCTCCTCTTTCCCCGGAACGTTTGCTTCCGAAGCTGTGTCGGCAGGGGTCGTCGGGGTTTCTTCCGAGTCTTCGAGGGCGTAGGTGAGATTCTCGGCGTGGACCGAACTGTCGGGGAGGATGGTGGCATCGGTGAAGGTAACTCTCTTCTCGTCCTTATCTTCCTCTTGACCCTCCTTCGAGACATTTTCGCCGGCTTTCGCCGCGTCTTCATCTTCGGCGCGCTTCATTTCGTCTATCATCTGGCGCTTTGCCTCGGCCGCGGCTTTAGCCTCGCGTTCCGCTGCCACTTTTTCGCGATGTTTACGCACGAGTTTCTTAATCCACCGGATAAGGTCGCTCAGGCAGATTACACAGAAAATCGAAAGCATCATTATCGAAAGTATCGCAGCACCGGTATAACCGAGGAACTCCATGATAAATTCGTTGACCTCGCGTCCGTGATAACCTCCGTAGTTGACGACAGTATCGGTGGCCATGGTAATCAATCCCACTATCAATGAGAGGGTTATGAGAGCCACTATACACTTGATGGTGAAGTTGACGGTTTTGAACTTAATGCGGGAGTCAAACATTTTGAACGACATTGCGAAGAGCCAGAAGATGATAACTATCGAGCCCAGTCCGAAGGTGTCGTTAATGAGGAATTGCGAGATGCGAGCGCCGCCCTCTCCTGCCTTGTTGGCTATTCCGGCGGCAGTGCCGATTTCGGTGTTCGTTATCGTGGATTGATCTGTGATGCAGTTGGTGAAGAATGAAACAAAAGCCACTAAAAGCCATACGCCTATGCATCCCAAAACAATGCCTGTAATGAGGCGGACGGTAGGATTCTTGGCGAAGTCGCGGTAAGTCTGTGCGCGGAACAGTTTGGGCAGCGTGGTTTGCAGGGTGTGCTCGTTGCCGTTTGTGCGGGTACCGTTGCGCTGTCCGCTTCTCGTAGAAGCGCCGGGATTGGAGCCATCCCCCCGACCGTCGGGAGAGGAACCGTTACGGGCGCCTCCTCCTTTCGAAACAGCGCGACCCGAGACAAGTCTGCTGACTTGGCGCCCGGCAGAAGCGGAACGGCCCGGGTGCTCATTGGTACCCGAGCGTGTAGGATCCATGGAAATCACCCCCTCTTCGGTTTTCTCTCCTCCATCGATTTTAGGTGTGTAATCTTTATATTGTTTCATTAAATGAGCTTCAAATTATTAAATAATAATTATATTTAGACCATAAATCCGGCATTGCAAGTGTCAGAACAGATGATGGCCGGGGCACACAAAGTAATCTAAACCACGTTATGATATGATAGCAAAAACACCCGCTATCAAATTAGCGACAAAGTTACTAAAAAATATTTGGAAATACAACTCCGAGTAGTCAAAAGGCAAAGCAAAAAACAATACTTGTCAGTAACTTTTCCAAAAAAAGCATAAACTAAGCTACTATTCTGGGAAAGCAAAAAAACCATGACACCACCGTAACACCGGTATCCCTGGCCGGAAATCTCTCTGAAAGTCAGGTCAAGGAAGCCTCAAAGCAATGCTGTTGTGCCATTGCCGCGAAGCCGCCAAGGCAACCGAGGGTTACTTGCCGTAACGGGAGTATATTTTGGTGCCGAGGGCTTTCGCTGCTTTTACATCGGCGGGATTCTTAGGGTTTGCTCCGATGGATGCCAGCGAGGGAATCTTGATTTTTGTGCCGGGGCGGATGCGGTCGGGATCGCCGAGTCCGGGATTCGCCTGATAGATGTATGGCCAGAAGTGATAGCTGCCGTAATGGTCTTTTGCCATGGTGGTGAGATAACGTGTTTTGGTGATTTTATCATATACCGGAGCATCCGAAGGTTCGGTGGCCGCTTCCTCTTTTTCTAAAGATTCTTCTTCGGTTTCATCGAGTTTTTCGCCTTCATTTACCGGAAGAATAGTATCTTGCCGTACTGTTGTATCGGTATCGGGGAACGCTGTGTCTTGAATTGCGGGAACAGTATCTTTCTTATCGGCGGAATCTGACTGAGCGAGCAATTGATGGTCGTGCTCACCGTTGTAATAATACCAGCAAGCCATACCTACTACCGCAATAAAGAGGCACGTCAGCATACCTGAGACGAAACCCATTCCGAACTGCCGCGGCTTACGCTTGGGCTGTTCCGCAGAGCCGTTCTTCCCGGCGGCTTTCTCCTCAACAGCCACGTCGGATTCTTCCTGAGAGGATGAACTTGCCGATGAATCCCGCGAAACCGGAGCTTCGACCGATGCAGATTCGGACATCGTATCATCGGTAGTCGGCTGTGATGCGGAACCGATGTGTGGGTGTTGTGTTTCCGGAGCAGGTAGCCGTGCAGTTCCGCCTACAGCCGGTTCGGCTTCAGGTGGCATATCCTCCTCATCTTCATAGTTATAGGATGAAGCGTCTGCATTGACCGGATCGGCTACAAACTCGAACGGTGCGGGTTCATTAGAAGGTGTAGAAATACCGGAGGCGTTTTCAATTGAAACTGTTTCATCGGAGTGGTTTTCCTCTGCTGCTTCTTCTACCTGAGAATCCTGGAAGTATGGCTTTTGGGTAGCGGTAGAATCGTTGGTGCCATCGTTGTCACCTGAAGCCGGGTTGTCCGCCGGAGCGTCATCCACAAAGGTAAAGTCCTCGTTGTCGAAAGCGCTGAGGACATCGTCGGTCACCTCGTCTGCGAGTTCCACGGATTCGAAAGCCTCGAAAGGTGCGTTGATTCTCTCTGCAAGGCTCTTTGCCGGAGTGAAAGAAACCCGGCGATGGCCGGGAATCTCTATTTCTCGGCCGTCGTTTACATTGACGCTCTTCCGCGGGTCTATTTCCGTAAGCTTGAAAGTGCCGAAATTGCGGATTTTCACGGTATCGCCGCCCACCAATGACTCGGATACGGCAGCAAAAAACTCTTTTAGGAAAGCCTCGCACACCTTTTTTTGCTGTCCGCTCTGAGCAGATAGCAGATTGATGAGTTCGGGAAATGTAATCTTCGTGTTCATCGTAAAGAAAGGTGTTTTTAGCGGGCGTTCTTAACTTTTTGCTTCAAGAGAGCCGACGGGCGGAAGGAGAGGGTGATTTTGGGCGGGATGAGCATGCGCCTCCCGGTGGATGGGTGCACTGCCACGCGTTCCTGACGTTTCTTGGGTTCAAAGGAACCGAAGCCGGGAAGGGCGATGCTGTTCATGTCGGAACATTCGCTGCCGGTAACCTCCACAAGCGAATCGAGAAGCGATTCAGCCGTAGATATATCAATTCCTGTTTTCTCAATAATTATGTCGAGCAATGCTTTTGTATCCATGATGAATTGAAGTTAACCCGCAATAGGGTAATTGCAAAGTTACACAAAATAAATGATACTTGCAAAATTATTTTTACAGATCAGATAATTTGCCGTAAAACCGGCTTTTGACCGGTCGATACTTCTTAAACTTAGTCCATGCGGTTTTTGTAATCGGAATATGTGAAATGACGGAGCAGGTGCATCCTCCCGTCCGATGTATGGAGATAAATGTCTGGATGCTGCACGCCGTTGAACATATTTGTTTTCACCGTGGTGTAGTGGTTCATGTCGAGGAGGGTTAGGCGGTCGCCGGAATGGAGTGGTTTGTCAAAATACCAGTCGCCGACATAGTCGCCGGTAAGACAAGAGTTTCCACCGAGACGGTAAGCTATGGCGTTCGCTATCTTCGATGAATCTGCTGCTGCGGATGCTTCGGGGTTGTCTTCGGCCGGAATAGCCTGTCGTATGTTCGGGCGATAGGGCATCTCCAGCGTATCGGGCATGTGGCAGGCAAAACTGGAGTCGATGATGGCGGTGTTCACTCCGTCACGGCTTACTATGTCGAGTACCGTTACTTCCAAATCTCCTGTCTGCCAGGTGAATGCACTTCCAGGTTCAAGTATTACTTCAAGGTTAGGATAGCGGCTTTTGAACTCGCGGAGCAGTTTCACGAGATGATCTGTGTTATAGTCCTTACGTGTCATGAGATGGCCTCCTCCCATGTTAACCCATTTGAGTTTCGGCAGGAATTTACCGTATTGGTTCTCAAAGGCTTGTAGCACCTTTTCTAAGTCATAGCTTGAAGATTCACAAAGTGCGTGGAAGTGGAGCCCTTCTAAACCTTCGGGTATAATTTCGCCGATGGTATCGGGATTTTCGCCGAACCGCGAGCCGGCGGTGCAAGGGTTGTAGATTTCGGTGTCGATGACGCTACATCTCGGGTTTACGCGCAATCCGGCTGAGACTTTGCGCTCGGAAGTAGCATTGTGTTCACGCAGACGGTCGGCGAACCTATTGTATTGTGCCAGCGAGTTGAAGGTGATATGGCTTGCACCCTGCAAGAATTTCTCGAAAGAGGCGTCGGTATAGACCGGACAGTATACGTGTACGTCGCCTCCAAGATTCTCCATGGCAAGGTACATTTCGTTGAGCGAGGAAGCGGTGCTGTCTTTGAAAAGCGGCGTTATAATGGGGAATGTCTTCCATAAGGCATTGGCCTTCAAAGCAATGATAATTTTCACTCCGGCACGTTCGGCCACATCGTTTATCAAACGGGCATTGTGAAGCAACTTGCTTTCATGCACCACGTAGTAAGGGGTGGGAAAAGGTACATCGTTTTCGTCTATGTTATCCATTTTACTCTATTGTGTTTAAGATGGTGTTAAATATAGTTTACGGTATGATATATTACCACTTCTTTATTTTAGTATCTCGAATTTAGCGAATCCTAACATGAGCTTTTTTACACCGGCGCCCCCGAAGTCCACGCGGATACTTTGGACTTCCCGGTCAATATCCATGATTGTTCCGGTGCCGAAGTGGGTGTGGCGTATCTTCATACCCTCCTTCAGCTCATCCGCAGAGTGTTTTACGGCGTTGCCGGGGCCAGGGGCATCTGCTATGTTGATTTTAGTTACCGGCTCCTGAATGGTGAATACAGGAGCACATTCGGGCTTTGGCTTACGTATGTATCTCGATTCGCGCGACGTTCGCGGAGCCTCGGAACGCGAAAGTTTGCCGCAGCTCGTGTCGAGCAACGAGCGGTCTATGTCGTAAAGGAAACGGGAAGGTGCCTGTTGCAAGGTCTGACCGTTGCGGAACCGGGAATTTGCGTATGAAAGGGTGCAGGTCTCCATTGCGCGGGTCATGGCCACGTAGAGCAGACGCCGTTCCTCCTCCAGTCCGCGTTCTGAAGCGGCACTGAGCGCTGCCGGGAAGAGGTCTTCCTCCATTCCGACGATGAAGACGTGCTTGTATTCCAACCCTTTGGAGGCATGGGCCGTCATCATGGTTACTTTTCCGGATTCAGAAACTTCGGTTTCCTCCCGGTCGAAATCCGTAGCAAGGGCTACCTCGCTCAGGAAGGCGGACATCGACACGTTGTCGCCTCCTTCGGCCATGACGCGTTCCACGAAAGCCTTGGCTCCGGCGATAAGTTCGTTGAGGTTTTCCTTCTGGCTTATGGTTTCCGGTGTCTTGTCGTGGGCAAGGCTGACCAAAAGTTCCGAGCGGTTGTAGGCGATCTGAGCTACGGTATAGGCATTGCCTTTCGGGTTCTCGTTTTCTTCGCGTATAGCTTGAACTATATCCACGAAACCGTCAAGTTTTCTGGCAGTTCCCTTGTTTATGTCAAGAGGATATCTCTCGCGGTCGGTGAGCACGGTCCACAGCGAGACGTCGTTTTTGTGCGCCGCGTTCTTCAACTTGTCGAGGGTAGTTTTCCCTATTCCGCGGGCCGGAGTATTTATTACGCGGAGCAATGCCTGGTCGTCGTCGGGGTTAATTGCGAGACGGAAATAGCATACGGCGGTTTTTACCTCCTTGCGCTGATAAAAGGAGATACCGCCGTGTATGCGGTAGCCTATGGCAAGCCGCCGCAATTCCTCCTCGAAGGCACGAGACTGGGCGTTGGTTCGGTATAGTATGGCGTAATCGTCGTAGCTGTCATGGAAGGTGCTTCGCATCGTCATTATCTTCTGCGCTATGGCGCGCGCCTCTTCAAGGTCGGAATATGCGCGTATCAACTCCACCTTGCTCCCCTCGCCGTTGCGGCTGAAAATGTTTTTCTTGAGCTGGCGGCGGTTCTTTTCTATAAGCGAACCGGCGGCGTTGATGATATTCTGTGTGGAACGGTAGTTCTGCTCCAGTTTGTCGGTGCGCAGATCGGGATAACGTTTCCCGAGAGTCAGGATATTGTCGATATTCGCGCCGCGGAACGAGTAGATACTCTGTGCGTCGTCGCCTACCACACAGAGGCGTTGCTCGTTGTTGCAAAGCAGGGAAACACTCAGGTCTTGCGCGAAATTGGTGTCCTGGTATTCGTCTACCATGATATATTGGAAATGCTGTCGGTAGTGTTCTCTTACTTCGGGGAAATCGCGAAGCAGGATGTTCATAAATACCAGTATATCATCGAAATCCATAGCCTGCGCGGCCTTGCAACGGCGCTGATACTCCTCGTAAATACGGTAAATGTCGGCTCGACCGGATTGATAGTCGCAGTTCAGGCGGTCTTGGTCGCCGGCATAAATTTCGGGCGTTACGAGGTCGTTTTTGGCATTGGAGATGATGGCCGCGACGGTGCCGGGGCGGTAGACCTTGTCGTCGAACCCCATTTCGGAGATGATGCTTTTGACAAGCGCCTTGGAGTCGGAGGCGTCGTAGATGGTGAACGAAGAACGGAAGCCGAGTTTGTCGGCATGTTCGCGCAGAATCCGGAGGAAAACCGAGTGGAAGGTTCCCATGACGAGTTTGCGGGCCACAGTCCAGCCGAGCAATTGTGCGATGCGTTCCTTCATCTCTCCGGCGGCTTTGTTGGTGAAGGTCAGTGCCATGATACGCGACGGATCGTAGCCGTGGGCCAGGAGATGCACTATCTTATAGGTGAGCACGCGCGTCTTGCCGGAGCCAGCACCGGCTATCACCAGTTGGGGTCCGGAACAGTATTCCACCGCAGCGCGTTGCTGCTCGTTGAGTAGGTCTAGATAGTTATAATCAGGCATTTTTCAATTCTGCGTATGTGGGTATCTCCGGTAAAAATGTGTAATTGAAATTCTCGTAGTTTATCTTGCAACAAAAGTGCCGCAATCCGTTGCTGACCACCAGATAATCAACCCTCAGCACCATGTTGTAGCGTACTATCTGGTCGAAGACGGCCTGCGTGATGGGAACCGAAGGCGCCTTGTATTCCACAATCATACACGGCTTCAGGTCGCGTCCGAACACTACGGTGTCGCAGCGGCGCGCCGTGTCGTTAAGTTTGATTGACACCTCGTTGGCCATCACCTCCGGTTTGTATCCCAACTCCCCGATGAGGAAGTGGATGAAATGCTGGCGTACAAACTCTTCGGGAGTGAGCGCCACATATTTGTGTCGCAAACGGTCATAGACTCGCACAAGGTCATCGTCGCGACGCAACCGGAGGTCGGCCGGCGGCAGATTCAGGGGAGGGAGCGGTGCCTCCTGTTTCATTTCTTTATGGATGAAACGGGTACGTACTCCGGGTCGAAAATCTGGTTCAGGACATCGGCGAGGCGAAGGCCGCCCTTGAGGAACTGCTGCTCTACAACAGGCGTCCAATCGGCTATGTAGTTGTAAGAGACAACCGTTCCTTTCGGTGTCTTTTCATAAACTTGCCGACAGATTCCGTAAGTTTCCTCGGCCCACGAATCGAAATCTCCACCCATTACGGCGCGTTCTTCTGCTTCGGGGAGACGGTCGAGCTGGTCGCTCCACTCGGTATAGCTCCACTTGTGCGCAGCTTCCGGCAAGCTTGAATCCCAGACGCTGTGCAGGTTAGCTTCGTTCTTGAAGAACTTGACTTTCACTGTGTTGCCGCCGAGGTCACTGGCGTGGCCGAGATGCATGGGCTGGTGCAGGTCGCCCATGAAGTGGACTATCATCTTGACGGCGAGGATCTTTTCAGCTTCGCTTTCGCGCGGAGACCTGAGTATAGCCACTTCGCGGTTGAGTGCAGAAACCACGTCACCTTTGGAATGTTTCGGCGCAGAAACATAGCTTTGGTCGGCGTCTATGTTCTTGTAATGCCACGTTTTGGAATAGTCGTATTTCGGCGTATGCGAAGCGTTGTCCATCCAGTTGGCCCAATAGACTATCGACTTACCATCGAGCAGCGAATCGAGCGCGGCTTTTGTAGCCGGAGTTAGATGCCGTTCGGCTATGGCTGCGATAGTGTCGTGCCCCTTTTGTCCCCAGCCCATTGCCAACTGAGTGCCGCCGAGAGCCACGAGTGCCGCTATAATTAATTTTGCATTCATCTTTTCCTTCAATCTTAATATTTCGATGCCCTGATATAGAGCACAATAGCTATCAACAGGTACACCACGTTCGGAATCTGCATCGCGATGAAGGGTGTAGTCAGTCCCGACAGTGCAAACGACGACGTGATGGTGGAGAAGAGGATGTAAGAGAAGCTTAGCGCCAGTCCAACGCCGATGTTAAGGCCGAGTCCTCCCTTGCTTTTCCTCGATGAAAGCGACATGCCGATGAGCGTCAGGATAAAGGCCGCGGCGGTAGCTGCGTAGCGTTTCTCGCGCTCCACTTCGAAGGCAGTGATGTTGGCCACGCCACGCTTCCTCTGCCGCTCCACATATTCCGTTATCTGCGGCGATGTCAGCATTTCCTGGTCGTTCACCGCTATAAGGAAGTCGCGAGGCTCCACCGTTATCACGGTGTCGATGCTTGCGCCTTTCCGGATGTTTTCGCGTGTTCCTTTGAATGTGCGTATCATATAGTCGTGGGCAGTCCAGCGGTATGTCTTCAGCGAGTCATAGGTGATGCTGCGGGCCGTCATTCGCGAGGCGAGCGTCTTGCCCTGGAACTTGTCGAGCGAGAAATTGTACCCTGTCTTGTTTGTATTGTCGAAGCGGCTCATGTACATTACCACGCCGGGCGAAACCTGGAGCTGGATATTGTTGCCGTAGTCAACTCGTTTATTTTTCACATACTTGTTGGTGTATGCTATTCGACGCACGTTGGTAGGAGGAATGATGTAATTACTTAATACAAAGGTCATTGCCGCTATTATGGCAGCGCCTATCATGTATGGTCTCAAAAGGCGCCGGAAACTGATTCCTGACGATAATATCGCCGTGATTTCGGAGTTGCCCGCCATCTTGGAGGTGAAGAAAATCACCGAAATGAAGACGAACAGTGGCGAAAGCTGGTTGGCGAAATAAGGGAGGAACGACGCAAAATAGTCGAACAGCGTCTCCTTGAGCGGTGCCGACAGGAAGGCGTCGAGTTTCTCGGTGACGTCGAACATCGCGATTACGGCGAGCATTAGGAGAATAACCATGAAGTACGTCCCCATGAATTTGCCCAGGATATAGCGGTCCATTATCTTGACTCCGGGGATGTGAATCTTGGAAATACCGCGGCCTATGGCCTTGAAAAAACGTCCGATTGCACTCTTTTTTTTCTTCTTGGGCTTAAACTCATCCTCAAACTCGTCAGCCACTTTCTTCTCAGGTTCCGATACTTCGGCCGTTTCCTTCTCAACTTCCACTATGTTGCCGTCGGCATCGGTGGCCACTTCCTTTTCTTCTGCCATGACTTCCGGTTTCGGCGCGGCGCACGAGCCGGTATCATCTTCGCTGTGCACGGCAGCGGAGAGTGTTTCCGGTATGAGGTCGTTGGCTGTCGTCAGCTTCTCGTCGGCGTTCTCGGGGGCAACCGGCTTATTCTTGCGACGGAAAAAGGATTTCAGGAACTTCATGGCTATCAGAGGCGACGCGTTACGTTTTCAACCATTTCCTTCTTCCATGCGGCAAAGGTGCCGTCCATTATCCGCTGCCTTGCCTCGCCCACAAGCCACAGGTAGAAGGCCAGATTATGGATGGAGGCTATCTGCATGGCAAGCAACTCGCCGGCGGCGAAGAGATGGCGCACGTATGCGCGGGAATAAACTTGGTCAACCCATGCCGTGCCGTCGGGGTCGAGCGGCGAGAAGTCGTCCTCCCACTTCTTGTTGCGCATATTCATGATGCCTTTACGGGTGAAAATCATACCGTTGCGGCCGTTGCGCGTAGGCATTACGCAGTCCATCATGTCCACTCCCCGGTCTATCGCCTCCAGGATATTGGCCGGGGTTCCCACACCCATAAGGTAGCGCGGACGGTCCCGCGGCAATTCCTCGTTCACGATTTCTATCATCTCGTACATTACCTCGGTGGGTTCCCCCACGGCCAGGCCGCCGATAGCGTTGCCTTCGGCGCCGAGGTCGGCCACGAATTTCGCGGCGTCGCGTCTAAGGTTCTCGTAAACGCAACCCTGCACTATGGGGAAGAACGCCTGGCGGTGTCCATAAAGAGGTTCTGTCTCGTTGAAATGTTGCCAACCGCGTTTAAGCCACCTCTCGGTAAGGCGCAGCGACTTCTCCGCGTAAGAGTAATCGGCCGTTCCGGGAGTGCACTCGTCGAGAGCCATCATTATATCGGAACCGAGGACGCGCTGAATGTCCACCGTTCTCTCGGGAGTGAAGACGTGCTTGCTGCCGTCTATATGGCTGCGGAAATGCGCGCCGTCCTCTTTCAGCTTGCGAATGTCGGTAAGCGAAAACACCTGGAAGCCGCCGCTGTCGGTAAGGATAGGGCGCTCCCAGTTCATGAAACGGTGTAGACCGCCGGCGCGTTGCAGAATGTCGCAACCCGGCCGGAGGTACAGGTGGTATGTATTGCCTAAGATTATTTTAGCGTCTATATCGTCGCGGAGCTCACGCTGATGCACACCCTTCACGCTGCCCACCGTACCGACAGGCATAAAGATAGGTGTAGGCACTTGGCCGTGGTCTGTAGTTATTACCCCGGCGCGAGCGTGGCTTCCTTCAGCAGTTTTTTCTACAAAAAAATCCATATAAAACAATAGTCCTACATTTCAAACTACAAAATTACAAAAATTCCCGCAACCAACAAAATCAAAATCACCCGATGCACCTTCTGTCACATTCCGAATTACCTGACTATATAGAGGCTCTTGACAGTGCTTAAAGCACCGATTCAATTTTAGTATTGCCTATGCTTCCTGCATTCTATATAATTGTTAAGCGCATTACGACAGCGCGAGGCAAATGAAGTTAAAATTATCACGCGCAGTAAGGAGATGATTTTTAAACAGTTATGGGATGATTGTGCAATTTTTTTAAAAAAAGATGGCTTAGAATTTGCACAGTCCAAATATTTGTAGTAATTTTGCATCGCAATTCGGAAGAATGGCACACCTTAAGGCGGGATAGCTCAGTTGGTTAGAGCG
>DKVK01000046.1:51197-76177 GCA_002491165.1 Porphyromonadaceae bacterium UBA7180
GGCGGGATAGCTCAGTTGGTTAGAGCGTCGGATTCATAACCCGGAGGTCCCGAGTTCAATTCTCGGTCCCGCTACTTTCGAGACTTCCCTTAATCAGGAAGTCTCTTTTTGTTTTTATCGACAGGCTCCTTTTAAGCAGTCGGCTGGTTTACCCTCCGGGTTGTTTAAAAGCCGGTTATATTTCCCCACATCCGGAAGCGGGGCGTCTCCTCCGTCGGCATTTCAGGACTTGCCGCCGTCAATGGCAACTACAAAACGATGAGACTATGGCTATGCAATCGATGTATGAACAGATAATGGATCTTGTCCTCTTCAAGGGGATAAGCCGCGAACAGGTATCCGAACTGGTAGAAAAGAACTGTGTGGTATTCGAGTCGTTCCGTGCCGGCGAGAGCATCGTCACCTTCGGGCAGGAGCAAACGCGAGTGCTCTTCATAGTGAGCGGCAACGCCCGCATGACCACCGTCTCGGCCGACCGCCGCATCGCCATCTCGCAGACTATCAGTGTCGGCGCCGTAATCGGCGCCGACGCCCTCTTCGGCTGGGAAATAACAGCCACCGCCACCATTGACGCCCTCACCGACCTGTCGGCACTCGTCTTCGACAAAGAGCAGTACGTAAGATTGCTGAAATCAGACGACATATATCTGCTCAATTACCTTAACTATCTTGCGCTGAACATGCATAACGCGCGGCGTTCCGTACGCGCGTTCCCGGCCGACAATGTAGCCGGTTTGCTCGGTCGCTGGCTACTGACCGCCACCCACCAGAACGGCACAAATATAATGGCACACGCCACCATCGCCGACCTCTCAGAGCTTACCGGCATCCCGGAGGAACGGGTAGGCAAGGAACTGAAACAGTTGCAAGCCGACGGTCTCTTGCTCTTCAATGCCGAGCAAGGGCATATAAGAATCACCGGGCGCCGCGAGTTCATAGAATACCTCGACCCTCCACTCCCCGATGATGCTGCTTGTCAAGAATCGCCGGAAGATGAGGAAAGCGACATTACGCAAGAGGAGGACGATAACACACAAGAAGAGGGTCAGTCACAAAGTGAAGCAGGGGAAACCCAGACTGCTGAAGCGGCACAATAAGGCCTGGTTGTGAAACGGTTAAGACAATAATTCAAGATGTACATAGATCCGGGATTATCAGAATGGGTGGAAAGGCTGAAAGAGAACAAACGATAGGACAGGCTCATCGATGCCATTTTGGCCGGTGACGTGATTCCCGTGGTCGGTTCTGATTTCTTAGTCGAAACGGAGGACGGAGGAATTGTCTCATTCCCTGACCATCACAAGCAGCTCATAGACGTGCTGGCTCAGATTTGCGAACTGCGCGGCGATGTTGCCAACTTTTCGCAATTGATATATCATCCGGAGTTCAACAAATGGACTGACGGGAATCCCGATTTCATCTATCCGCTGATTTCAGAAGTATTGCTACAGTTGATTGAGCAGCGGACATTGCAGCCCAGCCACCTCTTGATGAAGTTATTGAAAACCAGATTATTCCCTTTCGTTATAACTACCTCCTTCTCGCCGGTGACAGAAGAAGCCATGCGCGAGGCATGGGGCGGGGAGCAGGTGCGGGTACTCCAGTACCGCAACGACAGCAAGCGCGACCTTACCGTCGGCATTGGCGACATCTCCTGTGAGGCAGAAATGCTTCAACCCACCGTCTATTATATGTTCGGCAAATGCAGCGCGGAGCCACACCGCTTTGTGGTGTCTGACCTCGACATGATGGATTTCTGCAAATCGTGGCTTGCCGGCGGCAACAAGGTGCCCCGAATGCTCACCGAGGTCCTGAAAAAGAAATATCTGCTTGTGTTGGGCAACAATTATTCCGACTGGCTGTTCCGCTTCGTGTGGTATTCGTTGCGGAATACCCCCGATATGATGCGGAACTCCATGATAGTCAACTCCTCGCTCGAACCTACCCTCGTCAACTTCCTGGAACAGCTCCAGACCTTTATAAAGAATGACCCCGCAACGATAATCCACGAGATAGTGGACCGTATCAATAAGAAAAGGAAGGACGTGGCTCCCGCCTGGCGGCAGCGTTCCGATGTATTCCTCTCATATTCCCGAAGCGATGCCGACGTTGCCCAAAGGGTGAAGAAAGCGTTGCAGGCAAATGGGCTCACCGTGTGGTTTGACAAAGATTCCATACCTGAGGGTTCCGACTGGAGAACCGCGATAGAAAACGGCATACGCAACTCGCGGCTATTTGTACCGTTGCTGACCCATAACGTCGAAACCGAGTATCTCGAACCGCACGAATACCGTGTGGAATGGCTCACGGCGGCAGACATTGCCGACAAAATGGGAGGCCGCAAGTTCATCTGGCCGCTCGCCGTAGAGGGTTGTGATTTCCATAATGAACAAACTAAAGTACCACAGCAACTGAAAGATAAGAATGCGACATGGTTCAAGATTCCGGGGGACTTCACCGAGTTTGCCGAAGCCGTAATGAGTGAGATTGACAATCTGAAGGTAAAAGAAAGAGAAATGGAGGACCGATGAAAGGCAACAGGCATGACAATCCGTGGAAGGGATTGAACTTCTATGTGGAAGGTGATATAATCTATGGCCGCGATGCGGAGATAGGCAGCCTCTCGCATTTTATCTTCAATAATGTGCAGACGGTGATTTACGGCCGTTCGGGTATCGGCAAGTCGTCGATTGTGCGTGCCGGCATATTTCCCCGTGCCCGCAGGCTCGGTAAAACTCCCGTGTTGGTGCGCCTCAAGCATGATGACGGCGAGCCTTACGTGGAGCAAATAAGGAAAGCTATCATAGCAAGCGGTATCATCCTTACCGAACGCTGTGCCGCCGTTTCGGAAAGGGAAAGCCTTTGGTAATTCATACACCGCCATGATTTTGAGGACTCGAAATCAGGACAACCGGTTACACCGCTGTTAGTCTTTGACCAGTTCGAAGAGATTTTTACACTACAGACCGACGAGAAAACGAGGCGTGCTTTCTTCAATGAACTGGCAGACCTTTTCAACGATGTGAAGCCCTATTATATCGTCGAGCATGAGGAGAAGGAGCGCTCCTCCGCGACATCTAAATCGGTTAAAAACATCAGCGCAGGAGGTTTCAAGAACATCAACATTAATATCAGCTTGCCGAAAGTTGAAAATAATAATCAAGGCAAACGCGATTATAAGAAATCTCCCGACTATCATATAGTGTTTTCCCTGCGCGAGGACTTCCTGTCATCGCTTGAAAATTATGCCTTCAATATCCCGGCGATGAAGAATAACCGCTTCGCGCTTCTACCAATTAATGAAGAACAGGCGGCAGAAATTATAACAAAACCCGTGCCCGGATTGATTGACAAGAATGTTGCTAAATTCATAATTCAAAAAATAACCGGCAAAGTTGATTTTGAACTTGACGGCAGCCCGAAGATTGAAGTTGATTCTGCAATACTATCATTAAATCTCAGCCGCCTCTTTGAGAAAATGAAGTCTGAGGGTAAAGTTAATATCAATTCCGAGCTTGTCGAGACCTATTCCTCAAATATAATTGAAGATTATTATTCCGATGCCATAAAAGAGCTTCCGGCCAAGAGCGTCGAATGGCTCGAAGATACACTTATTAACTCGGAAGGGCGGCGCGACAACCGCGACAAGACAACTGTCCTTGAGCAGAGCGGTCTCACTGAGCCTGAACTTCACAGCCTTATCAACGAGACGAAATTGCTGCGCCAATTCTCATACGGCGGCTATCTGCGCGTAGAGTTCATCCATGATGTGATTGCCCCGGTCGTGGTGCGCCATAGACAACAGCGGCTGGCAATGAAAAACCAGAAGAAAATGAGGCGCCGGAACTTGTTATTGACAATCTGCATCGCCGTCCTCGCAATAATGCTCGCCGTCCTTGCATTCTCATTTTTTACAACCCGCGGTAACAGTTATGATTATAATTTGAAGGTTGAAGCAGACAGTACGATTAATGCCGGCGAGGATTGGAGTGTCAAGATTTTTATAATTGATGGAAAGGACACGATACTTAATAAGACGGTTGATAAATTAAATGCCAATGTTAATCTCCATCTTGAAAAACCGTTATCCGACGAACTTATAATTGATGTTGATTTAAAAACCGGAAGTGACAGATTCAAAGTTGATAATATCAACAAAGATTTAGGAAACGGGAATGACATATCAATACTGTTGACCCAACGTTATAAGAGAAAAGTCATAGAAGGAGTGGTTAAATCGGACGTCGGCTCAAAGACTGCTGTCGGTAATGCCCTCATAATAATCGACGACCAGGTTACAAAAACCGATCATCGCGGCCGTTTCAAGCTGAACGTCGACGAACGGTACGCCGAAAACCTGATTCGGATAATCAAGAAGGGATACAACTTCTATGAAGGGGAAATTGACCCGTCGGGAGTTTACCGCATCAAATTTGCCGGCGACTTCAATTTCTACGATAACGCCGCGGCAATCGAAAAGAAGGTATTGGATTCCCCCGGCCGCATCTCCCTTTCCGGAAAGTTTACCGACGACAGCGGAGCCAGTGGAATGACGCACACCGAACTCGCAGTCATCGAAGGAGAAATCATAGGCTTCTGCTACTACGATGCGACTCGCCAAAACGCTCGGAACCGCTTTGATTCATACTTCCTGATTTCAGGCACTCTCGACGAGCACAACGGCACGTTTTGGATTAAATTGGTCGACAGCGTGAACAATGAAGAGATGTATTCCGGCACCGTAAAAGATGGTGTATGGCGCGGCGAGGATTACGACAAGGATGTCCGGATCAGCCATTTCGAACTTACCGAAACATCGTCTCCTGCCAACCGCAGACCGCTGAGCACCAGAGGGATGCAACCGAGGACTTCTGAGCCGAGGACAAGACGTGCGTTGCCGTCAGATATTGTGAACGAAGTCAACAAGCATTAATCTCCTTACGAAGATTTCTTACGAACAGAGGATAAGCAACGGGCGCCCGTTGCAGCGCGCGGCATAGAGGAAACGGTCGCCTCCGTCTTTGGTTTTAAGTTTCTTGCGCAGTTGTTCCGGCGACATGAAGTAATTACGCGTTATAATGTTAAATTTCAATCCCTTAAGCTCTTTCAACCGATTGTCATTTGGAGTAAAAACCTCAGCTATATGTGAGATTCTTCCGGGAAAATCCTCTAATTCGCGCTCTGCTATATATAAATTGGTGTTCTGGTCGAGTTTACGCAATCCCTCGAAATGCCGCGTGAGCGAGGCATACGGCCCGAGTTTCATAACGGCGGCGTCCGGCATATAAATGTATTGCCCCTGCGCAGGCTCTGAGGTTGCGGTGATTTCCGCCCGCTGCACAGCGCTTCCAAAATAGCGGCGCACTGTTCCGTCTGACAGTATGTTGACTGCTTCGACGGTCGGGGAGACGTGTTCATTGCGGCCCACCACGGCCAGGATTTCTTTCAATTCACCTTTGCGTGCCACGGCGAATATCGCGGAGACGCCCGGCAGTTCGCGTATAGTCTGTGTAATGTCGAGCATCGGGGAAGCCTTGACAATGAGCCGTTGGCACCGTTGCAACAGTTCCGGAAGCAAGGCGGTGACATCAGGCGCACAGTCGGCGAGAGCGAAGATTCGCCGTCCGCCATCGCCGCGCCTCGCAGGGTCCATGAAGACGACGTCGGCTTCGAGTTCGTGAAGCACTTCACGGCAGTCGCAGGGGGGCAATACTGTGACGTTTCCCAATCCCAACGCTGCCGCATTATGCCTAAGCGCCGCGTTGGTCTCCGGGTTCATTTCCGCGACGGTCACCGTTCCGGCCTTCCCGGCTATAGTGAAAGCGTCTATTCCGAGTCCGGCGGTGAGGTCAACCACCTTTTCTCCAACGTTAACCAGCGAAGCGTGGAAAGCGGCCACCGCTTCGTCCGAAGCCTGTTCCGAGGCCAGGACGGAAGGGTATAGGAACTCCGGACAGCTATTGAAACCGGGCAGTTTAAGCCGCGTTCTCTGACGGCTTTCTATCTGTACCACAGCGTCTTCAAGAGCGAATGGCAACTCCCGGCCCCGCCAGCGAAGAAGCACGTCAGAAGGACGCTCCCCGCCGTGCTCGGCCACGAATTTCAGCATCTCTATAATCTCCATAACCACAAAGTTAGCATCTTTTTTTCATTTAATATGCCTGAAATTATGATTTTTCGATTATTTGTTGTAACTTTGCACGCGGAAATGTGCCCGAAGAACTCGACGGCAATACTCCGAAGAGTTCGCAAGTCGCATTGGACGCATTGTTTTTTCAGCCTTTTTCTACAGGTTCATTATGTTTTAAAATATCAGGCTGAGTTAATTTAAATTATTGACATGCAACACCTTACCAATAAAGTAAATTTATTGTTTGAGGCAAGCTGGGAAGTGTGCAACAAGATTGGAGGCATCTACACGGTGCTCTCCACCAAAGCCAATGTCTTGGAGCAAAGTCTCAGCGACTCCCTTGTTTTCATAGGCCCCGACGTCTGGTCGGCTGAAAAACCGTGCCCGGTTTTTGTTGAAGACCCCAAGCTGCTCGGCAACGCCTCCTCCCGCTTGCAGCTCCCTATGGGCATCACAGTACGCACAGGCCGCTGGTCAGTGCCCGGAAACCCCATCGCCCTGCTCGTTAAATTCGACGGCGTCTATCCTCACCTTAACCCTGTTTTCGGCGAGATGTGGAACCGTTATCACGTAGATTCCCTACACGGCTACGGCGACTACAACGAAGGTTGCGCTTTCGGCATAGCCTCAGCCGTTGTCATCGACGCCCTCGTCAAGCTCATGAAAGCAGGCAATAAGAACGTCGTCGCCCACTTCGACGAATGGACCTCCGCCATGGGCCTGCTCTATCTCCAGACCATAGCACCGCGCATAGCCACGGTTTTCACCACCCACGCGACCAGCATAGGGCGCAGCATCTGCGGCAACGGCAAACCACTCTATGACTACTTCACGGCCTACAACGGAGACCAGATGGCCGCCGAGCTCAACATGCAGTCGAAACACTCCCTCGAAAAAGCTGCCGCCCATGCCGCCGACTGTTTCACCACAGTCTCGGAAGTTACGGCCCGCGAATGTGAGCAACTCCTTGAAATTCGTCCGCAGGTAGTAACCCCCAACGGTTTCGAGCCCGGCTTCGTTCCGGGACGTGCCCTTTATGCCAAAGAGCGCCAGGCAGCCCGCGCCCGCATCCTCGGGATTGCAGCCGCGCTCACCGGCCGAACTTATACCGAAGACGCCTTCATACTGGCAACCTCCGGACGCAACGAATACCGCAACAAGGGCCTCGACCTCTTTATTGACTCTTGTGTCCGGGCACGCGAGGAAATGCCGCTCGGCAGCCGCGGAATCATCGCACTCATCCTCGTCCCGGCATGGGTGAAAGCGCCGTCGCAGACGTTGCTCGACAACATGAAGACCCCGGACCCCGACAACGGCGTCACCCCCGACTTCATGACTCACCGCCTCAACAACGAAGACCAAGATGCAGTAACGCAACACATTATCAGCACCGGCCACAACGGCTCCGACCTTCCGCTCACGATCATTTACGTGCCTTGCTATCTCGACGGACATGACGGCGTGCTGGACATAGAGTACTACAAGTTGCTTCCGGGTATCGACCTGACCGTTTTCCCGTCATACTACGAGCCGTGGGGCTACACACCGCTCGAGAGCATCGCTTTCGGAGTGCCTACGGTTTCGACCGACAAGGCCGGCTTCGGACAGTGGATACTGGGCAATACCCCCGATACTTTTGCCGCCGACGGCGCACACGTAGTGACCCGCACCGACTCAAACTACACTCAGGCGCGCGACGAGATAGCCGCCGATATCCTGCGCCTCAGCTCCCTCTCTTCCGCCACACTGAAGAAATACCGCGCCGCGGCCGCCAGCACAGCCGCGCTGGCCGACTGGGTCCACTTCATAAAGTATTACGACCGTGCTTTCGGAGTCGCATTGCAACGCCGTTCCGAAAGACTAAAAAATTAACAAGTAACTACATTCAGACATTAGATATTTATGAAACTTCAAGTTAGCAACAGCAACCAACCTACGTGGCGCAATGTCACTGTTCTTGCGCAACTTCCCTCCGAGCTCAAAGTGCTCGAAGAAATAGCAAAAAACCTCTGGTGGGTTTGGAACAGCGAAGGTAAATCCCTGTTCCGCGACCTTGACCACGACCTCTGGCGGGCTGTGGGCGAAAACCCCGTGATGCTCCTCCAGAACATCAGCTATAAACGTTACAACGAAATCCTCAAGGACGATGCCATGATGGAGCGTATCCGCACCGTCTACGACTCCATGCAGGACTACCTGAAGCAGCCTATGCGCACCGACATTCCCTCGGTGGCATACTTCTCCATGGAATACGGTCTCTGCAACGCCCTTAAAATATACTCCGGCGGCCTCGGTGTCCTTGCCGGCGACTACATCAAGCAGGCTTCCGACAGCCGCGTCAACATGACTGCCGTCGGCTTCCTCTACCGCTACGGCTACTTCAAACAGGAACTCTCCACCGACGGGCAGCAGGTTGCCACCTACGAGGCGCAGAACTTCGAGCAGCTCCCCATTGAGCACGTGCTCGGCGACGACGGCCAGCCAATGGTCCTCGAAGTGCCCTTCCCCGGCCGCATCGTCTACGCCCACGTTTGGCGCGTAAACGTGGGCCGCATGAAGCTCTACCTGCTCGACACCGACTTCGACATGAACTCCGAGTTCGACCGTTCCATCACCCACCAGCTCTACGGCGGCGACTGGGAGAACCGTCTCAAGCAGGAATACCTGCTCGGCATCGGGGGTATCTACATGCTCAACAAACTCGGCATCAAGGCAGACATCTACCACGCCAACGAAGGCCACGCCGCGCTTATGAACCTGCAACGCCTCGTGGACTACGTTCAGGACCAGGGACTTCCCTTCAATGTGGCTCTCGAAGTGGTGCGCGCATCCTCGCTCTACACCATCCACACTCCCGTGCCCGCCGGACATGACTACTTCGACGAATCGCTCTTCGGAAAATATCTCGGCGAATATCCCGCCAAGCTCGGCATCGCCTGGAGCGACCTCATGAACATGGGCCGCGAGAATCCTGACTCCAACGAGCGCTTCTCCATGAGCGTCTTCGCCCTCAACACCTGCCAGGAAGCCAACGGCGTGAGCTGGCTCCACGGCGAGGTGTCGAAGAAAATGTTCGCCGGCATGTGGAAAGGCTTCGCACCGCAGGAGTCGCACGTAGGCTATGTCACCAACGGCGTGCACATGCCGACATGGGCCGCCTCCGAATGGAAAGCTTTCTACGCCGACCGCCTCGGCCTTCAGGTATTCGACCACCAGAGCGACCCCGAAGCGTGGAAAGGTATCTTCAAGTGCTCTGACTCCGACATCTGGAACATGCGGATGACGATGAAAAATAAATTCATCAACTTCGTGAAGCGCGACTTCAAGGAGAAGTGGATCAAGAATCAGGGCGACCCCTCCACGGTAATGAAAATCGTGGACAAATTCAACCCCAACACCCTCATCATCGGTTTTGCACGCCGTTTCGCTACTTACAAACGCGCCCATCTGCTCTTCACCGACCTCGACCGTCTCTCCAAGATAGTCAACAACGAGCAGTTCCCCGTGCAGTTCATCTTCTCCGGCAAGGCACACCCCGCCGACGGCGCCGGCCAGGGTCTCATCAAGCGCATCGTGGAAATCAGCCGCATGCCGCAGTTCCAGGGCAAGATAATCTTCCTCGAGGACTACAACATGATAGTTGCCAAGCGCCTCGTCTCCGGCGTGGACATCTGGCTCAACACCCCGACACGACCCCTCGAAGCCTCCGGCACATCGGGCGAAAAGGCCGAGATGAACGGCGTGCTCAACTTCTCGGTGCTCGACGGCTGGTGGTATGAAGGTTACCAGTTCGACCAGGAAGCAGGCTGGGCACTCACATCCAAGCGTACGTTCGTGGACCAGGCACAGCAGGACAAGCTCGACGCCGCCACCATCTACTCCATGCTTGAAAACGAAATCGTACCCCTCTATTATGCCAAGAACTCCAAAGGCTACAGCCCCGAGTGGATACAGTACATCAAACGCAGCATCGGCCACATAGCGCCGCACTTCACCATGAAGCGCCAACTCGACGACTATATTTCCAAGTTCTACGCTCCCGAAGCCAAACGTGCGGCAGAACTGGAGAAAGACAATTTCGCCGAAGCCCGCGAAATCGTGGCATGGAAAGAGGACGTGGCCTCCAAGTGGGATCAGATCAAGGTCATCTCCGCCGACATCAACGACCTCAGCGGTTCCACCATCCGCACCGGCCGCGAACTTAAGGCACAGTGCGTGCTCGATGCCAAAGGCCTCGGCAAATCCATCCACGTGGAACTCGTGGCATACCGCGAGAAAGACGGCGAATCAACCTTCGACGATGCCCGCGAACTCAAGCTCGTGAAGATTGAGAACGGCCTGAGCTACTACGAACTCGACACGACGTTCGAGAACAGCGGTGTCTTCAACTTCTCGTTCCGCATGTATCCCTGGAACGACAAGCTCCCGCACCGCCAGGACTTCGCATATCTCCGCTGGTTCTAAGCAACCGCGCTAATCCCAAACACACGGAGGGTGGACCCGCAGCGGGCCGCCCTCCACTGCTTTTTTCGAAAATTTTCATTTTTCTTGCACAAGAACTTTTTTATTATTACTTTTGCGACATCCTACACCAACTAAACACATTCCATTATGAAAAAACTCTTTACAGCTTTGATGGGCATATTCGCCTGTTTAATCTCTTTTACGGCGGCGGCACAGTCCGCTCCGATGCCCGAATATTGCTCGCTCGATTATCGGCCTTTTTCTCGTCCTCTTGAATATATAGGATTCAGTTTCGATGGTGGCATCAGACTTCTCGACGGTGCCTCGGCTGCTGTGAAATGTGATGGCGAAGTCGTTGCCCTTCCCATTAATATGGAGGTTGATAATTACACATCCCCTAAACGCACTCAAGGACATCTCCGTATTTATTTTGAGAAACAGAATCTTCCAAAGGGTAAGGAATATACGGTGGTTGTGGCTCCCTCTTCCATTGCAGCCGAAGCCGACGGCACGGAAAATCCGGAGTTCGGCCATGATTTCTTTGTTCCCGAAAATCTCGGTCCGATGTACACCGATGAAGAGGATGGTATGGTTATCGATAAGATTAATGGCCTTCTCAGTAGTCACTTACCAACCTTTTTTGGAAAATCGAGACCGAACCTGTTGGTGAACCTAAATTTATTCTCAATCGAGAGGATATAAAGGTACGCGAGTTTCCTGCAAGAGTTGGCTGGGATTGGGATAAAGGTCAGGCTTATGCCGAAGTGAAGGAAGAAATCCGCTTCGAAAAAGGAGTGAATTACAAACTGGTATTACCGGCAGGAAGTGTACATGCCAGATTTCGCGACGACATCGTGAACGAGAAGGCTGTGTTTAACTTTGTCGGCGGATATGAGAAACCGATTCCGCCGCTGAATTACGTATGGTGCAGCCTATACAATGATCATTCAGATATTCTTAATGTTGTCAGTTTTTACTATGACCGCCCTGTGAGAGTGACGGAAGGAGCAAAGCTCCAGCTTTTGGAAGAGCGTCCTGAGAATGACGATTGGAAAGTTATAAAAGAAGCCGAGGCTTATCTTGAGGTAACGGAGGACAGATGGGTGGTATCAGCTGACTTCGGTGGCCATGAGATGGAACTTTCGGTAGGATATTCAGTCGTGATTCCCGAAGGGGCTGTGGTTGCAGATGACGGTGACCCGGTTATTAACCAACGCAGCGCTGTCGCCGTGGGCGACCACTCCGGAATCAACGACATCGGTGCCGAAGGCAGTGGTGAGAACGCCGTCCTCTATGACCTCTTCGGCCGGAAAGTGACCAATCCGGTTCCCGGCGCAATCTATATGAAAGTAATCTGCAAATAAACTCCCTCTTCGAAACTCATTCAAACGGTTGCAGACACCTCACCTGCGACCGTTTTTTGTTTCTTAATGTAAAGTCGTAAGGCATAAGACAGCAACCGCAATTTCTTCAACTACGGTTGCTATCGGGATTTTGCTATCGGATAGTTAGAAGGTGCCAGAGAGGGTAGGGATAGTCAGAAGCGGGTGAGGGATTTGGGATCGGATTCGAGGAGTTTGCCGAGGTCGAATTTTCCTTTCAGGTAGATGAAGTTCTGTTCCTTGCGCTCCCGATCGCGTATCAGCAACTCTTTGATGACGGTGTTTTTACTGTTCATCTCGGCGTAAATATCCACTGATTCAAGCGAGTCGGTAGAGGAAACCAATAACTCCAGCCCACGTTCGTTCACGATCCGTTCAAATTCTGAGTCGAGTATCGGCATTGACCTTCGGTCTTCGCAAGTAATCACTTCAAGCGAATTGAGGTTGCGCAGTAGTCCGCTTTCATCGTCGGCGGCGCGTCCTGCTATGCGGAGCATCTGTTTGGGTATGCGAATGGCTTCAGTGCGGGGATAGACGGACATCGATCCGAGCACTTTCGGTTTGGCTATAATGCAGCTTGACAGCAATACGGTGAGCGAGAGGACTAATGGAATAAGCAGTTTGTTCATGAGAGTCACTTGTTATCGTTGTTGACTTCGAGTTTTGAGAGGTCGATGGTACCGCGCACAAAGACGAGAGTGTATTCTCCCTTCTCGCGGATTTCGATGAGCAGTCCGTCAAGTGTGTTGCTGTCCTGGCCGTCATCTTCCGGCATGACGCCGAAGATGCGTGTGGTTTCGTCTTTCTCCGTAGTCTCCACGATTACTTCGAGCGAAAGCCGTGCCACAAGTTCATCGGCAAATTTCTGCATCTCTTTGAAGCTTTTGCGGTTGGTACATTCCACAACCTCTATGGATTTAAGATCCTTGATGGCGCTTCCAACAGTGCCCATCATGCCGGCTTCGAACGGGATGTATGAACCGGCGAGGCGCAGTGCGGCAGGACCGATGTAAGTGGATTCCACACCGGGGAGGTTGGATATTTCGCTGAATACGCGCTGCATTTTCGCAGCCGAAAGCGAGGCCGGAAGAATAGTCATTAACAGCGACATAATAAGAATTGCAAGTTTACGTGTCATATCTTTGGGTATTTAGAAATGTTTTGTCCTTGTTTACTGGCGGTCGTAGTCATCCTTGATTTTGCCGGCGTTGAACGGGTCGGCGATAATGGAAACTGCCATTTCCGTACTCCGCACGCCGCGCTCCATCTTGCCGAAGCTGGCGTCGAGTGTCGCAAGCAGTTCGGTTGTAATCTGGACAACCTCCGCCGAGTCTGTGACTTCGCGGTAATTCCCGGCCATCGTTTCCTTAGCATCCTTTTCTGGAGCAGGAACAGTTTTTGCACCGCTCTTAGCCTCTTGTTTTGAAGCAACCTTAACCTTGGCCACGGCGGGGATTTCCTCTTCCGGAAGAGCGGGAATAGCTTGCTCCTCATTTTCTGAAACAGCCGGGACCGGAACGGCAGGTTGCGGCGCGGGAGCTTCCGTCTTGGCAATCATAGGCTGTGTGGGAGCGCCTTCTCCGTTCCTGCCGATGAAAAGGAATCCAAGGCCGAAGATAACGGCGACGGCGGCTGCTGCCGAAAGGCCGACTTTCCAATTGAAGGAGAAGCGACGGCGCGGTGAGTCCACTGTAGCGGCAGCAATGCGCTTCGCGAGGTCTGCCGGCGGCGCGGCGGGACGGCGCTTGGCCATGGCGCAGAAGATAGCGGCGTCAGAACGTAGGTCGGCCGGAAGGTGGTCTGCTTCCACGAAGTACTGTTTCAGCGCGGCGAGTTCGTCGGCGGTCGCTGTGCCGTCGTAGTATCGCTGGAGCAGGTGTCTTGCTTTTTCGGTATTCATGGTTGCATATATTTATCGTACAACATTTTCAATTTTTTACGGCCCCGGGAGAGAGCCTGGCGCACATTGTCGGCAGTCATTCCGGTGACTTTGCTAATTTCCTCGTTAGAGAGACACTTGTAGGCACTGAGGCGGGTCACTTCCTGCTGTGCCGGCGGTAACTGCGAGATGCACCATTCGAGGAACTCCGCCGAGTCGGGGTCGGGCGCCGCGTCGGAAGAGAGGTCGTAGACTTCATCGAGGGGGTCGACGAAGTGGCGGCGTCGCAGCATATCGATGGCTACGGTACGCACTGTGGCCACGGAATACCCTTCTGGGTTCTTGATCCGGGCCATTGCCTCGCCGCTTTTCCATATCTTCACCAAAGCCTCCTGTACGGCGTCGGCTGCTTCCTGCGAAACGTCGCCGAGAATGGCCGAGGCCACAGCGTAGAGACGGGGATAAAGCGGCATGAAGCGCTCTGTGAATATGTCATTTTCTCTCTTCACGTAACAAGGACGAGGCGAGTTTCAAAAATGTGACACCAGGTGTTTAAAAAAAACGGCACTCCCGCGGTCAGGAATGCCGGTTTTATGCTAACCGTTTGGCAAATAGCAGTTTGCCTTAGGATGAAGAATCGGTATTTTTAAGCTATGTCGAGAGCTTTCGTCAGTGCATCGAAAGCGGCCACGAGTCCGTCGGCGTCCTTTCCGCCGGCCTGGGCGAAGAAGGGCTGTCCTCCTCCGCCGCCCTTGATAAGCTTGGCGGCTTCGCGTACCATCTTGGAGGCATTGTGTCCCTCCGCCACGAGGTCATCGGATAGCATTACCGTAAGCAAGGGCTTGTCGCCGAACGATGTGGCGGCAAGGAATGCAACCGGACCTTTGACGGTGTTGCGGATTGCGAAAGCTACGTTTTTGACCATTTCCGGCTGGAATGGACCGCGCATAACGCAGAGCTTGACACCGTTGACATCCTGAGCTTTATCCACGACTTCGCGGGCTATCTGCTCTTTGCGCTGGTTGAAGTACTCGTCCACCTTCTTGTGCAGCTCGGCATTCTCTGTTATGGCTTTCGCCACGGCCACTTTCAGGTCCGTGGCGTTGCCGAGGATCGACGCGAGTTCGCGCATGGTGTCCTGAATCTTGTCGTTCACCTCTTCGAGACCACGGCCTGTCACCGCCTCTATGCGGCGTATGCCGGCGGCTATGGAACTTTCACTGATGATGCGGAGCATACCGATGCAGCCGGTATTGTGAACGTGCGTGCCGCCGCATAACTCTACGGAGTCGCCGAAGCGGATTACGCGCACCTTGTCGCCGTATTTCTCGCCGAAGAGCGCCATGGCGCCCATCTCCTTGGCATCGGCGATGGGCACGTCGCGATGCTCGTCCAGCGGAATGGCCTCGCGGATGCGGCTGTTTACGAGGTGCTCTACCTTCCGGATTTCCTCAGGCGTCATCTTCTGGAAGTGCGAAAAGTCGAAGCGGAGCACGTCGGGCGATACGAAAGAGCCTTTCTGCTCCACATGCGTGCCAAGCACTTCGCGCAGCGCCTGGTGCAGCAGGTGTGTGGCAGAGTGGTTGGCGGCCGAGTCGCGGCGCGGCGATTCGTCGACCGTTGCGGTGAACTCTGCCGAAACATCTTCAGGAAGTTTTTCCATCAGATGCACTCCGATGTTGTTCTCGCGCTTGGTGTCGAAGATGCGTGTCTTGTTGCCGGCAGCATCCACGAGATAACCGGTGTCACCTACCTGTCCGCCCATTTCGGCATAGAACGGTGTGTCGGAGAGGAGCACCTGATAGAATTTCTTTTTCTTCTGCGAGACGAGGCGGTAGCGCAGGATGCGAGTGGGGCAGGAGAGGGTGTCGTAGCCCACGAACTTCTCGTCACCGGGAGAGACTTCGATCCAGTCGCCGGTCTCTTTGGCGGCGGCGTTGCGTGCGCGGTTGCGCTGCGCCTCCATCTCTTTCTCGAACTCGCCGGCAACAATGCCGAGTCCCTGCTCGCGAAGGATGAGTTCAGTGAGGTCAATCGGGAAACCGTAAGTGTCATAGAGCACGAAGGCGTCCCGACCGCTGATTTCCTTCTTACCCTCTTTCCTGGCGTGTTCCGCAAGGTTTTCGAGCATGGCGATGCCCTTGTCGAGGGTACGGAGGAAGGATTCCTCCTCCTCGCGCACCACCTTCCCGATGAGGCCCTGCTGTGCTTCGAGTTCGGGATAGGCGTAGCCCATCTCTGCCACGAGCGTGGGGACGAGGCGGCTGAGGAACGGCTCGCGCTGACCAAGGAAGGTGTAGGCATAACGCACGGCGCGGCGAAGGATGCGGCGTATCACATAACCGGCCTTTGCGTTGGAGGGGAGCTGCGAGTCAGCTATGGAAAAAGCGATGGTGCGCACATGGTCGGCCACCACGCGCATTGCCACGTCGGTCTGTTCATCCTTGCCGTATTCGCGGCCGGAGAGTTCGGCTATGCGGTTGATGAGCGGGGTGAAGACGTCGGTGTCGTAATTCGAGGTCTTGCCTTGGAGAGCCATGCAGAGTCGCTCGAAGCCCATGCCGGTGTCGATGACACGAGCGGGCAACGGCTCAAGATGGCCGTCGGCCTTGCGGTCGTACTGCATGAAGACGAGGTTCCAGATTTCTATGACACGGGGGTTGTCCTTGTTCACAAGTTCGGTGCCTGGCACCTTGGCGCGCTCTTCATCGCTGCGCAGGTCGATATGGATTTCCGACGACGGGCCGCAGGGTCCGGTATCGCCCATTTCCCAAAAGTTGTCGTGCTTGTTGCCGTTGATGATATGGTCGGCGGGAAGATGCTTTTCCCAATAGGATGCCGCTTCGTTGTCACGTTCGAGACCTTCGGCAGACGAGCCCTCGAAGACGGTGGCGTACAAGCGCTTGGGGTCGAGACCGAGGACATCTACCAGATATTCCCACGCCCAGTCGATGGCTTCCTTCTTGAAATAGTCGCCGAACGACCAGTTGCCCAACATCTCGAACATGGTGTGGTGGTAAGTGTCGTGTCCCACCTCTTCGAGGTCGTTGTGCTTGCCGGAGACGCGGAGGCACTTCTGCGAGTCGGCCACGCGCCGCGTTTCAGGAGTGCGGTTGCCCAGTATGATGTCCTTGAACTGGTTCATGCCTGCGTTGGTGAACATCAGCGTTGGGTCGTCCTTGATGACCATCGGTGCCGAGGGCACGATGCGGTGGCCTTTGGAGCGGAAGAAATCCTTGAAGGATTCGCGTATCTCTTTTGCTGTCAAATTCTTAATCATGGTAAGATTTTATTTGTTTTTCTGAGCGATTTTGACCCACGTGTCGCGTAGGCCGATGGTCTTGTTGAAGACGAGATGGCCGTCCTTGGAGTCGGGGTCCACGGTATAGTAACCGAGGCGCTGGAACTGGTAATGGTCGCCGGTCTTTGCGCGTTCTGCAAGCCAGGGTTCAACGTAGACCGTCTCGCGCACTTTCAGCGAGTCGGGGTTGAGGAGGTCGCGGAAGTCGCCCTCCTCGGCCGAAGGATTCTCCACGGCAAAGAGGCGGTCGTAGTCGCGCACTTCAACCTTAACGGCCGTCGGCACTGCCACCCAGTGGAGCGTGCCCTTCACCTTGCGGTCGGCACCGGGAAGGCCGCTGCGTGTGTCGAAGTCAACCTCAGCGTAGATTTCCTCTATCTCGCCGTCGGCGTTCTTCTTCACGCCGGTGCATTTTACGATGTAGGCGCCTTTGAGGCGCACCTCTTTGTCGGGCGACATACGGAAGAACTTCTTGGGAGGATTCTCCATGAAGTCCTCGCGTTCTATCCAGAGCTCGCGGCCGAACGGCATCTCGTGTGTTCCGGCCTCCGGATCTTCGGGATTGCTGTCCATCTCCATGATTTCGGTCTTGTCGGCGGGATAATTTGTGAGGACGAGCTTCACAGGATTCTGCACGGCGCTGACGCGTGTGGCGTGCTTGTTGAGGTCCTCCCGCACGGAATGTTCGAGCAACTCTATGTGGTTGAGCGCCTCGTAGCGCGTATAGCCTATCTTCTTGACGAACTCGCGGATGGAAGCCGGGGTATAGCCGCGGCGGCGCAGGCCGCAGAGGGTGGGCATACGCGGGTCGTCCCAGCCGTTTACGAGTCCCTCCTTGACAAGCTGGAGCAGTTTGCGCTTGCTCATCACGGTGTAGGTGAGGTTCAGGCGGTTGAACTCTATCTGGCGCGGGCAGTAACTCTCGTCGGCCAGTTCCTTGACGAAATATTCGTAGAGCGGACGGTGGGGCACGAACTCGAGCGTGCAGATGGAGTGGGTCACTCCCTCGAAGTAGTCGCTCTGTCCGTGTGCGAAGTCATACATGGGATAGACTTTCCACTTGTCACCGGTGCGCCAGTGGGGCGTCTTGATGATGCGGTACATCACCGGGTCACGGAAGTGCATGTTGTCAGAGGCCATGTCTATCTTGGCGCGGAGCACCATGGAGCCTTCCTCCATCTCCCCCTTGTTCATGCGCTCGAAGAGGTCGAGGTTCTCCTCCACGGGGCGGTCGCGGTAGGGGGAGGCCGTTCCCGGCACGGTGGGTGTGCCTTTCTGTGCGGCTATCTCTTCGGATGTCTGTTCGTCCACATAGGCCTTTCCCTCCTTGATGAGGCGCACGGCCAGGTCGTAGAGTTGCGGGAAGTAGTCCGAGGCATAGTAGAGGCGGTCTCCCCAATCGTAGCCGAGCCAGTGGATGTCGCGCTTAATGGCCTCGACATATTCTGTATCCTCTTTTTGAGGATTGGTGTCGTCAAAACGCAGGTTGCAGGTACCGCCGAACTTCTCTGCGGCGCCGAAGTCCATGATGAAAGCCTTCGCATGGCCTATGTGGAGGTAACCGTTGGGTTCCGGAGGGAAGCGGGTGTTGAGACGTCCGCCGTTTTTGCCGGCCTCGAGGTCGGCCTTTATCTCCTGTTCCACGAAATTGAGTCCAGATTCATCTACCGGGCTCTCTTCTTGCTTTTTCTCTATCATAGAAGTTGTAAAACTAATTTTCTTTCGTAGTAAAGTGCAAAGTTAGGAAAAATTCTTGGTGTCGGCAAATCGGGAGGCATGTTTTTTGAGCCGGTGAATTAAATTGCGTAAAAATTTGTACACAAACCGATTAATTGCTAATTTTGTGGCCTAAAACTGTGATTCAATGAATTTAGTAATAGCCGGCGACGGTGAAACAGCTACGCATCTTGCGCGTCAGTTATCCTCTGAACACCAAGATGTAGTGGTAATAGGAATTGACAAACAGCGGCTTGCGGAACTTGACGCCCGGTTTAACGTAATGACTTGCATCGGGAAGGCTGTCTCTCCCAAGGCACTGAATCGTGCGGGGGTTCCCGACTGCGACCTCTTCATCAGCGTGACCCCGTGGGAAGAGCAAAACATCATAGCCGCCCAGCTTGCCAAAGAGCTTGGCGCCCGGCGCACCGTAGCGCGTATCGATACCGTGGAATATGTGGAACAATCCATGCAAACCCTTTTCGCACATACCGGCGTCGATACCATGGTATTCCCGGAACTTCTTGCTACGGACGAGATTGAGGGAGGGCTGAAACGCAATTGGGCGCGCAGATGGTTCGAACTCCATGACGGCGAAATTATCGTAGCCGCCGTAAGGCTCGGCGAAGACACACCTTTCGATACGTTCGACATAAGCCGCCTCGGGAAAATCGATTTCCCTTTCCATGTATGCGCCATAAAACGCAACGGATATACCATCATTCCAGGTGGCGGCGACTCCCTGCAGCGCGGCGACATCGTATATTTTTCAATATTGAAGGACGGCAGTGACAAAGTAATGCAACTTTGCGGCAAAGAGAACCGCGAAATTTCAAAAGTAATGATTTCCGGTGCCGGGAAGATGGGGCGGCTCGCCGCTTCGGCTCTTTCAAAAAAATATACCGTCAAGGTAATAGACGCCGACCTCCGCAATTGCGAACGTATGGCGGAGGCTGCCGAGGATGTCACCATTGTGCATGCCGACCCCAGGGACATCGAGGTGCTTCGCGAAGAGGGGCTTTCGGCGACGGACGCTTTTCTAGCCCTTGATGAAGGATCGGAGAAAAACATTGTCAGCTGTATGCTGGCGCGGCAGGCCGGGGTGCCCGTCCTCGTGGCAGACATCGAGGATATACAATATTTCGAGGAATCGGAACATCTTGAAATAGACATCGTGGTCAACAAGAAGCTGCTTACCTCAAGCACTATCTTCCAGTTGCTTCTTGACACTGCGTTGAAAACGCCCAAATGTCTGTCGCTCGAAGACGCCGAGGTGCTGGAAATAATAGTGGGGGACACGGCACACGCAACCCGCAAGCCCGTACGTGACTTGAAATTGCCGCGTGGAATGACTATAGCCGGTCTTGTACGCGACGGTGTGGGTTTGCTCGTTTCCGGTTCTACACAAATTCAGGCCGGCGACGCCGTGGTGGTATTCTGCCTGGCCGGAAGCCTTAGTAAAGTGGAAAAGATTTTTAAATAAACTGTTCTCTCGACTATGGCCGCAAAACATTCTATAGTTAATAACAACTATCTCCTTGTATTGAGACTGTTGGGCAACCTCCTGCTTCTTGAAGGGATGCTTCTTCTGGTTCCAGGTGCAGTTTCGGCAACATTCGGCGAAACTGACTGGCAGGCGTTTGCCATAGCTGCATCGGCCACAATATTATCCGGAGGCGTCTTGTCTCTCGCGGGCCGTAAAGTGCGCTCGCAAGTGCTTTTCCGTCGCGAAGGGTATCTGCTGACGTCGCTGGCGTGGGTGTTCTTCTCCGCATTCGGGATGATGCCCTTCCTGCTATCGGAAGAACCCCTGACAATAGCGGACGCCTTCTTCGAGACGATGTCGGGCTTCACCACCACCGGCGCCACCGTCATTACCGACGTAGAGGCGCAAAGCCACGGCATACTTTTCTGGCGCGCGCTTATGCAGTGGGTGGGCGGTCTCGGTATCGTGCTCTTCATCCTCGCCGTGTTGCCGTCGCTCAACCAGGCGGGAAGCCTGCCTATGTTCAACGCCGAGATAACCGGAGTCACCCACGACAAACTGCACCCGCGCATCCGCCAGACGGCCCGGTCGCTCTGGACTATATACGTCTTGCTGACCGCGATGCTCTTCGTGTTGCTGTGGCTCGGCCCGATGGATTGTTTCGACGCCCTTTGCCAAGCTATGAGCACGCTCTCCACCGGCGGTTTCTCCACACGCAACGCCGGAATCTCGGCATGGCATTCCGACTATGTGGCGGCCGTCCTGAGCCTTTTTATGCTCGTCGGCGGGGTTAACTTCATTCTTCTTTATCTGTTTGCTCACGGCAATATCAAGGCTCTCTTCAAGAACGACGTCTTCCGTGCCTACATCATGACGGTATCGCTTTTTACCTTGGTAATATGCGTAGCCATGGGCCTTAGCGGCACGCCGTGTTCAGTTTCGGATTATCTTTTCAAGCCCGTTTTTCTTGTCAGTTCGGCCATTACGTCTACCGGTTTCTCCTACGGCAATTACGAAGCCTGGGGTCCGTTGGCACTCGGTGCCATTCTGGTGATGATGATTTTCGGTGCGTGTGCCGGCTCCACCACTGGCGGAATGAAAATAGACCGTATCCTTGTAATGCTCAAAAACGTCCATGTGCAGGTGCACCGCACGATATATCCCCTCCACGTCAAGAATATATCGCTTAACGGGAGTATATTATCAAACGAGAATCTGCGCCGTGTAGCTGCTTTCGCTTCAGTTTATCTCGCATTGACTACGGTTGCCACTCTCGTGCTCTGCGCGTTCGGGGTGTCGGTTAACGACAGTTTCTTTGCCTGTGCCTCGAGCATAGGTAACAACGGCCTCGGATATGGGATTACCGGAGCAGAGGGGAGTTACAGCATATTGCCCGACACCGGGAAATGGATATTATCAGCCCTGATGCTGATAGGGCGCCTCGAAATCTTCACCGTTGTAGCCCTTTTCACCCGCGGCTTTTGGCATAGATGAGGGGAGGATAAAATATTGATAAAAATCGAAACAGTTGAAAAAATAATGTCAAATATATTTGGATAACTGAATTATTATAGTTAACTTTGCGACACATTATAACCAAACCAATTTCTAACCTTAAAAACTCATGCTTATGGTAAAGAAACAATCAATTGCTTCTTTCATAGAGAAGCTTCCGATGGACGGTTCCGTCGGCGACTGCGAATCAACTCTGTTGATGACCAATCTGGACTACACAGGTAGCGGTTATAATGGAGATGGCTGTACTAATGCAGACAGAGATACATGTACCTTCTCCGTAAATGAGAAAAAATGCATAAACGCAGAAAAAGCCTGCCTATATGCAAGCAATGCCACAGGATGCATGAATGCTGGGAAATTTCCAACGCGTCTGGCAAGACCGAAATGACAATGTAGAGGACGAGACGGAAGAAAAGATAACTCAGATAAGGAATCTTTTCCGTGATGCCGGATTTGCCGTCAATACCAACTACTTGCTTCATGGTGTTAGTAATTCGTGTTACGGCGATAAACTAAACCATCTGCTCATCAATTACAATGGAGACGTTTACGGCTGCACCGCGCGAGACTTCAACAAGGAGAACCGGATAGGATTCCTTGATTCCTGCGGTGAAGTCCACTACGATTATAAGAAATTAGAAAAACGGAATAATTCAAAACTTGCGAAGGCAGTTTGCAAGAAATGCAGAATAGCGCCTCTATGCGGAGGCGGCTGCAAACAACGCGCAATGGAAGGTTTGGATACCGAGGGATGCACTTACCATTATTCCGAAGAAAAGATGGACCAGTTCATTCTCGATATTTTCGAACATTCCTTCATGAGATAAATCGGTTTTGTGGCTCACGTCGCAAAATCACAATATCTGTTTTAAAAACTAACCCTATGAACATGAGAAATATTTTCCTGTTGCTTTGCATTATTCTGTGCATAATTCCGACCCTTGCCGATGAGAAATCCGATTCCGTCGCTTCTAAGGAACTCGAAGAAGTCGTAGTAATGGGTGACCGTGCGTGGATTCAAGATGGTGTCATAAATGTGATCCCTTCCAAACAGGAGAAGAAATTATCCAACAGCCCGGAAACGCTCCTCAAGTCGATGCACCTGCCGTTTGTTCAGGTAAATGAGGGAAGGGTAACAACGCTTTCAGGAGAGCCTGTGTCATTTTATATCAACGGAGAGCAAGTAAATGAGATTGACCTTGCCACTTTTTGGCCTAAGGAGGTCACGCTGGTTCAGTATTTAGAGAATCCGAAAGATCCCAAATATGCAGGCGCCTCTTACGTAATCAATTTTAAGATGCATGAATATGAAGCCGGCGGCGTAACTCGGTTTGACGGCCATCAGGAGATCCCCAACAGAGGGTTCTATACCGCCGCTTCAAAAGTTCAGTATAAGAAGTGGACATACGGTGTTATGTTCAAAGGAGATTACCGACGTGATCATCGTTCAACCATGACGGGCGAAACTAAATATAAAGGAATTTATTACGGTGATAAATTTTATGATGAAATAACACGGAATGAAAAAGAGGCAAGCTATTCCCGAAGGGACGATATCGACTTTGCCCTTGACGCCAGGTATATAACTGACAAGTTCCAGATGCGCCATACATTATCTTTGGGATGGAATCGAAATCCGGGAAGCGGTTCGCATAGTACCAATTTATGGAGCGAAAATCTGTTTGATTCAGAAAGCTTTTCCGATTATTCAGAATCGCATTCTTTGTCACCTCAATATAGAGGTATTTACTTTTTCCCATTTAGTAAAAGATGGACACTGCATATTACCACCGGATATTCTTACACACGCAACCATTCATTTACAGAGAGTAGGTTTGGCAATGCCAAACCTGTAGAAAACAGTATTGCCGAAGATGTAAATACGGTTAATTTCAGAATCGCACCTACATTTCAACTTTCGGATAAATGGTCATTTAACGTTCCGGTGAGCGGAAGTGCAGATTGGTTTTCATCATCATACAGCGGGTCAGCTGATACACGTCAAAAACAGACAAGGCAGAAATTATCGGGTTCTGTCAAGGTTTGGTGGCACCCGCTTAATAGCTTGTATGTAGTAGTGCAACCCGGTGTAACAGCATCACTATGGCAAATTGGTGATATAAAGGAAAGCCAGGTTTACCCCAATGTCAGTGCACAGATTTATTGGAATCCCACGCGTAAATTCGTAGTTAATGCGGTTTATAAGTTGTATGATTTCACCCCTTCGCCAAGTGAATCAAATCCTGTTCTGGTAAAACTTTCAGATTTGGTATGGACAAAAGGCAACCCGTATCTGAAAGGTTCAAAAGCGTGGAACACCGGACTGTATATAACTTATTTACCTCTTGATGAACTGACTATGAGTATGTCTGCGTATTATACAAGATATAACGACCTAACATATTCTCGCTATACACCGGCCCCTGCCGAATATGGTGGTATTATTGAAGAAACAGTCAATGCAAAACCATTGGATGACATTTATGCGGAACTCACGTTCAATTCTTCTCTACTGAACAGAAAACTTAACGTAAGTGTCACCCCAGGTATAACATATAATCATGCAAACGAAGGAGGCCGTGAAAATGCGACTGCCTTCAAATTCCGCGGAAGTATGGATTATACAATCGGCAACTGCCGCTTGTCGATTTCATACCATAAAAATGGGAAATACTTTGATTCAGAAGGGTTTGCCGAGTATTGGAAAGAAAATTCCTGGAATCTTGATGTAACGTATGGATTAAAAGATCTTTACATGAATTTCAGGATAGATAATATCTTTAACAACAAGCAAAAGAGCTGGAAAAACTACAATTCGGCCAACTACTCATATTACAGCACCAGGTTTGACACCGGCCGAACGTTCATCGTGAATCTGACCTACACTTTTGGCTACGGCAAGAAATTGAACCGGAATATCAATATCGATGGTCCAAGTTCGACCTCCTCAAGCATCCGCAACGCCAATAAGTAAATTTTTCTGAATAACAACTATATCGCTAATCGGAGACGTGGAATGCGTTTCCGATTTGTGTCAAAATAATAGAGCTGACTATATGTTTAAATGTTACCGGCAAGTGGAGCGATACTGTTTCTTTGAGTGT
>DKVK01000048.1 GCA_002491165.1 Porphyromonadaceae bacterium UBA7180
TGCCGCAAGCAGGTTCATGATGAAATTATGGACACTCCGGTGACAGCACGGGAAATCATCGGTTTGGGACAGTAATTAATTCGTAAGATTTGATTTGTGTGCCGGAGGAAGGATTGGTTGCTTTTTTGGAAATTTCGGTTAAATTTTGGGGATTATTTTGGAGTTTGCACATTTTTTATTACCTTTGTGCAAAATTTAACAACTCTGCTTGGTTTCTTCTATGTGATGAACAGTGCGGCGTGTTTCTCCTCTTCCGGTTTCCGATTACCCGAAACTGACCTATCAGATTTTGCTTACTCAGGATTCCGCTACTTCTCCTTGCCGACGCATCCGACGTCCGACTGCACAAGGCAGATTGTTTTTACTACTTTCTTATGGCTGACATTATCCGTTTGAAGAAAGGTCTCGACATCCCGATGTTCGGCAGTCTGACCGACAATATTGTGCTTGACACCGGTACACGCCACTGCGCCGTAGTGCCGGATGATTTTCCCGGAATGGTATGGAAACTGCGGGTTGCCGTGGGCGACAGCGTGCAATCTGGCGACACACTGCTTTCTGACAAGACTGACCCCACGGTTTGCCTGGTCTCTCCCGTTGCGGGACGCGTTTCGGAAGTTCGCCGCGGCGAACGTCGCAAAATCCTTGCCGTCGTGGTGGAATGCGCACCGCTGAAACAGGAAGAACTTATAGCCGCACTTCCCGCAAAACCGCTGGTAGACACGCAGGGAGAAGCGACCGGCGAAACGCTAAAACCCGATTTCTCAACACCCGACGCCACGCTCAGGACCCTATGCTACTCAGGGCTATGGGCGATGTTGCGGCAACGTCCCTACGACATAGTGCCTCGTCCGGCCGCCAATTTCCGCGACGTCTTCGTGACGGCCTTCGACAGCGCGCCGCTCGCTCCCACGGTAATTGAGGCCGAAGACCGCGATGACCTTGAAGCTGGTCTCGAAGTGCTTTCGTCGCTGACGGCTGGCAAAGTGTACCTCTCCACGCAATACGGCGCCGGGATAACCTCGGCAGTGGCCGAAGTGCACGAGTTCGACGGCCCGCATCCCGCTGGAAACGTGGGTGTGCAGATAGCACGGCTCAACCCCGTAAATAAAGGTGAACGCGTGCTGACACTTGATGGCCGCACGGCGGCTCGCATAGGGCATCTGAAACGTACCGGGCGCCTCGACTTCGCAACACGCGTGGCCGTTACCGGTCCGGAAGTGGAAACGCCGCAAACTGTGGTTACCGCTATCGGTGCTTCCATACAGTCGCTCATCGACGGCAATCTGAAATCGCCCGTTGAAGGTCTGCGCGTCATTTCCGGCAACGTGCTCACCGGCGTGAAGGTGAACCCACAGGACGGTTTCCTGCGCTTCCCGTACCGCCAGATTACAGTAATCGAAGAGGGCGACCATGCCGACGAGTTCATGGGCTGGGCAACCCTCAGCCCGAAGAAATACAGCGTGAAGCGCACATTCCCGGCGTTCCTGGCCGGACTGAAACGTCCGTTCAACTTCGATGCCCGCATTCGCGGAGGACACCGCGCCATGATTCTCAGCGGCGAATATGACAAGGTATTTCCCTTCGACATCTATCCGGAATACCTGCTAAAAGCCATCATGAACAAGGACATCGACAAGATGGAGCAACTCGGAATCTACGAGGTGGCGCCCGAAGACTTCGCGCTTCCCGAGTTCGTGGACACCTCCAAACTGCCGTTGCAGAAAATAGTGCGCGAGGGACTTGACTACCTCCGCGCCGAAACCGAATAAACGCTCCCCTCCCGGAAAACAACTTCTTTTCACAGAGCAAGATATGAAACGACTTAAAAAGCAACTCGACAAGATAAAGCCGCAGTTCGAGAAGGGAGGACGCTTCCAGAAGCTACACTCCGTCTTCGACGGCTTCTATACTTTCCTCTACACCCCGAACGAGACGTCCGCGTCGGGCGTGCACATCCACGACGCCAACGACTCGAAGCGCACCATGATAACGGTCATCATGGCGCTCCTGCCGTGCTGCCTGTTCGGCATGTGGAACATCGGCTACCAGCACTCGCTGGCCGTTGGAATCCCGGAGGGGATTTTCCAGAACTTCATCTACGGACTGTGGGCCGCGCTGCCCAACATTCTTGTGGCATACATCGTCGGATTGGGCATTGAGTTCATCTTCGCACAACTCCGCGGCCACGAAATTCAGGAAGGTTTCCTGGTTTCCGGCCTGCTCATCCCTATGATATGCCCCGTCGAGACTCCGGCATGGATGCTGGCCGTGGCTACCGCTTTCGCGGTGATTTTCGCCAAGGAGGTGTTCGGAGGTACCGGCTACAACTTCCTGAACGTGGCGCTCGTCACGCGCGCATTCCTATTTTTTGCATATCCCACGAAGATGAGCGGCGACGCTGTGTTCGTATCGTTGGGTGGCGACAAGGCAATAGACGCTTTCTCCGGCGCGACTCCGCTGGGACAGCTCGCCTCGGCAGCCTCCGACTCGGCACCGCAACTTACCGACGTTGCCGGCCTGCCGCTGACACTCTCCGACATGTTCTGGGGATTCATGCCCGGCTCCTGGGGCGAAACCTCGACGTTCTGCATCCTCATTGGCGCCGTCATCCTGCTTGCCACCGGCATGGCATCGTGGCGCATCATGCTCTCGGCGCTCATCGGCGGCGTTGCCATGTCGGCGTTGGTACACAACTTCGCCACGCCGCTCTATCCCGCCACTATGCTGGGCATCCCCGAGCAGCTGTGCCTCGGCGGATTCATGTTCGCCATCGTCTTCATGGCCACCGATCCGGTTACTGCCTGCCGCACCAATGTCGGAAAATGGATTTACGGTTTCCTCATCGGCACCATGGCCATAATCATCCGCTGCTTCAACACCGGATTCCCCGAAGGTGCTATGCTCTCCGTGCTGCTGATGAACTGCTTCGCGCCCCTCATCGACTACTGTGTGGTAAACTCAAACATCAAACGCCGACTCAGCCGCGCCGGCATAAAAAGCTAACGCCATGGCTCTTAACAAAAACAGTATTCCCTATACCATCATCTATTGCGCCGTGCTTGTCATTGCCGTAGCAGTAGGGCTCTCCATTGTATACCAGTCACTTCGTCCCGCGCAGGAAAAGAACATCGCCGACGACAAGAAGCGGCAGATACTCAGCTCCATACGCATCTCCCCCGAGAAAGGTGAGAACGTGGCCGACGTCTATGACCGCTACATCACCGAGAGTTTCCTGGTGAACTTCAACGGCAAACGTACCGACTCGGCTACCGACCCGTTTGCCGTAGACGTGGCCGCACAGGTGAAACTCGACGACAACAAGCGCCTACTCCCGGTGTTCGAGGCCAAGACGAAGGACGGCGCCAAATACATTATCCCGGTGTACGGCGCCGGCCTATGGGGTCCGATATGGGGCTATGTGGCCTTCGACGACAACGGCGACACCATCTACGGCGCATACTTCTCACACCAGGGGGAAACCCCGGGACTCGGCGCCGAGATAGAAAAACCGCAGTTCCAGGACCAGTTCCAGGGCAAGAATGTGTTCTGCGACGGCAACTTCACCTCCATAGCGGTGGAAAAAGCCGGACAGAAACCGGCACAGGGCGACTATGTGAATGCCATCTCCGGCGGCACAATAACAAGCAAGGGCGTCCAGACGATGCTCGAAAATTCGCTGCGGCCATACCAGGCGTTCCTTTTCTCCCTCCAGGAACAGAAAAATCCCGTAAAGTCTAACTGAAACACACGCACCTACAATGGCTATCAATAAGAAATTACTCCCACTCGTAAATCCTCTCTCTAAAGACAATCCCGTGATAGTGCAGGTGCTGGGCATCTGTTCGGCCCTCGCGGTCACGGCCAAGCTGGAGCCGGCGCTGGTGATGACGATTTCCGTAACGGCGGTGCTAGCCCTCTCCAACGTGCTGATTTCGCTACTGCGCAAGACGATACCTACTTCCATCCGCATCATCGTGCAACTCGTGGTGGTGGCTGCGCTCGTGGTCATAGTAGACCAGGTGCTGAAAGCCTGGAACTATGAGGTGAGCAAGGCGCTGTCAGTCTTCATAGGCCTTATCATCACCAACTGTATCATCATGGGACGCCTCGAAGCCTTCTCTATGAGCAACCGTCCGTGGCCCTCCTTCCTCGACGGCATAGGCAACGGCCTGGGCTACGGCATAATCCTGGTAATCGTGGCCTTCTTCCGCGAACTGCTCGGCTCGGGCACGCTGATGGGCTATCAGGTTATCCCCGAAAGCTGGTATGCCGCCGGATACTCCAACAACGGCATGATGATACTTCCGCCCATGGCCCTGATCACCGTGGCCTGCATCATCTGGGTGCACCGCTCGCGCAACAAAGACCTCCAAGAATAATAGTAACGCACCAATCTGACTCATAATGGAAAATCTGAATCTATTCATACGGTCGATTTTCATCGACAACATGATATTCGCCTACTTCCTGGGCATGTGTTCATTCCTGGCGGTGTCGAAGAACGTCAAGACGGCGTTCGGTCTGGGCATCGCGGTCACATTCGTGCTCACCGTGGCGCTGCCCATCACCTGGGCCATCAACCGGTTCATACTGCAGCCCGGCGCACTGAGCTGGCTCGGAGCGGAATACGCTTCGGCCGACCTCAGCTTCCTGGGCCTGATAATGTTCATCGCCGTGATTGCGGCGCTGGTGCAGATTCTGGAAATGGTAATAGAGAAATATTCGCCGTCGCTCTACAGCTCGCTGGGTATCTTCCTGCCGCTGATCGCTGTCAACTGCGCCATCCTGGGGGCAGTGCTCTTCATGCAACAGCGCGACTTCTCCAACGCCTGGACAGCCACCGTCTACGGCGTGGGTTCGGGCATCGGCTGGCTGCTGGCCATCGTCTGCCTGGCGGCCATACGCGAACGCCTCACACCGTCGGCTATCCCGGCTCCCCTCCGCGGTATAGGCATCACTTTCATAATCACCGGCCTCATGGGCATCGCCTTCATGAGCTTCCTCGGTATAAAACTTTAACGCGCCATGGTAACTCTCGAAATAATCTGGCAGAACGTTGCCGCAGCCTCTCTCATATTCCTGGCCATCACCATGTTGCTGGTCATCATCCTGCTTATCGCCAAGAAATGGCTCGTAGCGTCGGGCGAAATCACCATCGACATCAACAACGGTCAGAAGGAGCTCCGCGCCCCGGCCGGCAAGACACTGCTTGCCACCCTCAACGACGGCGGCGTGCACCTCTCGTCGGCCTGCGGCGGCAAGGGCAGCTGCGGACAGTGCAAGGTGCAGGTTCCCGAAGGGGGCGGCGAAATGCTTCCCACCGAAGCCGTGCACTTCTCGCGCCGGCAAATGAAAGACCACTGGCGCCTCGGTTGCCAGGTCAAGGTCAAGAACGACATGAAGATAGAACTCGACCCCGCCGCACTCGAAGTCAAGGAATGGGAATGCGAGGTTATCTCCAACCGTAACGTAGCTACCTTTATCAAGGAATTCATAGTGCGTCTGCCCGAGGGTGAACACATGAACTTCATCCCCGGTTCCTATGCGCAGATACGCATCCCCAAGTTCGAGATGGACTACGACGTGGACATAGACAAAGACCTCATCGGCGAAGAATACCTCCCCGCATGGCAGAAGTTCGGCCTCTTCACCCTCAAGTGCAAAAATACCGAAGAGACGGTGCGCGCATATTCCATGGCCAACTATCCGGCCGAAGGAGACCGCATAATGCTGACCGTGCGTATTGCCACACCACCCTTCAAGCCGAAACCTCAGGTCGGTTTCCAGAACGTGCCGCCGGGTATCGCCTCCTCTTATATCTTCACGCTGAAACCGGGCGACAAAGTGCTGATGAGCGGTCCTTACGGCGACTTCCACCCCATCCTCGACTCCAAAGCCGAAATGATTTGGGTAGGCGGCGGCGCCGGTATGGCTCCCCTCCGCGCACAGATTATGCACCTAACCAAAACGCTCCGGATACGCGACCGCAAGATGTCGTTCTTCTACGGAGCACGCGCCCTCAACGAAGTCTTCTACCTCCGGGATTTCCTGGAGCTGGAAAAGGAGTTCCCCAACTTCAAGTTCCACCTGGCGCTCGACCGTCCCGACCCGGCTGCCGATGCCGCAGGCGTGAAGTACACAGCAGGTTTCGTGCATGACGTCATGTACAAGACCTACCTCAAGGACCATCCCGCACCCGAGGACATAGAATATTACATGTGCGGTCCCGGCCCGATGTCGAACGCCGTCAACAATATGCTATATAACCTCGGCGTGGAACCGCAGGCCATCCATTACGACAACTTCGGAGGATAACGGGGGAAACAAGCTTTTAATTGCCTCAAACATATACAACCGGGCGGTGCCGTGAAAGCGCCGCTCATTTTTTAAAATTACACGACAAAGATTTGTATATTCCAAACAGATTGATTAACTTCGCAAACCCATTAACCTATAAACTATAATTTATGAAAAGACGCCTTACTACATTTCCTGGGGGCAGTCATGGCGGTGGGTTCTGTCTTTACCATGCGTGCGGAAGAGCGCGGCGAGTATATCGTCGTCATCCCGCAGTCGGGAGAACAGTACACCGTGAAGATGGCTGATGTAGACCGCATCACGCTTGGCGAGCAGGAAGTGGTTGTCTCCACCAACTCGGGCCAGACAAAAAGCTACGGCTATGGCGACGTGGACCGCATCCTAATCGGTGCCAAAACCGACGGAATCCTCGACATCACCGCCGGTGGCAACATCGCCGTATGGCCTAAGCTCGTAACCTCCACGCTTCACATTGCCGGAGCCGAAGCCGGGACTCCCGTGAAAGTCTTCGACGTGAGCGGAAAACCCGTGGCCGAAAGCAAGACAACATCCGACACCCTCGAGCTGAACATCGAAAACGCCCCTGCGGGCATCTGCATCGTCTGCATCGGTAAGATTACGTGAATCCGATGAAAGTTATAGTTTAAATGAAATGGCCGTGGTTTTTTCTGTTCAGCTCGTATAAGATTTATAAGCGGGGTTATTTCTTGCCGAGGAGGGCGCGGAGCTTCTCTTGGCCTACTACCATAACGTAGAGGGGCAGGAAGCGTTTCTTGTAGAAATTGACGAAACTGAGGCGGTGTTTCAGCGGCAGGGAGTAAAGCGGATAGTTTTCATAGATGGTGCGGAAAATAGGCATTTCGGCCTGTTCCTCCATCCAGTGGCGCTTGAAGGCCATGGACCGGTCGCTCATAAACATTTGCTTGGTACAAGAGCGGACGCCGAGCAGCACGTATGACCAGATATAATATATAGCATTTTCCGGCGTATCCGGATCATCATTTACTGCTTTCTCGAAATAATTAGCAGCTTTGACCACACGTTCCAGCAAATCGGGATTAATGTTGCGGGAGATAGATTGTGGCCTTTGCACGTAAAAGTAATATGTATTGGGAGTATAAACGCAACATTTTACATTTAGCATGGTTTGATAAGCGAACAAAGCATCTTCACTCATAAGGTGGTCCTCTTCTGCAAAATGTAAATTGTTATCCATAAGCAGGGAACGCTTGTACATGCGTGCAGCTAAAACGTTCCCCGGAAATTTAGGAAATTTTGAAAGATTGTAATAATAAAAACTTTGCAGCGCTATGTCTCTTATCTCTGCTGTGTCGGAATACACTGTTTCGTGGGCTCCGGTAATAATTTCTGTCTTAGTGCCGTCCGGATAAATACGACAGCAATTATAACATACTATTTCTGCGTTGTGTTTTTTTGCGATACTTAGTGTGCCTGCCAATGTGTCGCAATGAAAGTAATCATCAGCATCAAGAAATAAAATATACTCTCCCATTGCTTCCTTTATGCCTTTGTTACGGGCCATCCCGCAACCGCAGTTATAGTCGGTCTGCAAAACGCGGAAGCGCGGATCGCTTTTGGCATAACGCTGTGCGGCCTCAAGGGTGGCGCCTCCGTCGTCGGAGCAGTCTTCAACTATTATTACTTCGAAATCGGTCATGGTCTGTTTCAGGAGCGAGTCTACCGCAACGTGCAGATGGTCGGCAGCTTTATAGGCCGGGATAATAACGCTGATTTGGGGTGACTTTACGGTTTCCATAATTTAAGATTTTCGAAGTGTGGGAATATAGCGGTCCAGTTTGGCGGTAATTTTTTTGCGTTCCTGTTTGTCAAGGCCAAACAGGAAGATGAATGTTGCAAATGCCGCCCAGAAAGACAGAGCATTCACAATGGCAGACAAGAGGGTGGCGCCCATGTTAACGCGCAGCAACAATGCTCCGCAGAACGGGACAACGGCAATACCCAACGGTTTCAGCAACGAAGCGGCGATATAGCGCAACGGCCGCAAACCTACCTGCATCTGCATGAAGCGTATAAAGAAGAGGTAGACCACGACATTGATTACAGCTCTCACCACTAAAGCCGCTGGAGCCCAGTCTGCGGCTTTAAGGGCGATGTAATCGAACGGTAAATTACAGAGCATCAGTATACTCCAGATTATATTGAAGTTGCGCACGCGACCGGTGGCCTGGTTGCATACGAGTCCCGGGGCGCCGATGCAGTCTATTCCGTTGCAGACGAGGCTGAGGATGCAGAAGATGGCCGTATACCGGGGAACGTCATCGCCCAGCCAGATGTGGAGCGCTATGTCAATGTTCAGGCACAAAGGAACCAGTAGCGCCGCAGATATGTAGAAGGAATATTTACCGAGGCGGTAAATAAACTGGCGCAATGGTTCCATCTCCTCGCGGGCATATAGCGCCACGAGCTTCGGGGAATAAGCTGTCTGGAAAGCTGAGAGGATATTGAATCCCGCTTGCTGTACCATAGTGGACAACCCGAAGGCTGCGTTGACCACGACGCCGAAGAAGTAGTTAAGAATCAGTGCCGCCCCCTGATAGGCACCGAGTCCGGATGCACTTCCGAGCGTGCTCCAGCCGCAAAATTTCACCATGTCGACGAATTTCTCCCTGTTCCAATAGCGGCGGAAGCGGCAGACGTTGCCGAAGATGGCGGCATGGCAGCAATACAGTTTGTAGACGAAGAAAACCAACACGGTGACACCGAAGAATTGCGCGGCATATATCACCAGGAGATGTTCGCTGAAAAGCAATAGCAGCAGCACGGCGCCAAGGCGCAGAAGCACTTCAACGAACGAGAAGATGGCGTAGAAGGAGAAGCGTTCATAGGTGATAATCATAGCGTTATACGGCACCTTCGCGATATTGAAACAGAGAGTGGCGAGCGAGAGCTGGTAAACCCAATTGGTGGGCGCCATCTTTTCGGGGGGAACATTAAGGAAGTTATTGACATACCACAGTCCGACGGTCTCTCCGGCGAGGAGCACACACCCGGCAATGGCAATCTGCGCGAAGATGGCCACGTTGAACATCTTGCCGAGCGAGCTTGCCGAGCCGCGGCCGCGTTCGTACATCAAAAAACGGGTTATGCTCCGCTCCATAGCTATGTTTATAAAGCTGAAAATAAGTACGAAACCCGCAACGATAGAGTAGATGCCATAGTCGGTCTCGCCCAGAAGGTTTAGTGTAAGACGCGAAGTGTAGAGGCTCACGAGCATGATGGCGACAGTGCGAACCACCATATAAAGCGAGTTGCGCCCTATGCGCTTGCCCACTTCCGGTGCGTTGCCTTCCGGCGTTTCGCCGTCATGGGCATCGCCTTGCGGCGCCTTGGACGCCTCTTCGGGGTTCTCCGGTGATTGCTGTGTCGTCATTCTTTTGCGGTTACTCTGCGTCTGTAAAATCGGTCCGGCACCTTTCGGTGTCGGTGGGGAGGGATTCCTGTAACATGAACGTCGGTTCGGAGCACAATATTATATCAGGTTTCGGAATCTTCGCCGGGAAGCGCGGAGGCTATCTCGCGGCGAGTCTCTGCCATCAGTTCGCGGGTATTGAAGCCGCGCGGACCGGGATAGATGGGCTTGTGTATGGTAAGCGTTATGCGGCCGGGTGTCACGTTGTAGGTTGTGCGTGGCATGGCTTTGAATGCACCGTCGATGGTAAGCGGGACCACGGGGAGCTTGAACTCGGAGGCCAGCATGAAAGCGCCGCGCTTGAAAGGGGTGAGATGGCCGTCGCGTGTGCGCGAACCTTCCGGGAATATGACTACCGACATGCCGCCGCGCAGCCGCTCTTCCGACTCCTCGATGGTCTGGCGGACGCCGCGCGGATTGGAGTCGTCCACCATCACATGACCGGCGCTCTTGCAGGCTTTCCCCACGAAGGGCACTTTCTCCAGGCTCTTCTTCATCAGCCACTTGAAGTTGTGGCCCAGATAGCCGTAGATGGTCCAGATGTCGAAGGCTCCCTGATGGTTGCAGACGAAGACGTAGGAGGTTCTCGGGTCGATATTCTCACGCCCCACTACCTTGACGCGCACAAGCAGCAATGTGCAGACACAACGCGACCAGAAGCACGCAGGCCAGTAGCCCCAGTAATCGCGGTTGCCGATGGCCGAGCCGATGATGGTTGTCAGGGCGGTTATGATGGTCAGCACCGCCAGGATGGGCACGGCGATGAGCCACTGATATAGGAAAACGAGTATTTTTTTCATCATCAGATTATTTCAGTGTGCAAATTTAGCAATAATTGCCCGATTGCGCAAAAATAAAGCACCTCCAAGTTTTCCAAGACTGTGTTACCCCTTGACTCTTAGGACCCTAAAGTTTCTAATGCCCTTAGAGTCCCCGCTCCGTGCCATAAAAGTCATCTATATAAAAAAGCGCCTCCGGAATGGCCGGAGACGCAAATATGATTGAATGCTATGACAGTTCAAGTTCAGAAGATGTATCCGAAGCCGGCGCCGATGAAGCCCCCCGAGCAGTCGTCCATCAGGTAGTATTTACCCTGAAAAGACTGACGGTTGAAAGTATAGTTAACGGTTCCAGCGCGATTTTCCGGTCCCACCACAAGATGTGCAGATTTTTTGTCCATTACAAACACCGCAAACATGAGAAGTGTCAACACCTGTACCGAACGCGTTATCTGTCCTGTATCCCGTACCGTGACAACTTATACATTTCTTGTCTCCATGACAAACAGGACAAGCTGTTCCGACTATAGTGTTCATAGTGTCGCGCTTCCGCTGCTCATAGTCTACACTTGAGTTGTTGTTACTATTGTTGTCGTATCCGGAATTACCGTATCCTTGATTTCCGTACACTGGTTGCGAGTAGTCCACGTTAGGGTTGTACGGTGGAAACTGAGGTGTGTAGGCAGATTGTGAGGGATAGGTTGCAGAGGGACGGCTGCCATGCTGTATCCCATGCCCGTTTTCGTCAAGTGAGAAAACTGATTGTTCGTATTCTCCATTCTTATTTGTATAGAAATATCCATCGGAGAAACAATACACATCATTGTCCGAAGTAAACAAATACTTTCCGTAACGGTCATAAATTGCAGTCTTAAGTAACTGATCAAAATGTTTATCGCGGCAATCTCTCTTGAATGCCAGTCATTACAAACACGTTGCAAAGTTAGTTAATTTCATTGAATTAAACTAATTTTTACATTTGTTTCCATGAAATCTTCTCAGACGCTCTATATTGCTTAATCTGATTTATTACTAGATTCAACGGATTATTTAAGTAATACTGTATCTAGCCGACATAAAACTTTCAGCGATTTTTTCGGAGAAAAATTTTGCGATGCGGAATTTTCATTGTAACTTTGCGGCGAGAAAGAGCGATGGGCATAGAGTTGCCCGTGGAACACGGTGAGAATCCGTGACAGTACCCGCTGCTGTAAATTCCTCATCTTAAACCGCTTATAAGCCACCGAGATGATAAAATGATGACCGCTTAACGTCACTGGCCCACACATCGGCCGGGAAGGCGCGGCCCTCAGGAACAAGTCAGAAGACCCTCTCTTAACTCTGATTTTCGCGCCTGCGGGACCACGGGCTTGCATCATCTCATCTCTCATTTCCGGTTATATTTTCCTCTCCCCTATTCTCCATTCCGCTTTCCGGATACCGGAATACCACAGTATTTGAAGCAACAAACGATACGTCCCGATGAACATGCGCATCGGGATTTTTTATGGACTAACCCGGACGCTCCACTGCACGGACAAGACCATCCTAATCCCGTCTTTCAAGGAATAATAAAACAACAAAATACGCATGAAACAACTATTTACCAAATTTCTAACCGCCATACTTTGCATCGCAGCGTTGGTTTACCCTTCCTCCGCCAAGGAGAAGCTTATTGTGGTGGACGAAGGCAACTGGCAGTCGGACAACGGCCGGCTGAGCTATTTCGAGGACGGCCAGGTGCTGAGCAACGAATGGTTCCGGGAAGTGAACGGCTACAAACTCGGCGACACCCCGAACGACATCATCCAGGTTCGAGACAACCTTATAGCCATTGCCGTCAACTGGTCGAACATCGTGCAGTTCATCGACAACAGCGGCCATGCCGTGGCTGCCACCGAGGAAGTGCCCAACAACCGCAAACTGGCCTCAGATGACCGCTATGTCTACATCTCCTCATACGGCCACGAGTGTCGCGTCAACGATGAGATGGAGTACTTCACCAAAGGATATGTAGCCAAGATTGACCTAAGCACTTTCAAGGTAGTGGACGCCGTGGAAGTAGGCTACGAACCGGAGGGAATAGCACTTTATGACGGTCGCCTTTTCGTTGCCAACACCGGCGGCTACGCCTTTCAGGAAGACCATGAGTACGAAACAACGGTCAGCGTAATCAATGCCGAGACCATGGAAGTGGAACGCAACGTTGATACCGGCCAGATAAACCTCTACGGCAAGATGTCGAAGAGCGGGCAATACCTCTGCATCAACTCTCCGGGCGACTATTACGACATACCTGCCGCAACCATAATCCTGGACTGCCGGGCGGTACTCGACGGCAAACCGGACAAAGAGTGCTTCCGGAAACTGGAATATGCCGCCACATACAACTGCGTGAACACCGACGGCAAATTCTTCGCCATAGGCTCTCGATATTCCTATTATACAGGTGATTACACTTTCAACTACGTTACCATCGACCCTGCTGAGGTCATGGAGACAGAGGGCACATCGGGAGTTTCGGAAGATATGCCGGGGACTTTGCGCGACGACCTCATGGCTCTACAGATGCCATACGGCATTTACGTGAACCCTTATACCGGCTATATATACGCCACTGATGCCGGGGCCTTCGTCGCCGCCGGTGCATTGCACCAATGGACACCGCAAGGGGAGCATACCGGCTCATGGAACGTATATATAAACCCTGCGCATTTTTTGGCTATCGATCCTGATTACACCGGAATAGAAGATATTGGCTCGCAACTCCCCGTATATCATGATACCCATTATTACAACCTCCAGGGAATCAAGGTGCCCCATCCTGTGAAGGGTCAGATATATATCCACAACGGAAGAAAAATAGTATATTAACAATTTCAATAAATCCAATCTAAAAACCATCATGAAAATCAGATCATTATTCCTGGTTCTGACGGCGCTTTGCATGAGCGTCCTGACTTCGGAAGCGGTGAATCTTACCGTCAAGATGAACCGCACTTCGAAGACTATGAAAATGGTCTCCAAAGCTACGGGAGAGACCATAGTTACCGGTGAGCCCGATAACATGGTCTATAACTTCCAGACTACACCCGGAGACTATATCATAACAGGTTACGACGGAACCACAGAGAACGGCACAATCGAGGTAGCAGTCGGTGACTCGGTTTCACAACAGATAACCGTGCTGACGCTCACCGCTTACGTCTCCAACAAGACCGATGGCCGCACATGGACCGTCGACGACGGTGACTATACCCTCGACGTGCGCACCAACAGCCGCGAGGGAGTGAATCACCCCATCACAGTAGGGAACAGCACTACCGCCGGCCGCAAGACATTCCTTGCGCTTAACGGCGACAGCTATTATGCATCCTTCATCCCGTCCGAAGCACACGCAGCCGAAGGTTACACCACTCTTTACAAGAGCAACACACTGACGGGCAACATCAACGTCAACGGCGCCATTCCCTTGGCACACGACTTTTCCATAACGGTGCCCAAGAACGCCGAATTCGAGCTGAACATGAAGTTTTCACACTTCGTGGACTTCACTCCTGTTCCTCCCGTGAGCACCGACGAGTCGGGCGACGCGAAAGTTATTACCTACCGCCTGGCCGAAAGCCAGGTCTACAATTACCGTACCTATATGGAAGGGGGACTGACACAGGGAGGTTACTTCACCATGAACAAGGATGAGGCCAAACGTCCGGTGCTGGTGTTTACCGACGCCGACTACCACGCCTTCGGCCCCAAACAGATTAACCATAGTGTAAAAGCTGACGGTGGGTTCGAGACCGGCGACATCTTCGTTAACATTAATCCGAAAGGTTACCTGCGCCTCGACACGGGGGATGTCTTCAAAGCCCATGCCATGCGCTCATGGCAGCTCACCGACAACTCCACTAACAACTATTTCATAGAACCCGACTTCCACTACACCATCCTTGATCTCGACGGCAACGTTTCCTCGGACGTGCTTCAGGTGGAGCAAAAGACCGGCTCGGCATGGGCCGACCTCAAAGCCGTAGGCAACGGCACAGCCATAGTTCTTGTCACTTACGATGCTATCGGGCTTAACTATTACAACTCGTCGGGCGCCAAGACCGCTTACATGGGCGGCGAATACTGGGGCGCCATCTGGCCGGAGAATACCGCCGTTTACGTGGTGACCGTGGGACAGCCTGAATCAGCAGTCGTTCCCGAAATCACTGTCAACAAGGAGTATAACACAGCCGCACAAAAACTTGCAGGAGAGAATGTAGACGCCGAGCATGACGTCTTCTACTACCTCGACACTGAAGAGGGACACATTTACACCTTCAAAGCGACAGGCGCCGCTACCATGACCATAGCCTATCCTACCATCGGCGAGCAAACGGCTACATACACCGGTTTCACATCCGATGGCATCACCGACAACGGCGACGGCACTTACAGCGTGCTGCTCAAAGAGGGGCGCCAGATTCTGAAAATGACCGACGCTTCAGGCAACTCCACTTATCAAATCTTCACAGCCAAAAAGTGTCACCGAGAAATAGTGAACGTCAACCGGCCCGGTAGCAAGATTTTCCAACCCGGCGACCAGGTAGCAATACAGTATACCGGCTTGCGTCATCCCGCCAATAAGCTCGCAGGTATCTACAACATGTCGGCTTACGTCACCTACAACGGCTTTCCCAACGGTACGTCCCTGATACTCAGTGCCAACCAGTACACTTTCGGTTCTTCTGACAAAGCACAGACGGTATCGCTCGACATCCCGGCAGACCATGACATTACTGCCGAACCTACCATTAACTTCACCAAAGGTGTCATCCAGGTAAACGGTTACGGCGACCCCATAGGCAACCACCGCAATATCAGCCCTATAGCCGGACGTTCCCCGAATTTTACCGCAATTCCACACAAGACGTACTTCGGATACATTCCCGATGTGACCATCAACCTCACCCCGGTAAAGATGTTCGACATAAAGGTGACATACGACGTTCCCGATGCAGAAGTAACAGTCACCCACCTCGGACAACAACTTGAGCCCGGGGAAGAGGGCCTTTATGAAGGCTCCTACGGTATATACTCCGTCGTGGCTTCCGCGCCCGGCTACCGCTGCCTGCGACTCGACTACAACATTGCAGACGACGCCGAAGGCCTCCAGACTTTCAACATACTGCCCGAACCCATCGACGGCGACTGGTACGGCACCAATTCCAAACAACCCGTGGAGAATGAAGAGGGTTACTACATTATCTCAACTCCGGCAGAACTCGCATGGTTCCGCGACAAAGTCAACGAGGGCGAAACCGCAATCAAAGGTATCGTCACCAACGACCTTGACCTCGGCGACTACGCATGGACACCTATCGGCGCCACGACATCCAAACCGTTCGGCGGAGAATTGCTCGGCGACGGCCACTCAATCAAAGGGCTCTACATCAACAATCCATCCGACAACTATCAGGGACTTTTCGGCTGCGTGAAAGGCACGGAAGAAGTACACGCCAAGATTTCAGGCATTACTGTTCATGGTCAGGTCAGCGGCAAACAGACGGTTGCCGGACTGGTGGCATACCTCACGGATTACACTGACATCAGTACTTGCGCCAACTATGCATCTGTGCGCGGCACAAAGGCTGGTGTAGGCGGTATAGCAGGTTCGATGACGAAAACGACTTCGACAATACGCGACTGCTACAATGCCGGCGACATCTTCTGCGCTTCGAACCATGCCGGTATCGTTGGCAACCTCTCCAAAGGCTGCGAAGCGGGCATAAGCAATGTATTCAATGTAGGTGAAATAGAGGACCTCGGCAATACAGCGGGTGCCATAGTTTCCTATAACACAAATGTCACGGTCAACCCGATTGCCAACGCATTCGCGGTTAAGGAATATAACCGTCCCGGCTGCTATACGCTCGTCAGCGAAGAGACAATGGCTTCCGGCGAAATAGCCTACAAACTCGGCGAAGCCTTCGGTCAGAAGATAGGAACCGACGCCCATCCCGTATTCGGCGGCGAGAAGGTTTACTACAATGCCGACACCGACACTTATTACAACGAGAACATCGGCACCGGCCTTGAAGAAATCCTGAACGGCGACGCAACGCCCGAACTCTTCTACAACATCGAAGGCATTCCCTCCGCAAAGCCTTGGCAAGGTTTCAACCTCGTCAAGATGAGCGACGGCACGACGCGTAAAGTCTTCATCAAGTAACAATCAAATAATTTACATACTTTTCTGCGAAGGGAGGTGGCACGCCGACGGTGTCGCCTCCCTTATTTATCCATAAGTCGGAAGCCTATCCA